>JAZRSF010000013.1:0-101185 GCA_045651365.1 Christensenellaceae bacterium
GAGGGTCAGGGGTTCGAATCCCTTCAGACACGCCAATACGGCGGGTGTAGCTCAGTTGGTTAGAGCGCAAGATTGTGGTCCTTGAGGTCGTGGGTTCGATTCCCATCATCCGCCCCATTAAAATTTTATAACCTATAGGGGTGTCGCCAAGCGGTAAGGCAACGGATTTTGATTCCGTCATTCGTAGGTTCAAATCCTGCCACCCCTGCCAAAACCACGATTAGTGGAAGGATTTGTTGGGGGAGAAATTTTGCAGATGCAAAATTGTCCACTCTGATAAATCAAAAATAATCTAGAGCAGTTTTAGTGGACTAAAACGTTCAGTGAACGTTTTATCGGGGCGGCGTGCAAAACGCCAAATCCTGCCACCCCTGCCAAAACCACGATTAGTGGTGTAATTGAATAGTGGTTCATTAGCTCAGCTGGCAGAGCACGTGACTTTTAATCACGGTGTCCGGGGTTCGATTCCCCGATGAGCCACCACCGCCTTTAGCTCAGTTGGTAGAGCAACTGACTCTTAATCAGTGGGTCCTGGGTTCGAGTCCCCGAAGGCGGACCAAAAAAAGCGTATCGATTGATACGCTTTTTTATTTGATTTTTACTAGTGATTTCCATCACCCAAAAATATTTAATTTAACAAAAAAATTATTAAAAACGGAGCAGTGGGAACTTTTTTGTGCACTTGTTTTAAAGTCTTTTTTAATCTCGAATGATTGATTTTAATAAGTTAGCGTATCTTTTTGTTTTATAGGTCCGTTTCCTTTTCCTTACGTAACGGACCTTTTTTCTTTGCCTGCGCCATATACATCACCACTTAATAGCTTTGTTATATATCTAAACCTTACTTACGTAAGGTTGTTATCTTTCTAAAGAAAGGTTAAGTGTGATTTAGTCTTTGCTAAGACTATTACCCGGCTCTGCCGGGTTACCTTTATCAGTCCCTAAAAAAATTTTTGCGCTTGCCAAAATAGACCACAAGGGGCCTTCTATTTTAAAAGCTGAACCCCCTCTTCCGGATTCGGGGGTTTTATATTAAATTAAAAAATTACTTCCTTTACATAAATACTTTAGCTTGTTCAGGCTTTAAGCATGCCTGAGCCTTAATCCATTCTGACATAAGTCCTGGTTTATATGGCGCCGTTGGCGAGTCTGAATAGAAATCTAACATATCCTTCTCAAGCTTGTCGGGGCTTCTTCTAATTGTTCTTTGAATAAGCTCTTTTTCTTTCTCGTTTAATCCACTGAAGAAGTTAGCAATATCTATGCGCTCTTTTGCGCAATCTACCTTAAGTTCCGCGTTCTCAACTTGAATCGACTTAGGCGCATTTACCTTATTTCTCTCTTCTTTCGTCGGTATTTGCTCTTTCTTAACAAGGTTGAAGCGGTGTATGTATGAGAACCTGTCGGGGAGCATAGAGGTATACGCCTTGCTTTGGCAGTTGTAGAACTCTAAACGCCCTTTGTTGTTAATACCCTCATAAATTAACGTTACAAGACTTGTCTTTCCGTCCTTCCTGAATCTAAACGTGTATTTAACGTTCGCCTCTGGTTTTGCTCTTGGTGCCATTGTGTTTTTCTCCTTTTTGTTACATATCAGACTTAAAGGTGTTGTAGCCTTCAAGTGCTTTTTCAAAGTTATTTTCGTCCCCAGTATAGTAAAAATTTGGATTTAAACGCATTTCCCCAGAATACTTATATTTTAAAACCGAGGATTTCACTAAACTTTTTATATAATTCCCCGCAGTTTGCTCCGTTATTGAAAGGTATTTAGAAAAGTCTTTCTTTCCGAGCCTAATTGCGCCGTTCCCATCAGCGCACGAAAGTATTAAAAAAAGCATTTGCACGTTACCATTTAAACACTTAAAATTTTTTACTGCAGTAAAATCAATTTTAGCGTTGGTCTTCATTCAAATGCCCCCCTAGGAAAATTTTAAATATATTCGAATTTTTTTCTTCACTACGTTTCGAAAAAAATTATTTTACGACATTAATTTTTTATTTTTATAATGTAACTTTATACCTTATTTAAGGTATGCGTTTCGACTTCCAAGCGGAATCTAATCAGTAACACACACATA
Organism: Christensenellaceae bacterium; assembly: GCA_045651365.1. Classification (GTDB taxonomy): domain Bacteria; phylum Bacillota; class Clostridia; order Christensenellales; family Borkfalkiaceae; genus UBA1259. The sequence goes on from JAZRSF010000013.1 coordinate 2,079, forward strand.
GTTAAAAATCTATTTCGCAAGCGATTTTCTTTGCGTAAGCGAAGATTGGACATTTGTCTCAATCTTTCGCTTTACTCCAAGAAAACGCTTTCTTCATTACGATTTTTAACTATTTATTATTTTCTCTATTAGATTCGCTTGGCTTTCTTCTTCGTTTTGGTCTTCGTTTTCTTCTTCGACTTCGTCGGCTATTAAATCTGTATCTGGCTCTTCGTCCTCGATTTCCTCTTCTTCATTCTCAAACTCTTCCTCTTCGCAGTCTTCCACGTCTTCTCCAGCGTCGTCAACTTCTTCAGGTTCTATGGTTACGGGTGGTAGAATGTCAATTTCAGGCTCTACAACCTCTAACCCAAGAGCAATATCGTCGGAATATTCTTCAGCGACTAGTTTTTCTAACGTTGGTAAGTTAATGTAGTCTTGGTAGTATGCCATGAAGCGATTAATTTCTTCTTGTTCGAGCTTGTCAACGTATTTTTTAAACCATTCCATAACCTTAACTCTACGTTTCTTTTGAAACTCGATTAACTTGTCGAGTTTGTTACGATAAATTTCAAAAAGCTTATATGAGCCGTCAGCCTGCTTAAAGCTTTTATCACTAATTTTTTTTATCTTCTTAAGCATATCGGCGTGATTTTTATCACCCATAACGTCGACTTCGTTGTGAATTGAACGATATACTCTTAAGGTCTCTTCATTTATAATCCTATAAAGGTTTTGCTTAACGAAAACCCTCTTAAATTTACTTTTTTTCATACTGTTTCCCTAAAATTAAAGTCTACACCTGAAAAGCCTTTATAGAAAAGGTCCTTACAACTTTCGGGGTCGTAGATTTCAAATATATTTCGATTGCACGTTATTTTTGTTTTTCGTGCATATAATTTTCTATCCTGGATTGGCGCATTGATATATCCTTCCATTTCGCCAACGTCAATTAAATTGACTATCCATTCAACTTTCATTCTGCCATAGCCGTCTTCAGTAACTTTTCTACTTAAAACATGCATGCCTTGCGCAAGTTCCCTTATACGTAAGTCTATTAGTCTCGCCCTAGTGGTGGACATATAGATATTTAAGTTATTGTGACGATGCTTTTCGAAGAACGAGAATTGATAGTTCTCAACGTGGCCGTCCCTCGAAGAGAACCACGTCTGCGCCTCGTCTATGCCTAACGTCGCATATGGCAGTATGAATTGGCATTTAACGTCTTCCGGCGCTTCAGATTGAATTCCAAGTCGGCCTGGATATAGTTGCAGGTTCTCCCTAGGGTCGAAACCAACCTTTCGAAAAGTCGCTGCGCCGTTTAAATATGTAAGATGGTCTGGCGTTGGAATGTTGAGTCCAAGGTCTTGATTTAAGCAGAACACTTCTTTTTGACCTTGAAAAATTCTACGTGCATCAAAGGCGCTCTCGTTTAAAAAATGCGTCATTAAACTGGATTTACCAACGCCGTTACTTCCAAAAATTATTGTAATCATAAATTTTTTCGTTTAATTAGTTGACGATTTTTCAAAAATCGTATATAATAATACTAGAAAGAAGTTTCGCTGATTAAGTTCAGCTGAGCACTGTGCGCTAAGAATAGGACTGCACTCGCTTCTTTCTTTTTTTATTACTATTTTTTCTTAATAGGTTTTTTTGCTACTGAATCAAATATACCCTTGTCTTTTTCGTGTATTTTCCAATTATATCTTCGAGAGAAACTTCTTGGTTCATCTTCGTAAGGGTTTGGTAAGATATACGATTTTTCTTTATCTTCAGGATTAGGATTTTTATGTAAAGGAATCGTAAACTCATTATCATAAGTGTCTGAATGAGTTAAGCTCACATATTGATATTTACCATTTCTATTTGAATAAGTATAAGCAGGATGCTTTGTTTTTTTGTTTTTTCTAAAGCCTTTACGGAAATTGTCTTTATCCTTTTTATTTTTTTGCAACTCAAAAACCGAACCGGTGACTTGATTTTTTTTAGTTTCTTGTTGCGCAGGTTTATTTGCCTGCGCTTTTTTAGTTGATTTTTTGGTTGATTTTTTAGTTCCTTTACTTTTTGAACGACACTTGGTTTTTATAGTTCTTTCCCTCCCTAAGCCTTTTATTAAACTTATCTCTTTTGGTTCCGTCTTTTAGAGCGTGGTCGTAGCCTTTTTTGGCACATGCCGTTGCGCCTTTTACCTTTGGCAAAGTTTCGTAATCGTTTGCGCCAGAGCTGTAGCCGATGCGTTCGGCATGCTTTTTCTTTTGGCGACGAACAGTTGCCTCTTTTTTAGACTTTTTAACCCTTTCTCTTAACGTTACTTTTGTTTTTGGAAATTGATTAACTGTAGTAGCCATTCCCCCTCCTTAATCTTTAAATCTTTTATAACAGTCTGCGACAAGGTAGCAAATAAAGAAACCCAGTAGCACGAACGTTATTATGTAGCACGGTGTCACCCAGCTATTTAAAAAGCTTATCGTTGAGCTTAGCGCCTTAACTATAATCGAAATAATCATTGATACAAAAAAAGAAATCATTATTGAAATCATATATATCCTCCTCTAGAGCCTGTCTCTTATCCAGCAGACGAACTCTACTAAACAGTAGCCGATAAAAATTACCAGCAAGCCTATTGTTATCCATTTACAGGGCAGAATCCAGTTTGTAAGGAACTTGTAAGTCTCTGCATAATGGTCTACCGTTAAATAGAAAATGAATGCTATTATTGTTATTAATCCTGCAACAATCATACTTTAACCTCTCTTATATAATCTGACTAAAAAGATTCCAAGCGCGCAAACGAGCACAATAGCAAGCGCTATCCATATCCAAGCAGTTATATCCAAAAAATGCGTTGGTGGCGTTACCGGTGTAACAATATCGATAGGGTCTGCAACTACAGGAATAATCGTTTCAACACCATTTGCACTAAATGTTAGTTGTATAACGTCGAAATCGAAAAATACCGATTGCCATGCACGATAAGCAAGCTCAGGGTATGTTCCGTTTAATAAGTCATTACACTCAACAATTAATGGAGCCGAATAATAATCTGTTCTTGCAAAACGGAAGAGAACTGCCGTTTCATCGTTGTTCTTCGCCTCATTATAGAAACCCTTAAGTTCGTCAACCTCATTAAAATCTACAAAAAGCTTGTCTGAAACTATCCAGTTAGCTTGAGTCATAGTTTCGTCGTCTAAAACAACTATTGGGCTTATATTTTCGAAACTTTCTTCCTTTTGAGGAGTTTTGCCAAAAAGAGTTTCCCAAAAGCCATATATTTCTACATTTTCCGAAAAACTATGTTCTCCCGGTTTATACGCTTCTAAATTAAACATATCTACGTTTGCATCGAAATCGTAATACGAGTAACCATACTGCACCTTTCCATATTGATTATCAACTTTTCTATAGCTATCAATATCAGATTCAAACAAGTCGGCAGATATCATTCCGTCTTTAACGGTTCCGTTTTTATAACTTTTGTTATATGTAAGAATGTAATCATATAGCTTATTAGAAGAAACACCGCCTATCGACGTTACTTCTGCATAAGGGTCGTAATTTTGAATGTCGTTGACTTTGAATAAATAATATAAAGTGTCTACATAGTTTTTCATAGGGGCATTTGTATAACATCTCTTAGAACAATAGGACCAAGCAGCGGTATAACCTCCAGCAGAACCATTTTTAGCAAGTGGCTCTTCATACAATCCTCTACTACAATCTTTATAACTATTTTTTTTCCCTATCCAAGGAGCAATTGCATCATAAGCGACCTGGTCAGACGTTACTACAATGTCTTTGGACTTGAATTCATACCATTCAGCCTTAATACGTTGTAGTTTTCCATACTTGTTCAAATACTCGTTAGGGACCGAGAAATAAACGGTATTTACTTGATTTTGATAATGTGCCCCTTTATTACTTGTCTTAGAGCGCCAATACGTATCATTCACATCTAGCTCAATCGTTTCAATTTTATCTGAAACACAGCCTAAATCGTTTTGCTCTGCAGTTCCACCATAGCCCAAACCATAGCCTGAATATAAAAACTGACGAGCAACCACATAATCGTCTGCGTTATATTTTCCCTCTGGTAGTAGTTCAATGCCAGATACGTTATATAATCTAGATTCTGTTGTTATTTGACTTAGTATATAGTTCCTTTGTGTATCGCTTAACTTAACCTTAAATTTTATGTAAAGTCTGGAACCTATCTTTTCAAGTGAATCGTTAACAAATTCAACGTTATATTTAACATATTCCCCATCGTTTATAGAAAATTGTATTTTATTAAGCGCAGAATTCAGCTTGTAGTTAGTTAGTTGAGGATTATATACGTAAACATATAAAGAAAAATCTTGCTGTTTGTCTTGATATTTAGAATAACCCACTTCGGCAAAACAGAGAACTGTAGTTTCCTTCGTGCTATCTTTCGGATAGTTTTCAGTATCAAAAAGTTTACCGTCAACGGTTGCACCTTTTAAATCGTCTAGAACGTTAGAAGTAGCTATTTTAAGCACGTAGTCTTTTTCTTCGGCAAAAGCCTTGATAGTTACACCAGGGAAAAAGCCCAAGAAAAGCGATATCAATATTAAAATACACGTTGCTAAACACGTTAATTTTTTAAAATTGCTAATCTTTTTCATTTCATCATCCTAAAAAAGTAATCTCGTTTTTATCTAAAACTACGCCTGCTATGACACACCTAAAATTAATGTGTATAGTTTCCACTTTATCCTTAGCGTTAACCTTGTTAGACTTTATTTCTAAAGCGTAATTTAGTTCTGAATTCATGGCCTCTTCGCTAAGAACAATCTCCGAACCTGGGTATGCCCTTTCTAATACTTCTTGTAGAGTTAAACCTAAGTCAAACGAGAAAATAAAATAATCGGAATAATACTCAAAATTAAACGCTGGAGATAAGTCTGATACGGATAAGAAACTACACTTTTCGCCATCCTTTGTAAAGGTCCAGTTAGCAACTTCACAAGGGACCACCTTAACTGAATAAGTTTTTCCACCGGTGATTTCAAAAACGTTGCTCTCTGCTCCCATAAAATTAACGATTGCGCCTGAAGATAACTTAACGCCTTTATACTTTACGCCAAAAGATTCGTCTTCAACTTCCGTTTCTTCCTTAAAAACATCTAGTATTCCCAGTTTATAAAAGGCATATGCGCTAGCGCCAATTACTGCAAATAAAATAACAAGTATAAGCGCTATGTAAAGTTTAAGTTTTCCCATTTTTCCCCCTTATATTAGAACACAATTGAGCCAGCATCTAAGCTAACCGATTTAGGTGTTGATATAACCCTAAACGTGAAATATGTGTAAATCCCACTAACATTTTCCCTAATCGTTAAAATAAAGCGACAAGGGGTGTCGTTAATAAACGACGAAAATGTATAACCGTTGCCGTCGAGCGACTCTACGCTTTTAATAGGTTTAACACTAACAACTCCATCGTTTAATATCATCGTAGCAACGGTATAAGATGCAGAACCAATCATAAGCTTAACAGCTGCGCTATTGCTGTTATATTCATCATAACCAACCTCTAAAGGAACTACCGAGCCATCATTCAATACGACCGAACCAAGCGCTTCAACCTCTAAGCTATACTCAGGAGAAAACTCAGGATTAACACAGTTAAATCCGTTTTCTAGATTAAGCTCAAGATTATAGTTGTCTGCCGTTAAAAGCGTGTAGTATTCTAACCCGTAATCGCTACCCTTATCTGGCAAGCCATTTACGGAAATTCTCGTTGGTGCGCCATAATACGTAACGCTTGCCGTAGCCGTATAATTACCCACTACCGTTCTACATACTAGTTGCATATCCTTATTCAAGAACGCCTTATAGCATCTTAGGGTTAAAATTCTAGAATCGCTTTCGTTAGGGGTTATTGTTACGTAATCTGAAACCTCTTCTTCAGATGCATCTACCCAAGATAGTTCCCACGTTACTTCTTGATAAGGGGTATCTAGTGGATAAACGGTTGCAGTGATTGTCCTTTCTACAAAAAAAGCTTGCTCGTCGCCGATTACTACTGGCTCGCTTGAATATAACTTTAACTCAGTGGTGTTAGACTGAATCACGTCAAAACCCGGAGTTAAAACGCCTTCTGCCACAGTAGCATTAACATCTTCTACACTTCCTTGTTTAGTTGGAGCACACCCAGCCAAGCTAGAAAGGCTAACGGCGCCTATCAGAAAACAAGCGCCCATCATTTTTACAAGTTTTTTTAATCTTTTATTTTTTTTCATAATTACACCTCAACTCATTTTGTTTTTTTATTCTGAAAAGACCTTAAAGTTATACGTTTTATACATTCCAGTAACGTGCTCTATTATTCTTAATTGCAAATAACAAGAAACGTCAACATTAGACTCAAAAGCAACGTCATCTTTTACAAAAGATTCTACAGACTGCTCTGCAGTAAGTATAAGTTCACAAGAATCTTTAACCTCTATGGTTAAAAGACATTCACTGACTGGCGTATCGTCGTTTGGAGAAAAAAGATAAAATTCTAAGTATTTCCCATCTTCTCTTGTTGAAATTGACTTAAACTCCAAAATTTCCCCATTAGTTAAATTCACCGAGCCATAAGTTGTAGCTCGCAACGTAAAACTAGGCTCGAAATCTGGATTAACACAACCTAATTTGTTTGATAATACAATAATGCAGTTATACTCGTTTCCGGCTATTAATTTACGATACTCAACGTTTGATATTTCGTCCCTAATATTTGTCGGCTTATTTTGCATAGAAAATGTTGTGGGTGCACCATAGAAAGAAACTCGTGCAGTCGCTGAAAAGTTGCCAACAACCGTTGTGCACGTCAAAGTCATGTCTCTATTTAAAAATGCCTTATAGCACCTCAACGTCAAAATCCTTGAATCAGTTTCACTTTGAGAGATAACGACATAATTAGAAATGTCGTCCTCGTCCGTTTCGTCTATCCAGTTTAGCGTCCACGTTACTTCTGTATAAGGTGTATCCAAAGGATAGACCGTTGCAGTTATCTTTCTTTCAATATAAACTGGATTCTCATTGTTTACCACGGTTGGCTCGCTTGAGAAAAGTTTTAATTCAGCACTGTTAGAAGCGATAATGTCAAAGCCTGGAGAGGAAACGATTTCTGCATAAGAAGGAACTACCTCCGGCACTTCACCTTGATTGGTTTCATTACAACCAACAAGACTAGAAAGGCTAACGGCGCTTATCAAAAAACAAGCGCCTAACATCTTGAAGATTTTCTTAATTCTTTTATTTTTCATAAAATCACCTTTGATTTTTGGAGCCCCCGAAGAGAATCGAACCCTTCTACAACCATCCAGGAGGGGCGTTTGGGAACAACGATTGTTGTTCCTAAACAAAAAATTATTAAGGAGCATCTCCTCGCCCGATTAGGACTTGAAAGAGTATTTCGGAGATGATGTGGATGCCAGGATATTATGCCGGGCATCCGGTGGAAATTTATGAAAACCATGTTACTGGAATTCAGCTAAATAATTCTTCGTCTATTTCTTCAGGAATAACGGTGCGACTTCTACCGACCTTAACGTAAAATCGTGTAACGTTCTCTGTATGTTTAACGATTTCAAGATTGAGAACGCCGTTGTTTCTTTTGCACCTCGACACGTGGTCAATGGAGAGGCCTTCTTTTCTAAGGCTCGTCTTTGGTAGAAAGTTTCCGTTTCTATCACCGAATAGACTAACTACTGCTATGTGAGTGAATATGTCTTTCTTTTTTTTGCAAGGAAAACAAATGCAAGCTCTATAATATCCACTATCGTTTTTATATTGCTTTAAAAGTTTGTTGCTTTTTGCTGAAAACCAACGTCCGTGAGAACTTAAATAATAATCTGGCGCATATTGTAACCATTTTTCTCCAGGTCGACTTTTAACCTTAACTTGCCTTGGTTTCATTTTCTTTTAGGAACATGCTCGCCCGAGAGAGGCTGTCACAGCTATCGTTTTTCGTTTTATGGTTTTCTGCCGGAACTCTGGAAGACGAGCACCCCTGCTTTACCTCCTCGCTTTTTTCTAAAAACTCGACTATAATCGCCTTTTTAGTTTTTATAACACGAACGTCTGACGACGCCTTTTTAGGTAAATCCCATTCTTCCGTCTTTCTTCTTCGTTTTATAAATGGTGGCTCTCCAGTCGCTAGCCAGCAAAGTAGCATTGCTACAATAAAAAGTATTAAAAATATAAATAACGTTTGAAATATATGCATTTTAATTTCCTTTGCCGTTTGCCGGACCATCTACGGCGCTTACATAAAAGGAGTAAATCTGTAAGTATTCTTTTATAGAACTGCGCCGTAGCGTTACCGGCCAAAATGGCACACTCGGGTATTTAACTTATTTATTTTCGATTCCTAGTCCGGAATCTTTGAAAATTTCGTCCCAGTTCTCAATTAAATGAGTTGTAATATTTTGAGCTATATCTTCAGAAACGACTCTTATCCCTCCCCCTTTATCGTCTGGGTCAAAAATTACCTTAAAATATTTATTAGAGTCAAAAAAGTCTTTTATCGCGCCCTTTAACCTTGCTGGCGTTGAGACGAATTTTTTTGTTGGATAAATCTCGAAAGACGACGCCTTTGTCGGCTCTTGCACGATTGTGTCATCCTGGATTGTCGATTCTTCTTCATTTTCGTTTTCCTCTTCGTCATAGTCTGGCTGTTCGTATGCCTGGTTAAAATTGAAAGTTTCTTCGCCGATGCACTCGCTTGTATCAACGTCAATTTCTATTTGCCCAGGCGCTACCGTTTGTTTAAGCTCTTCAGCCTGCGCCAACGATTGCTTTCTATTTTGCTCTATCAAAAGCGCTTCTTTTACGGTTTTTCCTTTAGGCGCATTTGCCCTTACACGATATTCTCTATCCCAAATACGGACATACTTTTTAATGTCTTCAACGGTATCGTCCGGCGAAATATAATCAACAAGTGTATCGTGAGACCAATGGTCGCCACTCATAGCGACTAATTGAGATTGACTGTATTTTTTATAAGCCTCAGCCATTTCATTAGGCTTGAAAAAATTTCTCGTAGAGTTGTAGACGTTTAATAGGTCGTAGCACGTAGTCTTTCCAAAACCGAAACGAGCTTGAGCGTAATCAACTATATTTTGATAGCCTAACTTCTCGTAAAGTTTAGTATTTTTAACAAGAGTTAGCTTGTAACCAATTTGAAAGAAGGTTTCTTTTAGATTTTCTTTATCCTGGTCTATCGCCTGTTCTATTTCTTCTAAACTTGCCGTGGTTCGCCACATATCTCTTCCAACGTGAAAGATTTTAGGCTTTGGCGCTTCGACCGGTAAATAGTTCGTGTCGCCTAAAACTTCTCCAGCCGTTACGCCAAAATATTCTGCCAAACGCTTAACGTCTGAAAAAGAAGGTTCTCTCTTTTCACTTTCCCAGTAATAATACGCCACGTCGGTTACTCCAAGGGCATCTGCAACTTGCTTTTGAGAAACGCCCTTTGCGCTTCTAAGTTCTTTTAATTTCATAAATTCCACCTCTTTATTTTTCCTAACAATTTTTCCGGATATCCGGAAAACTGTTAATTTTTTATTCTTCGTCTTCGTAACTGTGGCATCCAGCTTGGTATTCAAACCTTACCCACATATCTTCTTCCGGTTCTTCCACCGGTGTATTTCTTTCTACAAAATCTTCAATCCAACTCATTTTTGCTCCTTTATGCCATATTGACTTTGCCCTATCGTTTTGCTATAATTTATTTGCCGAAAATTTAACAATCGAAGGGCAAGGTCCTTTCTGGCAAAACACAAATATTGGAGGTATTCATGTCATCAACATTATCTGGAATTATAGCTATTTGTTCTTTAGTAATAGCTCTTCTCTCTTTCTTCTTGCCTTATAGATTAACTTTTAAAAAAACTTATGCCAAAATTAAACTAAGAGTAATGCCTGATTCATATTTTAACGAAAGGTCAATTATCCTAAAATATTCTCCCACAATGCGTTGTTTTTATCTTTTTATCCATGCTCGTGTTGAAAATGGTTATCCAACTGACGGAGTCATTTTTAACCCCTCACTAAATTTCAACAATGACACTCTCTATCCATTATTTGGAAAAAAACTCAAAGCCTTACCAACAGAGATAAAAGAAGTCAGAAAAAACTTTTTCTCTAAAACGCCCATATTTAATGACAAACTAGTTGTAGAAAAACAAGCACAAACTTATGTTAATCTTCTATTTAAATTGCCCCGAATAGATTTTTCTTTTGGAGAATTTTCTGCTTGTCTATCATACGAACAATATCGAAATAAACACCGAGTAGAAAAATACAACTTTACATTTGAAATTCCTGGTAACTTATATAATAGCGACGAGTTTCGTATAATCTTTGAAGATTTAAGGCTTATTGAACAAGAAGAAATAGAACGTCAAAAAATTCCCGGGCCATCTGAAGCTGAAATTTTAAAGATAATTAATAGTTAAACAACCAACCTCAGTCTTTGTGAGTCATATTGTTCTTATCTTTTTTAGTCGGCTCTTCTCTGCAGGCACAAATTGTTGAATAAATTAATCCTGCTATTGAAATAATAAGAGACGCTACTGAAACCCAAAAAGACCAATGCATATAAATTCCACCTCGTTTGTCCATTTTTTATGGATATAATAATCCCATTTTTTGGGAATGTCAAGTATTTTTTCAAAATTTATGGACAAAGTGCTAAAAAAAATTTATTATTAGCCTAAAAAGGTGGAATTATGGAAAACTTAATAAAACTTAGGAAGGAAAAAAAATTAAATACTCGAGAAATGTCCACATTTCTTGGAATAGCAAAATCAACCTATAATAATTGGGAAAACGACAAAGCAGAACCTAACATTGCTATGCTTAAAAAGTTGTCGGACTTTTTTTGTGTTAGCATTGAATATCTAGTTGGCGCAACTAATTATAGAAGCGACAACATTCTTCCCCCTGCCGAAACCTTATCTGCTGACGAAAAAGAAATTATAAAAGCATATCGCAACCTTTCATTCGACCAACAAAAAGTAATTAAGGTGCAGTTAAAGGTTTTAGCTGAAGAGTTTGTTTAAGTAAAAATTTAAAATAAAAAAAGGAAGCCTTTTGGCTTCCTTAAAGTTTGTTTAATTGATTCTAGACACCTTCTAAAAGTATTTCAATAGGTTTATGACTTATTTATATATAAAAATCGTTTTATTTTTGTGCTATACTATTTCCCCATTACTTTAGGAGGAAACTTATGGATAAGGAAATTATTAAAGCACAACAACAACTTTTTGAAATTAGCACGCTACTCGAAAGAATGAACCGATTAATTAAAGAATATCAGTTCGGCGCCGAAAACCCGGTTCGACCAGAGATTGAAGAACTGCTTTCAAGTGGCACTGTTAAAAAAAAGCCTTGGGCCGTTGCCTGAAGATAAATTAAACGTAGATTCACAATTCAATAAAACCTTAAAGAACGCTACAACATTTTACCACGCTCCGGAAGGAGAAGAAATGATTAAACTTAAACACGGCCAAGGAACTATTGGCGTTAGAATACGTTACAACAAAAAAGGCACCATTTACAAGTGTTACGTTGGCCGATATTACGAAGGTGGAAAGCAACATTCCGTATATGCAAAAACTCAAAAGGAATGCGTTAAACTGCTTAAGCAAATGCGCCCTGCAGGAAAGAACGCTAACCCTCATAGATACTTAACTCTTAAAGAGTGGATGCTAACCTGGTATAATGATTTTAAGAAACAAACCTTAAGGCCAAGTTCTCAGCACGGATATGAAATGCTCATGGCAAAATATATATTCCCTGAACTTGGAAAGGTTAAATTAATAGCATTGACGGTTGAACAAGTTCAACACCTATTAAATGGTATCGCTGCAGGCAATACTCGAAAAAAAGTAAACCTGGTTCTTTCGGCAAGTTTGAAAAAGGCCGTAATACTACGAAAAATTTCATTTAACGTTTGCGATGCAGTAGAACTGCCTAAAATCAAACAACAAAAACGACGTGCTTTTGAATACCTTGAGCAAAACAAAATACTCTCTCAAGATAGCAAATACGCTCAAGCCTTTTTCTTTCTTTGTGTTACCGGCCTTAGAGTTGGGGAATTCCTTGCGCTCACCGAAAACGACTTTTACTATGAAGACATTTTTTTTAAAGTTGATAAAGCAATCACCGAAGGAATTCTCGGAGAGCCAAAGAGTGAAACGAGCAAGCGAATCGTATATTTTAATGACACTCTTTTTGATTACTTTGATAAAAGCCTACTTGGGACCTTTACGTATAATAGTTTGAAACTAGGTTTTTCACGTCTTTTAAAGTCCCTTGGAATAAAGGGCGTTTCGCTACATTCAACTAGGCATACGTTTGCAACAATTTGCCATAGCCTAGGCTTAAACGATAAAATTTTGCAAACAATTTTAGGCCATTCAACCATGGCAATGACTCAAGACGTTTACACGCATTTATTGAAAAAAGGGTCATCGAAAATACGTGAATATTTAGAGGATTTATGTGCGCTTATTCGCAAGCTACATTGATAACCTTTTAAAATTTTCATGCTCAAAAACGCCATTTTTTGGGATAAAAACCCTCATTTTTTAACATTTTTTAGAACTTGACCCCATTTTTTAAAACTCTTAATCAGTGGGTCCTGGGTTCGAGTCCCCGAAGGCGGACCATACAAAAAAGAAACAAGCATAAGCGCTTGTTTCTTTTTTGTTTAGTTACGACAAGGGGACTCGAATTTATCGTTGGCATTTTGTATCGGCTTAAGAGTCCCCGTTGCGATAGCAACATCGAAACGAAGTGGAGATGCACGGCGGACCATACAAAAAAAGTTAGCACTTATGTGTTAACTTTTTTTGTTATGTTCTCGCCTTCCCACGGCTCGTCCCACGTTCGGACGCCTTTGACGGACTTTTATAATGGACTTAGTCCTTCGTAGCGAAGCGTAGAAGCGTCCCCGAAGATTAAAACTTTTTGCTTGTTTCTTTTTTGTTTTGTCTTTTTTTAATTCTTTTTAACTTATTCGTTAAAATCCTTGACTTTTTATTTATCTTGCATATACTTATATATAAGGTAGCGAACCTAATCATATATTGATTAGTAGTCGGCGCTGAGTTATCATTTTTTGATTAACAATAATAGTGTTCCGACCTCGCATTAAGGGACTTGTTGGTCCCTTTTTTATTTTATCATTAAATTTTCTTGACTTTTTTGTTGTTGTTGCATATAATAATATTGCAATCGTTGATTGCAAGCGTGCAAAGTTGGCAGGTCGTAACTGCGTGGGCACGCTTTTTTATTTTCTTGATAAATTAGTTGACTTTTTTGTTTGTATTGCATATAATATTAGTAGTGCAAGGATAATTACGAGTTGATAATCTTTTCGATTGTTTTTCTTCGGTCTCCTTGCTTTTTATTTTGCCTTTTTTCATTTTTTGTCATATCCTTGACTTTTATAAAATTATTTCATATAATAAGATTAGGTTGTAACATTTGATTACAACATGCGCCTACACTAGTTAGGGCACTGCTCACACATCTGTGTGAGCTTTTATTTTATACATTATACAACTTATAGGAAATAACGAGCGACACTTTTGTGTCAGGCTGATGCCCTTTGTGGAGTTTGGCACGCCGTTACTTTTTTGTTTTTAGATATTAATATATTAACTACATATATACGTGCAGGCCTTTTTGTTTACAAATAATTGCAAAAAAGGCTTTTTTATGTTAAAATGTCATTCGTTATCTATTTTGGAGATATTTATGTTACAAATTATTAACTTAACTAAAAAATATCAAACTATCGCTGGCGACCTTGTTGCGCTTGATAACTTAAACTTAACTTTACCTGATACGGGTTTGGTGTTCATAACCGGTAAAAGTGGTAGTGGTAAAACTACTCTTCTAAACGCCATTGGTGCGCTAGATGATTTTGATAGTGGTGATATAATAATCGACGGTCAAGCTTTTTCCACCTTTAACCGTGGGGATTTTTCTGGATACAGAAATACTATCATTGGTTTCGTTTTCCAAGAATATAACCTTATCCCTGACTATACGGTTGAAAAAAATATTAAAATCGCTACGGAACTTCAAGGCGAAGATTACGACGAGTTTCGTATTAACGAACTACTTAAGTTAGTTGATTTAGAGGGTTTAGGCAAAAGAAAACCAAACGAACTTTCTGGTGGACAAAAGCAAAGAGTTGCCATCGCACGTGCTTTAATAAAAAATCCTAAAATTATTATGGCAGACGAGCCAACCGGTGCGCTTGACCAAGCAACTGGTATCGCTATTATGCACACCCTTAAAAAACTTTCCAAAGAAAAGTTAGTGGTTATCGTTTCTCACGACCTTGAAATCGCAGAGACCTTTGCCGACAGAATTATTAGACTAGTTGATGGTAAACTTGCCGAAGATACGACCATTACTGACCAAGTTGCAACTTCTTGCGTAACCGTTTCGGGCAACACAGTCTACGTTAAAAAGGGCGCAAAACTAAACGATGAAGAACTTTCAATTCTTGGAAAGGCAATTGCCGAAGAAAAGAAAATCGCATACGTCAACGACCAAACTTTTAGGGCTAAACAATCCACCGAAAGCATTTTACTTGCTCAAGTAAAAAAACAAAAAACTGACCCTTTATCTTATAAAGACGACCTAAAAGATTTAGAATACAAAGCAAAGCAAAAGGATAAAAAGAATAAATTCGTTAGAAGTAAAATGAAAACGACGAGTTCTATGTGGCTTGGTCTTCGCTCGTTAAAAGTTAAGCCAGTAAGACTTATCTTCACCATTTTCTTCTCGGTTTTAGCATTTACCCTTTTTGGAATGTTCGACACCTTGTCGCAATTCGATAAAATGAAGTCTATCGCTCTTCTTCTTGAAGAAAATACCTACCCTACCATAACGGCATCTTCAACTTATAGCGATAAAGAGGCTAATTCTTCAATTCGTTTAGGACAACAACAAATAGACGAAATTAATAAGCAAACGGGATATAACTTCCGTGGCCTATACGAAATTTACGACAACAATCCATTAGGCATGGGTGGTCTTAACTCAATTAAAGAGCCAAAAATCAATTTTGAAGTTCCCGTTGGCAAATATTACTATCAACCTTATCTTAACGACTTTATTGAATTCTCTACGAGTGAAATCGGTAATGGTCAATCTACTAGAAGCGACAACTTTGAAAGCAACCTTGGAACTCAAGGTGCTGTTATCGATGAAAACGGCTTTAACTTAACCGTTCTTTACGGCGAATATCCAGACGTTCCTCAACAATTCCCCGTAACGGATTCTCAGGGTAATCCTATTTACAGCAACAACGAGCCTGTCTTAGAATATAAAGAAAAATCTTTCTACGACGTAGCAATTTCTAAGTATACTGCAGAAAGTATTCTTTATTGGCTGAAAGCCAACAACGTTAAATATTACAGATTTAAAGACGAGGATAATAATTGGAACGTTGGTAGCGTTCGCATAAACGAAATTAAAGATTTAATAAACGTTCCAATCACTCTCAGTTCAAATCAAAGATTTTTTATTCGAGCAATAGTTGATACGGGGGAAATTCCTGAAAAATACGATTCATTAAAAGATATCGCCCCTACTAGCGAAGTTAATACCCTCGCTCAAGACCTATCGACTTACTTGTCCTCAAGCCTAAACTTTAAACTTTTCGTTAGAAAAGGATACGTCGACACGTATAGAACTGTTTCAAACCGTGCAACTAAGTATTTTGCAAGTGACAACGACTATACTTTAAACGGTAAGGGACTTATCGGTGGAACTTCTACGCATTACTCTTTCTATAACACCAAAGATTATTTTGCTAGTTATTTTAATCCAGAAAGTGATAACGTAGTTTTATTTACGTCTTTAGATAAATTACAGAAGAACGATATTATTATAAACGTAAAAGATTTCGAGGCTTTCTACGAAGATGAAATTGAGTCAACTCAAGGTATAACTAATGCAGTTAAAACGCTAAACAACTTAAGTTATCTACCAAAGGCTAGTTACGAACAAGCCGTTAGCATTCTACAAGCAAATATGAACGTTAACGCAAGTAACTCTAAATTGATAAAAGAATCAATCCTTACAAGACAAGTAAAAAATAGTGCTACAGTAGAAAGGTTTGAATGTCGTATCGTTGGCGTATACTTCGGCATAGATAAAGATATTACTCTTCCACTAGACTACACGGACAAAACTTCTCACGCTCCTTATCCTGTGATGATGAGTAGCGAGTTTATGACCGACCTTGGTGTTTACAACAACCAAGACAAGTATTCTAGAATGGTTTCTCCATCCAACACTAACACTAGCGACGCTTATACGCTTTCTTCTCTATTCTGTCAAGAAAGTGGCGTTAAAATCGTTTGGTATGGCAACTCGCAACTGGATAACTTAGAAAACAACCAAAGTTCACTAAATAGTATTACTAGTGCATTGTTCTATCTATCGTTGGTTCTTGCAGGTTTCTCTGCCTATATGATATTTAACTATATCTCCATAAGCATTAACTCGAGAAAACAATCTATCGGCGTGTTAAGGGCGCTAGGCTCTAAAAACTTAGACGTTATTACAATATTTATTACCGAAGGCATCGTCATTTCACTCATTAGTGGTGTGGTCGCTTGCCTAACTGCTTACCTAGGCTGTATCGTCATTAATATATACGCTAAAACGGTTATGGGTTTCGTTATGAAGTTTGCCTTCTACACCATAAGACAAGTTCTAATTATTTTAGCAACCACTTTGATTACAGGACTTTTGGCGTGTCTAATACCTATCGTAAAGGTTTGTAGGAAAAAACCCGTTAACCTTATTAGAAAACCTTAATTAGACTAACTAGTATACAAAAAAGAGCAAACGTAAATTGCGTTTGCTCTTTTCATTTTTACTTTTTATTCCGTTCTTTTGTCTATCCTATAAGTAGGAACGAGTTCGTGAACGACTTCTTTCATAGTTTCGGTCTCTTGATATGCTAGTCCTTTCATTTCCTCAATTCTATCAAAGAGGGTATGCTCGTCTATTTCTAAAGGCTTTCCAATGAAAATCATTTCGTTTTCAGTTTTGCTTAAGCCTTCTTCACTCATAAGCATTTCTTCGTAAAGCTTTTCGCCAGGTCTTAGCCCCGTTATCTTTATATCTATATCCTTGAACGGCTCTAAACCACTAAGTTTAATCATGTTAACTGCTAGGTCGTATATCTTTACGGGTTCGCCCATATTAAGAACGAATATCTCGCCACCTTTTGCGTATGCGCCTGCTTGTAGCACTAAGCTTACTGCCTCAGGAATAGTCATAAAGTAACGAACTATATCCTTGTGGGTTACGGTTATCGGGCCACCGTCTGCAATTTGCTTTGTGAATAATGGGACAACCGAACCGTTCGAGCCTAAAACGTTTCCAAAACGAACGGCAACGTAGTCGGTTTCATACTTTTTGTTAATAGTTTGAACAATCATTTCGCAAATTCGTTTACTTGCGCCCATAACGTTGGTTGGGTTTACGGCTTTATCCGTGCTTATTAAAACGAACTTTTCTGCCCCGAATCTTCCTGCTGCGTCTGCTACGTTATACGTTCCACAAACGTTATTCTTGATAGCCTCGTTAGGGCTAGTTTCCATCAACGGAACGTGCTTGTGTGCTGCTGCGTGGAATACTATGTTAGGTCGATATTTATTAAATACGTCGTCTATCTTTCCACTGTCTCTAACACTTGCTATAAGTGCTAATAAATTTAAGTCAGGAAGTTGTCTCTTTAATTCTTGCTCTATTTCGTAGGCGTTGTTTTCGTAAACGTCTAGGATGATAAGTTGTTTTGGTGAATGTCTTGCAATTTGTCTACAAAGTTCACTACCTATCGAGCCACCACCACCCGTAACTAACACTACTTTATTTTCAATATATCCAATGATGTCTTCAATATTAACTTTAACTTGTTCTCTACCTAGTAAGTCTAGAATATTAACGGGCTTTACGTCTTTGATACTAACCGAGTAGCTCACAAGTTTTGAAGTGTTCGGCAAGGACAATACTGCACATTTAGTTTGTTTACATAACGCAACTACGTCGCTTAACCTTTTCTTATCTAAAGATGGTATTGCAATAATTATCTTTTCTGCATTAAATCTTCTAACGGCATAGCCAACTTTAGCGATTTCGTCGAAAATCTTAACACCATCTATGTATCTGCCAATCTTTGAATGGTCGTCGTCTAAAATACATACTGGACGCATTGCAAGGTCTTCTCTTCTTCTTAAATCTTGAATTAACGAGTGAGCCGCAACGCCAGCGCCTATAATAATTACGTTTTGATATTTCTTATGTCTAAATAGTCTGTATTGTGCTTCCTTAAGAAATTGAATTATTCTCGACCAAAATCTTATAGCGCCGATTTCTGCAGCGATTAATAGTGAAAGCAATAAAGCCCAACCCATAATTAGCGTTGCATCTACGTATGCTACAACCATTAGGTATACGAAACATACTCCACTAGTAAATAAGATTTTTACTGCCTCGGTTATGCCCATATACTTAAATAGCGCAGTATATAACCCCGACACTGCATTAAAGAATAGCACCACGAAAACCGTGCCTATTCTGTAATACAACGTTGCCGGAAACACCGTTGCAAAGTTTAAACCGAATAGCACCATGGACGCCGCCCATGAAAACCAAACAGCAAAAACGTCAAAAGCAATCAGCAAAAACATCCTGATTATCTTTTTCATCATAAAGTTTTCCCCTCTTCTATATTAACTTATAATTTCTTTTATCGTTTCTACGTTTAATCCACAATAATCTAGTTGCTCTACTACCTTTCCGTGTGGAATAAATTTGTCTTGAACTCCATATGAATGCACTCTAACTTCATTATTAGATGTAAAATGCTCTTTTACTAATTGGCCAAAGCCACCAAGTAATGCGTTTTCTTCTAGAGTAATGATTTTTCCAGAAAGAGTTGATAAAAATTCTTGGTCTAACGGCTTAACGCTTCTTACACAAACAACCGAAAGAGTATTTTCACAAGCCTCGTTTAACTCTAATGCTAAATTTATCATTCTAGGTCCTACGGCAAGAACAGTTGCTTTGTCGCCGTTGGTTATTCTTTCCCACTTTCCGTCAAAGGTAGAAAGATTTAGCGACCTACTTTCTTGTTTAGGATATCTAATAGCCACAGGCGAATTCAAACTTAAAGCGTATTCTAACGCCCCTTGTAAATCCTTTTCGTCTGCTGGGGCTAAAATAGTCATGTTTGGCATGTGCGATAAAAAACTTATATCGAAAACGCCTTGATGGGTTTTTCCATCTTCCCCACATAATCCTGCTCTATCTAAACAAAATACCACTGGAAGATTTTGTATACATACGTCGTGCAATATTTGGTCGTAAGACCTTTGAAGGAAAGTTGAATATATTGCAACTACTGGTTTTAATCCACCCTTTGCCATTCCGGCAGCCATGGTAACGGCATATTCCTCTGCTATACCAACGTCGAAGAAGTTTTTAGGAAATTGATTTTCTACTTCTATAAGTCCCGTTCCGTCTTTCATGCCTGCTGTAATTGCAACGATAGAAGAATCTTTTTCGATTAGATTGTTTAAGGTTTTACCAAGCGTTAACCCAAACCCACCTGGGCTTTGTTCGAAGTTTTTAGATACTCCGTGATAGTCCGAGGAATTCTCTTCTGCCTCCCTATACCCCTTTCCCTTAGTGGTTTTTATATGAAGAAATATTGCTTTTTGCTTAGAAGCCTCTTTTATTCTTGGCAAAATTTGAGTTAATTCTTTAACGTCGTTTCCGTCGATTATACCTACGTATTTAAAACCTATTTTTTCAAAATAATTATAAGAATTGAACATTCTTTTAATAAATTCCCTAACCTTCACCAAAAATCTAGTTATAAAGGAATTGCCGAATATTCTTTTAACGGCACGCTTACTTTTAACGTAGCCTTTTTTTGTGGTGCCTTTTGAAATGAGCTTGTAAAAACCATTTTTGTTTTTACTTATTGACATTCCATTGTCGTTTAAGATGAGAACGTAGTTTTTAGGCTTTTCGTTAGATGCGTGTAATGCTTCAAGGTTAAGTCCGTTAGCCAAAGAGCCATCGCCAACCACGTTAACGACGCAGTAGTCTTGACCGAGTGCGTTTCTAGCAGCGCACAAACCTAAACCTGCTGAAATAGACGTGCCTGCATGCCCCGTTGAAAAACAATCGTAAACGCTTTCTTCGGCATCGGGAAAACCAGAAATTCCACCCCAAGTTCTAATCGAAGAAAATTTCTCCTTTCTTTCAGTTAGAAGTTTGTGCGTGTAACATTGATGTCCCACGTCGAATATAAGTTTATCTTTTGAAAAATCAAAGCATTGGTGCAAAGCAATTGTAGTTTCAACTAACCCTAAATTAGAAGACAAATGTCCCCCGTTTTCTTTTATGGTTTCAATTATACGCTCACGAACGTCTTGCGCTAGTTCGCAAAGTGCATCGACGTTATATTGCTTTAATTCAGTTGGATTTTCTATTTTGTCTAAAATACTCATTTGCTATTATTTTGCCCTTCTCGGTCGTAGCAAGGAAAAGGTTATTTCCCTTCTACCATATAATTAATCTATTTTAGTATACTATAATACTTTTGATAAGTCAATGCTAAAAATTTCAAGAAAATAAAAAAATCCTTGAAGAATTCTTCAAGGATATGATATTAGTCTTTTACTTGATAGTTTTTTGCATGCTAATTTCGGTTTACGGCAAGCACACCAATGATTCCACCAACTATTCCACAAAAGGCCGTATCCAATACAACCGACAAAAAGGTATGATTTTCTCCACCAATTAGCGCAAAAATTAGTATGGTTATAAGTGAAGAGAAAACTCCTACGACTAACCCTTTAATAAACCCTTTACTTTCTTTAACGCAAAAAAACACACCAACGAAAAGAGAGATTATCTTTAAAAATTGATTGACCCACTTGACGACGTTAACCCCCATTAAACTTACCTTAACTATAAGTGCAAACGCTAACACTAAGGCTAAATTTAATATTACCGTTAGTAAAACTCCCTTAAACAATGGCAAAAGTTTGCCTTGTTCTAACCGATTTTTGCCCATAAAAAACCCCACATACCTTTTTTCTATAGATATGCGAGGTTATTCTAATTTATGAAACAATTACTCTTCGGTTTTTTCTTCCGTTTCAGGAATTTCTACAGTTTCTGCAACTTCTACTTTTTTAGCAGTTTTCTTTTTGTTTGACTTTGGTGCTTCTTTAACTACAGGAGCCTCTTCCACAACAGATTCTTCTACTTTTTCTTCTTTAGTAGCAACTGCGCTTCCTTCCTTTGGAGCAGTTTGATAAATTGCGCCCTTGTCGAATTTAACGTAAGACTTCTTATCGTCCGTTCCAGTTTCTAAAACGAAGGTGTTTTCGTTGTTGTTTATTTCTACTACGAAACCACAAACGCCACCGATGGTTTTAACTCTATCACCAATTTTAAGAGCGTTTACCATATTTTGCGCTTCTTGTTGCTTCTTCTTGCCTGAAATTGATTGCCATACGAATAGGGCAACGATACCTACAAGTGCTATTATTAAAAAAATTGTAGAACCAAGGTCGTTACAGCCTGCTAATAAATTAAACATTTTATTTCTCCTTAAATCATCTTTATTCTATGTAAATAGCATTATAAAACATTTTAAAGATATTTGCAATCAAAAACTAAAAATTTTTGTCTTTTTTTAGTTTTTTAAACTTACTAATCTCTTTTAGGTATTTAAATTTTAAACGCACTTGGTTTTTTTATAAAAATATGATACAATACCCATGGTGATTAGTATGTATAATTTTTTTTGTGATAATTTAGTTGACGGTTGCTTTCATTTATCAGCTATCGATTGCAACCACGTTACAAACGTTTTAAGAATGAAGGTCGGCGATAATATTTTGGTTAGTTATCAAAATATAAGCAATCTATGTGAAATCGTTGAACTTTCCCCTGAAAAGGTAAGGGCAAAGATTATTGAAGAAAATTTCCAGGACACTTCGCTTTGTATAGATTTAGTTCTTATACAAGGACTACCTAAAGGCGATAAGATGGAATTAATTATTCAAAAGGCCGTGGAACTAGGTGTAAACGAGATTATTCCCGTTGAAACTTCAAGGTCGATAGTAAAACTACTAGGCAATAAAAAAGATTCTAAAATTACAAGGTGGCAATCTATAGCAGAAAGTGGCGCTAAACAAAGCAAGCGCACTGTTATTCCAACGGTATCACCCGTCCTTTCTTTTAACGAAGCCTTAAAGGTTGCAAAAGATTTTGACCTATTTATTCTGCCTTACGAAAGCAAAAACGGAATGCAAGATACTAAGTCTGCCCTACAAGAAATTAAACCTGGAATGAAGATTGGCGTATTTATCGGTCCAGAAGGTGGCTTTAGCCAAGAGGAAGTGGAAAAAGCACAAAGCGTGGGCGCAAAAATCATATCGCTTGGAAAGAGAATTTTAAGAACGGAAACGGCAGCGATAACATCGTTATCAATGCTAATGCTACACGCCGAAATGAATTTTTAGTTAAAAATAATATAAAAAACTCCCGACAGAACTGTCGGGAGTTTTAGATTTAATCTTGCACTTCTGCGTATTCGTATATTTCCTTTCCACATTCAGCACATTTATAACAAACTTTCTTATATTCGCCTACCACTTCACCTGATTTCTCTTGGTCTATTACGTAATCGTGTCCAACGTATATTTGATTTTCGTAATCGTCAAAAATTAAAGTCTTGTTCTCTAGGTCGTAGCCGAAAGATATAACCATAAATTCGTCATAAGCAGGTGAGTAGTTGGTTGATACATAATCTTCACCTATTTCATTATATTGTGAATCCAACGTTACCAAATATAGTTTATGTATTTCTTCTACTTCAACGCTACATACAACGCCTAAATCGATTACGTCGTTACATTGGTCTAGGCAAATGAGCATAAAGTTGTTCGCTTGATTGAGCCTATAGGTATAGTTAAATGAAACGTATTCTCTTGTAAACGTTGCGTTTTCCGAGCCATATTGATAATCATACTCTTCATAATATTCGTCTTGAGCATATTCTTTTATAAGGTAGCAACCATCTTCAAGAGTTACGTTATCCTCGCCATAATGCGCTTTTAATTGTTCCAGCATTACTTGCTCGGATAAATCTATCTTAGCAAAGAATTCTTGAGACTCCGTCTTGAAGGTATTATATTCTTCAAGTGATTGAGTTTGGTAATTAGGTATTAAGGAAATAGAACCTGAAACACTATAATCTACGTCGTCAACCTCGCCTGCTATAGATATCGAATTTGCTATTTGCTCTAAATCAATATTTAAGTCATAGGTTAGTTTAGTAAAATTACCCTCTAAGTCAGTATGAATTTTTACGTTTAGAATGTTTTCGTAAACGCCAATAACCTCGTCTATCGTTTGCTTAACAAGTAACGTAACGTCCTCTTGTGAAGGTGCTGTAGCATAAGGCTCTCCACCAGGATATTCATCAGGTTGGCTTGATACCGATAAGAATAACAATTCGTAAACGGTATAATCGAGCATAGTTTCAAACATAGCAAAACCTTGGTCTAAGAAATCCTTTACGGTTACGCCTTCACCAAACTCTTTGGTTAAAGCGATTTGAATAAGTGAATTAGGCGTAATATCTGCCGCCGTAAGAAGCGTGATAATTTCTCCCTTATCTAACCCTTCGATTTCAGCTGGAAGTTTTAATTCTTCCCAAATTTTATTTATCAACTCGGTTGCAGTTATTCCTAGTTCGGTTTCTAAGTTTGCCACAAGTTGTGCGATTGGCGTAGATAAAATGCTATCGATTTTGTTTCTAATCTTAACTAGTGGATTAATGCCGTATTCCTCTACTAGATAATCCTCTATGGTCTTACTGTATAAATTACTATTTGCTTGACGAAGTAAATCGTAGTTAAACGCTAATTCGTAGCCGTTTCCTACCAAGGTTCTTTTAACTATTGGGGCTATTGAAGCAGCAAAAATTTTCTCAAACGTTGCCTCGTATTCAGTAAAGAAACCTTCAATTTCAAGTGCAGCATCACCGTTTATCCAATCCATTACGTTGTCAATTGCAGGATAATATGCTTCAGGAACTTTTGCCTTCAATTCTTCAACGTATGAATTGATTATTCCGGTTAAACTTTCCTTGGAGAGCATTTGACTTGCCATCTGCATTAGTTGGGTTGCGTCAACTTGAAGGTATACGTCTTCATAATTAACTAATTTAAAGTAACCGACGCTACCTTCAAAATAAGCGATAGCACTAACAGGTTCGGTAGGTAAATATTCACCAACAAGAGTTATAGTGCCTTTGCCATAACCCATAAAGTCTCCCTCTTGGTTAAAGCCGAAAGCTAGCTCGCCAAAGTTTGCAGCAAAATTAAGCGAATATTCCTCAGCGTCTTGCTCGTTTACGAAACCATCACCGTTCGTATCGTAATAGTAGTCGGTAAGCACACAAAAAGAAACTTCGACGTCCTCGATAACTAAACCGAAAGTATCGGTAGAAGTTACGTTTGTCAATAAGGCATTATAGTAGGTCGTATCTTCATCGCTAACTAAAATCTTAGCACAGTCTCCACATATGATATATCCACTATGTTCAGCCTTTGAGGTTATCCTTTCCTCCTTATGTGAAGCGTCAAGTTTACAAACTCTTACTTCTTTTCCTTCTGCTAAGCAGGTTGCAGGCACGTCAACTTGCCATGCGCCCCATTCGTGAACGTGTTCTTCTTCACCACATGCAGTAAAAACGAACATACTCATGCAAGCAACAACAATTGCTAGTAACGTAAGTAATAGCGACTTTCTTTTCATAATTTCCTCCTTTTTTATTATTGACTTTAAATTAGTTAACACTAATTTCAATATGATTATAACACACAAAAACACTAATTTCAAGATATTTTTTTATTGTTTATTAACCTAAATATATAATATGAGCGCAACTTTACGTTGCGCTCATAGTTTTAACGTTTTTCAATAAAATCTATTACCTTTCTTAAATCGTTTACCTCATAATCGCAAATGGAAAAGTCTTGAGGCTTATCCACCGTAAATATCCTACAACCAACACAAGTTAAGCCTGCGTTTTTAACGGCTTTCATTCCAGCCGTCGAATCGTCTACCCCTAACGCCTCTTGATTTTTAACGCCACAAAAGTCTAGCGCTTTTACGTATACGTCTGGGAAGGGCTTTGCCCTTTCAACTTTATCCCCACCACAAATCGCCGTGAAATATTTTCTTATGCCGAGAAAATTAAGAACTTCTTCAACGTAAAACTCGTCCGAAGAAGATGCAATTGCCATCTTAATACCCTTTTTATCCAAATACTCTAGCAACTCTCTAGCGCCTAAACTTGGTTCCAGCTTTCTTTGCTTTACCAATTCAACTAATTCTATAAATTCACTCACCGTAAGTTGATTTTCGTCTAACGATAACGAATGGTCTTTTGAAACCTTTTTCCAAAAATCTCGTTTTGCAATTCCTACGGCGTTATTAGTAAGTTCTTCGCTAAAAATTCCAAGTTTTTTAAGCAGTCCGTCCCTCGCGATTTTATGCAATGGCTCGGTGTCTACTAGCGTTCCGTCTAAATCAAAAATTACTGCTTTTATCATATGCTCCCCTTGTATTTTGCGCTATATTTTACTACTTGATAACTTGGATAATAACTTTGTTTTGCCCTTCTTAATCCCTCAAGCCCCATATCTTCTTCTCTATCTAGGAATTTAACGTTTGGGAATTTTTCTCTTACGTATTTGGCGAACTCGTTGTTTATAACGGTATAGGCTCCGTCTATGTCGGCAAGTGCTTTTTCAAAATGAACGTCCATAATATGCTCGTATAAAAAACTTGCAAAAGTAACGGCTATTACTTTACCGTCGTCTTTTAATATTAAGCCTTCAAAACCTAAATCTCTATAGTTTTGCATGGCTCTTTTGAAAAAATCTATTTCATAATCAAAGTTATTGGTGGTAGACGCCGATTTTTCATCATACCAACCCTCCACCATTTTGATTACTTGGCTCTTGTTTAACTCCGTTATACTTTCCACCGTGTAGTTTGGGTGGGCTTTTTTGAAGTTGTTTAAGTGATTTCTTTTCTTGTGATATTTTTTGCCTAAAAGGTCGGCTAAATCGTTTATATTGTAAACGTAATCGTAAGAGCCGTCGTTAGTGATAAATTCAAACTTGCCGTTAAAGTGCTTTTCTAAAAACTCTTTCTCTGCTTCGCCTATAGAAGTAATTTCACAATCAATTCCCCTTTCATTAGCGTCCTTGATTATTTCTTCAATAGCCCATTTAAGCCCATCTTCGTTAGAAATGGAATATGGGAATGGATAAAAACTTCTGCTAAAAGTGGAAAGGAAAAACATGCAGTCGTTTTTGATTGCGATTTTTTGTTCTCCCCATAAAAAAAGGTTAGCAAAAGACATTTCGCACCCCCTTGGGCCAGAAACTGCTTGAAACTTTTTATAAACTTCTTGGTCTGTAGTTTTTATTAACTGAAAATCTATCATAGAAAATTACTCGTAGCAATCTTGTAGAATTTCTTCTATTTCTTTATTTCCTAACGGAATGTAGCTCTTAATAGTTCTAGTTTTGTTATAAGTGGTTAAGTCGGCAAGTCTTGGAATGCTCTCTTTTGGAACGTCTAACTCTTTAAGGGTTGTTGGCATGCCTAAAGATGCAAAATATTCTGCCATTTTTTGAATGCCCATAAGTGATGCCTTTTGGTCGTCGCACTCTTCAACCAACCAAACCTTTCTTGCAAAACGAGCAAAACGCTTAACGTTGTATTTATAAACGTATCTTGCCCATGCAGGGAACAATACGGCAAGACCTGCGCCGTGCGCAACGTTATCGAACTCGCCACTTACTGCGTGTTCTATTTGATGAACGACTAAATAGTTTTCTCTACCACAAGCCGTTAATCCGTTATGCGATAAACTAGATGCCCACATAAGCGTTGCTCTTGCCTCGTAATCGGTTGGATTTTCTATCGCAACCTTGCCTGCGCTTATTATATTTCTTAAAATAGCCTCGGCAATCTCGTCGGTTAAAGGGGTATCTTCAAAATCGGTGAAATATCTTTCGATAGTATGAGTCATCATATCCACAACGCCACAAGCCGTTTGATATTTGCCTACCGTGTAAGTTAGTTCGGGATTGCAAATTGCAAACTTACATCTGTTAAACTCGGTGCCTATTCCCTTTTTCATATTTTCTTCAAGGTTAGTGATAACGGCTGAATTACTCATTTCACTACCTGCCGCAGAGTGGGTTAAAATAACGCCAACGGGAAGAGCGTTTTCCACAGGAAACTTACCCATAGCCATATCCCAAATATCGTGCTCGTTTGCGCTTGCAATTGCCGTGTATTTAGAAGAGTCTAGAGAACTGCCACCACCAACGGCAAGTATAAAATCTATCTTTTCTTTTTTAGCAACTTCGGTTGCTTTTCTAACAAAGGAAAGTTTTGGATTAGGCTCTACGCCACCCATCTCTATAAATTCAATTCCGTTCTGGGTAAGCGAAGAAATAACCTCGTCTAAAAGACCACTTTTCTTTACACTGCCTTTGCCATATTGAATCATAACTTTTTTATAGCCGAACTCTTTAATTATTTCGCCAACTTTTTTGTGAGTATCTTTTCCAAAATATACTTTTGTAGGTGTATTATAAACAAAATTTTGCATTATTCTTCCCCTAAAGTTTGATAAAGGTATTATACATCTATTTATAATTATAGTCAAACTTTATATTATTAAACAAAGCAAGATTTAGAAAATACCTACACTTGGTTACAATAGTTCACTTGACTTTTATTAACTTTATGTTAATATATGTATTTTTCTACAAAGTTCATAAAACACCTCTTTTGTTTTTATTATAATATAAAATATTGACTACATTTTGCCATATTTAAAAAAGAAAAAAGTCCATATTAAAAAATAAAAAATTTATGGAACTGGTGACGGGATACTTCTCCGTTGCAAGCAACTACGAAGCCCTCGCCCATCAAAGATTGTCCGTCACTTGACGGGCGCACCAAGGTTCTCACCCGAAATACCAAAATCAGATAAAAGAACACCCATACACAAGTATGAGTGTTTTTTCGTGGAGCTGGTGACGGGATTCGAACCTGCGACCTGCTGATTACGAATCAGCTGCTCTACCGACTGAGCCACACCAGCACGTCGAGTCAAAACCTCATAGCCAATAGCCACCTAACGGTGTCTATCTCGCCTTTCGGTTTGCCTCTCCTTCTTCAAAAAAATTTCTTCGACAATTTTTTTGAGTCCTTTTCTTCTCTTTCGTCAAAACCTCATAGCCAATAGCCACCTAACGGTGTCTATCTCGCTTTTCGGTTTGCCTCTCCTTCTTCAAAAAAATTTCTTCGACAATTTTTGCGAGGCTCTTTTTTATTGTTTGCTAGAATATATTATCATAAAATCAATAAAATATCAACGAATTTTTCGTTTATTTAATAAGTTCTTTTATCTTTTCAATGTTTTCTATTCCCGCTTTATAGCCTTGATGCAATGCCATTTCAAAATTTTTAAATTTATATTGCGACATTTCTCCTAAACGAGGCTTAATATATAGGTCGGCTTTTTGCTCTTTGTTTTTATAGTCGGTTAGTTTTCCATCCATAATCTCGTAGCATCTAAACAAAACCGAAATGGTATTAAACTTATCTTTAGCCTCTCTAGTTTCACCTAAGGCGTCTACACAGACAACCACTTCTGCACCCATTTTTCTAACTTGCTCTATGGGGAGCCTACACGTTACTCCACCATCTATAAGCACCATATCCTTATACTTAATTGGTCTAAATATCCCTGGTATTGAAGAACTAGCACTTACCCCAATAGTAAGGCTGTCTTCTCCATGAAAGTTATATTCCTTTCCACTCAAAAGGTCGACAGCAACGGCAGTAAAAGGAATTTCAAGGTCGCAAAATCTATTGTCTTCAAAATATGCGCTTAATTTACTTTGCAATTTTTTGGAACGCAAAACTCCAGCCTTTGCAAAAGGTCTTAAAGAAATATCTACTATTTGTGAAAATTTAAGGGATGAAATTTCCTCTTCCATTTGTTCGCTACTCATTCCCATAGCGTAACAACCACCGACAACTGCCCCCATTGACGAACCAGCAATAAAGTCGGCTTTAATACCATTTTCCTCTAACGCCTTTATAAACCCTATATAAGAAACACCTCTTGCTCCACTTGAACCAAAAACTAATCCTAATTTTTTCATTTCACCTCTTTGTTATATGGCACGAAACCTCTTTGCTTAAGCCAAGTTACCGATAAATCAATCCACGTAGAAACAGGTGCGTTAGGAGTGTTAACTTCTTCAGTTGCCGTCGACAAACCATGACTACCCTTTTCATATAAATGAAGTTCAAACGGAACTTGAACTTTTTTATACGCTAACGCAAGGTCCAAACTGCTTTCAACAGGAACACCAGAATCTTCAACCGTTGCCCAGATAAATGCAGGAGGAGTAGTTTCCTTTACGTTAGACGCTACGTCGCAAATTGGATAAAGTGCCTTATCATCACCCGTAATTTTTGAAATTGTATGATTGTGCGTAAGCCCTTCCATACGAATTACGGCGTAAGAAAATATCGTTGCGTTAGGACAAGCGTCTTTTGCTCTTTCACCTAACACTTCTACTATTTCCTTATTGCCAAAAGCAGTGATTAACATACCATTTAATTGGCCACCTGCTGAAAAACCAACCGAACATACCTTTTCTACGCTTGTGTGAAGTTCTTCGGCTGTTTCCTTAACGTATAACATAGCCATGACTGCCTCGATAACGGGGATTGGATATTTAGCCACGTCTAAAACTGAATAGGTTAATGCGTAACAGTTGAAACCTTCTGCAAGATATTTCATAACGATAGGCTCTTTCTCTCTTGGAGAAACGTATGCGTAGCCACCACCAGGTATTATTAACATTGCAGGTCGAATTTTATTTTTTGAAAAGTCCTCGTCAATAGGGTGAGTATAAACGTCCAAATAGCCCGTTGCACCGTCAGGACGAGTAACGTTAAAATATTCGTATAAATCAATTCTTCTAGTTATCATAGTAGCCACCCCTTATCGTTTTATAAATTTTATCACAGGATAAAAACGTTTGCAACCTTTTTAGTTTTTTTCTTGAAAAATCAAACTATATTTGATATAATTATGTTATGGGATATCATATTGACACGGGTTTAATAATCGAAAAAATTAAAGAAGGTAGCGAGTGTCCATTATGCGCTATTAAAAAAGTTGTGGAAGAACAATTCTTATACGAGTTCTTAAACGACGCCGTTATGGAAGATAACACTCGCATTAAGGTTGGCGAAGAAGGTTTTTGCGAAAGACACTTCGATATGCTTTTTTTAAGACCTAACAAATTAAGCGTTGCTCTTCAAGTTGACACAAGACTTAACAAGATTGAAAAACTTTTCAATCCTTTGGCAAGCGTTAAAGGGGCTAAAAAGACTGCCATCGAAATTGAAAAATCACTTAAAACTTGCGCCATTTGCGATTACGTTGAAAAGAGCATGATTAAATACTATAAAACCATTGCGCAAATGTTTACTAGAGAGCCTGAGTTTTATAAAATGCTTATTTCTTGCAAGGGTTTTTGCATGCACCACTATGCTGAACTCTTAAAATATTCTTCGAGTGCAGGATTCGGTGCTAAACTTTACGTTTCTATTTTAAGCGAAACACAACAAAGAAATATTAAAAGATTAAAATCTCAACTTAAAGAATTTTGCGACAAACACGACTATCGAAACGCAAACAAGCCGTTAGGCTCTGCCGAAAACGCTTTGCCAAACGTTAGAAATAAGTTTTACGGCGAAAAAATTAAATAAATATATTTTAATTTTAAAGCCACCCTTTTAGGGTGGCCTTATTAGTTGCTTTTAATCATTATTATTTGGGTCTAACGGACTATCGACAAAGTAAAATGGATTTTCTTTTATCTTTTTAAGTCCCTTTTCCCAAACGGCTTTTGCTGATAGAACGTAACAATGCGCATCACAAACACGACCTTGAATGCACTCTTCATCAGTTAAAAGGTTTAACATTCTATCGTATCTTTGGCTAGTTTTAGTATCGCCGAATGTAAACCTAGTAAGCATACGCTTTTCTGTTTTTTCTCCGTCTTGGTATATGTATTCTAGTGGTGTTGCATTGTAAAATAAGTAGGGTGGTTTTACAACCGTTTCAACCCCGTGCATTAGAGTATTACTGCTAGGTTTACAACCTAAAAATAATATCTTTGCGTTAAGCGATGGAAGTTTAACGAAAGGCGAGTTTTCGCCAACCATAACTTGGTCTTTTTCGTGTCCACTTATCAAAAATTCGGCATATTTACCCTTTACGGCAACCGAATGGGTGATATGGCTAGAACGAACTACCCCTTCTACTTGAGTGCGAAAATATTCCGACAAGTATCCAACGTTGCTTTTTGTTTCTTGCACGTTGAAATATCTATTCGTTGCACTTACCGTTGCAAAGGTAAGCGTTGGTAAAACTAGCGTTCCTTCTTCGCCTAAGACTTTATCAAAGGCACTAAACAGGGTTTTTGCCCCACCTTCAATTTCGCCTAACGATTTATACGACGAGTGCATAAGCACTACGTCGCCTTTTTTAAACCCTAACTCTTGTAAATGATTAATAACGTCTTTTTCCTGCCACATAAACTTCTCTCCCGAAGAATTATTCTTCAACTGAAATGGATTTTTCTATAAGTGATAAAACTTGGTCTCTTCCAATGCCTTTTTCTGCCGAACTTGCAGTTATATCGCCTATTCCAACCTTTAGAGAAGCGCATATTTCTGTTAACCTTGGCTTTATTTTTGTTTTTGGTAGTTTATCGGCTTTAGTTGCCACAAGCACGAATGGAATTTGATAATGATATAAGTAATCTATCATCATCTTATCGTCGCCAGTAGGTTCGTGGCGAATATCCACTAATGATATTAGCAATGAAAGTTCTTGAGTTTGGAGAAAAGTTTCGAGAAGTTTTCCCCACTTTTCCTTTTCGGCTTTACTTACCTTAGCGTAACCGTAACCAGGAAGGTCTGCAAGCACGAATTCGCCGAAATCAAAATAGTTTATAAGTCTCGTTCTACCTGGGGTAACCGAGGTTTTTGCTAATTTTTTTTGATTTGCGAGCATGTTAATGAGCGAACTTTTGCCAACGTTAGACTTGCCTGCAATAGCGATTATAGGCTTATCGGTTTTATAAAATTTATCGGCACTCGCTACGCTAGTTATAAATTCTGCTTTGGTAATTTTCATACTATCCCCTAAAAAATAATGGCTTTTTCTATTACTTGGTTAATGTTTGTGGCGGCAACAAATTCCATTTGGTCTTTAACTTCTTGTGGAATTTCGCTCAAGTCTTTTAGGTTTGCTTTTGGAATGATTACCGTTTTAATTCCTTGACGGAATGCGGCGAGCGATTTTTCTTTTAAGCCACCAATAGCAAGCACCTTTCCACGAAGGGTTATTTCGCCCGTCATAGCAACGCTCTTTCTAACCTTTTTGCCCGTGAATGCCGACAATATTGCAGTAGCCATAGTTATACCTGCGCTTGGCCCGTCTTTTGGAGTTGCGCCTTCTGGAACGTGAATGTGAATATCGGTGTTTTCAAATTTCGTATCGTCTATGTTGAACTTCTCTGCATGAGAACGAATATAACTTATCGCCGCCCTTGCAGATTCCTTCATAACGTCGCCTAGTTTACCCGTTAAAAGTATCTCGCCCTTGCCACGCATTAGACTTACTTCTATTGTTAAAGTAGTTCCACCAACGCTAGTCCACGCTAAGCCCGTGCATGCGCCAACCTCGTCTTTTTCTAAGACTGCGTCTCTTAAATGCTTTTTAACGCCAAGATAACCAAATACGTCCTTTTGCTTAACGGTGGTTTTTCTAGTCCTTGAGTTTTGAGCCACTTTAGTTGCGATTTTTCTAATAACGCTACCAATCTCACGCTCTAAGTTTCTAACGCCTGACTCCATTGTGTAGCATTCGATAATTTCCTTTATAGCCTCGTCGGTGATTTCTGCTTTGCTTGGGGATAAACCGTTTTGCTTTAATTGTTTTGGAATTAGATATTGCTTTGCTATTTGCAACTTTTCTTCGCCCGTGTAACCCGTGAGTTCGATTAATTCCATTCTATCTAAAAGTGGATAAGGAATGGTATCAATAGAGTTTGCAGTAGTTATAAACATAACTTTCGATAGGTCGAAAGGCACCTCTAGGTATCTATCTCTAAAGGTTGGGTTTTGTTCTGGGTCTAAAACTTCTAAAAGCGCACTCGCAGGGTCTCCGTGAATATCGGCAGAAAGTTTATCTATTTCATCTAATAAGAATACAGGATTATTACTGCCTGCCGTCTTTAAGCCGTTGATAATTCTACCTGGCATAGCACCTACGTAGGTTTTTCTATGTCCTCTAATTTCAGCCTCGTCTTTAACGCCACCTAAACTCATTCTAACGAATTTTCTATTAAGCGCCCTTGCAATTGAAGTAGCAACCGAAGTTTTACCTACCCCTGGAGGACCTACGAAACAAAGGATAGGTCCTTTAATTTGCTTGGTTAGATGAAGAACTGCAAGGTATTCTAAAATTCTTTGTTTAACCTTTTCTAAACCGAAGTGGTCGGCATCGAGAATTTCCTTTGCCTTAACTAGGTCTGAAGTATCCTCGGTGCTAACGGTAAAAGGAAGTTCCTTTATCCAATCTAAGTAGTTTAAAATGATAGAATAATC
Organism: Christensenellaceae bacterium; assembly: GCA_045651365.1. GTDB lineage: Bacteria > Bacillota > Clostridia > Christensenellales > Borkfalkiaceae > UBA1259. Next base: position 35,952 of record JAZRSF010000013.1, read on the forward strand.
TGGAGAGGACGGATTGATTTTATCAAGCCTATTAATCTCCTTCATCATCTTGTCTTCTATATCTTTTGGAAGATTCTTTTCTTTAATTTTATCAATTAGCTCTTGCTTTTCGTCAGCACTGTCGCCTAGTTCGTCGTGAATGGCTTTAAGTTGTTCTCTTAAATAAAATTCCTTTTGCGATTTATCTATGCTTTCACGCACTTTGGAAGAGATTTTCTTTTCAATTTTTGCGATTTCTAGTTCGTGCTTAAACAAGTCTTCAAAAAGTTTAAGGCGTTTTAGGGTTTTGTCTTCCTCTAGAATTTTATACACGCTTTCTTCCTTAAAGTTGGTAACGGATAGAGCGCTATCCATAAAATGGTCTGGAGTTGGAAGTTCGTTTATGGACGATATTATCTCCTTGGTAATACGCTTGTCGCATAGAGCGTATTCATAAAATGCGCTTTTAGCAATTCTAAAGCGAGCCTCTAATTCGAACGAAGACTTTGGCTCGATATAGTTAGTCTCTACTATTTGTGCTAAGAAATATTCAGGGTTTTCCTTAAACGCAACTACCTTTGCTCTGCAAAGTGCTTCTACGTTAACCTTCATGTTTCCACTTGGCGCTTTTATAACTTGCTTAATTTTAGCGATTACGCCGGTGGTGTAAAGGTCGGTTGGTCTAGGAGCGTCTAGACTTGCGCTCTTTTGTGCAACTATAAATACGAGCGAACCGGTGTGTGATGCCATTTGAACGGCTTTAACGCTCATTGGTCTACCCACGTCGAAGTTTAAAAAGTTCTTTGGAAGTAAAACTCTGCCCCTTAAAGCAATAGTTGGTAATATTAAGTTTTGTTTTTCGATTGATGTGTTTCTTTGGTCCATTTTAATTTCCTATGTATTATAAACAGTATTTTTCTAGTAAGTATTTTATCGGTTTATCCTTAAAATCTACGGTAATTTCTTTAGCTACGACTTTAAGTTCGTCTTTAGCGTTGCCTACAGCCACTCCGTGCCATTCGCCTTTGATTAAAGTCATATCGTTATTAGAATCTCCAACGGTAATGATTTCTTGATATGGAATGTTAAAGTGTTTTGACAAAAATCTAACGGCGCTACCCTTATCTAGGTTAGGATTTATAACTTCGATTAAATGGTCTGCCCCGTTATTGAAAATTGCCTTGCCATTGTAAATCGCTTGATATTTTTGGGTTGCTTGTTTTATCCTTTGTACTTCGCCTATGGCAACGAGTTTTTGAACGGTTTTTTTTAACTCTAATAACTTTTCAGGTAGATTTTTTACCTTGATTATTTTTTCATATTTTTTATAAAATTCGGTGTAACGCGTGTCTTGTTCGCAATAAATTCCCTCTTCAAATGACGCGCAAACGGGAAAACCCTCGTCAATCATTTGTTTTGAAATTTTTGCAGAAAGTTCATAGTCTAAACCACCTTCAAAAATTCTTTTGCCTGCATCTAAATCGTCTATTACTGCACCTTGGTTTGCTATGGCTAAGCCACCAAAGTTATATTTTTTATAAATATACTTAACAGAGCCTGCCATTCTGCCCGTGCAAATAACGAATATTCCACCTTTGGCGATATATTTTTTTACTGCTTCAATCGTTTGGCTATCAACGTCGTCGGGAAGACTGCCTAGTGTCCCATCAAAGTCAGTTATAAACAATTTGTATTTCATTGTATAAATCCTTCTTGAGTGAGTGTTTGTATAATTAACTCGGCTTGTTTGTCGCCTATGCCTTCAACTTCTTTAAGTTGTTCTTTAGTGGCAGTAATTATTCCACTTATATCCTTAAATCTATCGAGTAAGGCTTGCTTTTTTACCTTACCAAGCCCTTTTACACTATCTAATATAGACGACAATGCTCGTTTTCCACGTAACGACCTATGATAGGTTATTGCAAAACGGTGTGCCTCGTCTCTAATTCGTTGAAGCATCCTTAAACAGTAATCGCTTTTTGGTAAAATTATAGGCAAATTGCTATCAAGGGTGTAAATTTCCTCGTTTTTTTCGGCAAGGGCGATTAAATCTATATCGGTTATACCGTTTTTATCGAATATTTCTTTAACGCTAGAAAGTTGACCTTTTCCACCGTCTATAATCATAAGGTCGGGTTTAGGGAATTTATCGGGAGAAGATATTAGCCTATCTAACCTTCTTTGCATCATTTCTTGATGAGAAAGATAGTCGTCTGCCCCTTCAAATGATTTTATCTTAAATCTTCTATAAGAATCTTTATCTGCCTCGCCGTCGATAAACACGACCATACTGCCGACCTTGTCTTTACCACTTATGTTACTAATATCGTAACATTCCATTCTTTTTGGATACCTAGACAAACCGAGTTTTTGCTCTAATGATTTGCACGCCGAAACGGTCATATCCTCTTTGTGTTTTATCTTATCTATATTGGTTTCGAGATGTTCTTTTGCGTTAACTTCTGCCATTTCAAGTAGTTGTTTTCTAACACCTTGTTTAGGCATTACGAATTGAGGCGTTTTAGAGAAATTATCGCTAAAATAACTCTTGATTAGTTGCTCATCGATAGTTTCTCCCAAGATAATCTCGTCTGGAATATCTGTTGTCTTATCATAGTAACGCAATATAAATTCGGCTACGGTTTCAGCGCCGTCGATTGCACCACTTTCAAAAGCAAAGTTCTTGCCACCTAACATTCTTCCACTACGAATCATCAGTATATTGACCGAAGAAAAAATGCCGTTTGACTGATATGCGATTACGTCTGCACTAATAAACTTATTTAAGGCAGTTATTCGCTTTTGTTTTAGTTTTTCTAAACTTAAAAGGGTTTCTTTGTATTTAAGGGCAAGTTCAAAATCTTCGTTTTCGCTTGCTAACGTCATTTTGTCTTGAAGTAATTTTTCTATATCAGCCGTGTCGCCCGATAAAAAGGCTATAGCGTCTAAAACCTTTTGATAGTATTCTTGTTTACTAATCATTAAGGCACAAGGTGCTAAGCATTTTTTTATGTGGTAATTAAGGCAAGGCTTTGCCCCTAACTTAGGCACTAAAGTTTTAGAACAAGGACGCAAATCAAAGGCTAGGTTTAGCGTTTCTAAAATAGAAGCAACGCTAATTCCACCCATAAATGGGCCAAAATATTTTGCCCCGTCCTTTTTGATTTTTCTAGTTATCGTAAAGCTAGGAAAGTCTTGTTTTAGGTCTACCCTTATATAGGGATAGGTTTTATCGTCCTTTAATAATATATTATATCTCGGTTTATGCTTTTTTATTAGATTATTTTCTAGCGATAAAGCGTCTATCTCGGTGGGAACGATAATATAGTAGAAATCCCTAACGTTTTCTACCATAGCCATTACCTTTTGAGTTTTAAGATTATTAAAAAAGTATTGACGAACCCTGTTTTTAAGATTTTTCGCCTTACCTACGTAAATTATAACGCCATCTTTATCCAGCATTACGTAAACGCCGGGATTTTCGGGAAGATGTTTTAATTTATCTTGTAAACTTTCCATTTTAATATTATAACCTATTTTTTAGTTAATTACAAGTGGTTAATACCCCAAAAACTCCACTCCTTTTAAAAGAACTTCGTTTAGCGTTTCGTTTCTCAAAGAATAAAAAATAACCTTGCCTTGTCTTTTGGTCGTTACGGCGTTAAGGTTTTTAAGTAATCTTAGTTGATGCGAAACGGTTGTTTGGTTTAACTTTAATAACTTTGATAGGTCGGAAACACACATTTCGCTAATTGCAAGTGCAGAAATCATTCTTAGCCTAGTATAGTCGGCAAATATAGAAAAAAAGCAAACTAAATCGTCTAAAATTTCTCCATCGGGAACGAAATCGCTAATCATTCCCTGTGTTCTCTTGTCTAATAAAATTTCCATATAAATTCCCCCTAATAATGATTGCGCATATATTGTATCATAAATAAAAACTGGAATTTTTAAAAAACTTAGGGCATATAATACAAAAATAGCGTTTTTTGGAAAAAAGGAGGTTTAACTTATGAACTCTAATAATATAGTTTTAATTGCACTTTTATTGCTTTTAACTTGTAACAACTCTATTTCTTCTACACAACTGTTTTTACTCCTTGCTCTTTTAACCACTACGGGAACTGGTTTGTTTAACACTTGTAATTGTGCTAACAACTAAAAAAATACGCAAAGAAAAAAGCCCCTTTGGGGCTTTATTTTTTAGTTATTTATAAAAATTGCGTTAAATATCACCTTTTCGTCTACCCTGCCTTCGATAAAGAACTTGTTGTCGACTTGCTTTTTGTAAAGGCGAAGTTGGTCGCCGTAAAAGGATTGTCTTGAAAAGGATATTTCAAACTCGTTAAGATTAGCGTTTGCAAATTCTTCTGGAGAAAAGCAGTTGAGTGCCATTCTTACGTAGGCAACGTTATTGGTATGTCCGTTAGAATCTATATCGACAAATTGTGGAATATGCACGTGGCTAAAATCTTGCTCGGTAAACTCTTCCTTAACTCTTATAAAGTCGCCTGCTCCGTTGTCGTCCGTTCTATGAACTAAAGAATGTGGATAACAAATAGAAGAAGTTCTTCTAATAGCGTGCGTATCAATATCGAGAGTGCACCATTCTGCACGGCCTACAACTAGATTTTTGCCGTTGTGAGAAATTTTGTAATCTCTCATAAACTTAACGGCTGAAACGGTGGTTGGATACGTTTCTACTTCTTCGTGGTCGTAAAGATTAGGATAACTTAAAATCTTAAAACGAAGTTTACTCAAAACCCAATATGCGTTTGAGGTTTTTGCCGTTGTTTCGCCGTCTACACCCATTTCTCTAGAATGAAACGCCGTTGCCTTTTGGAATTGAGATACTATACTATCGAAACGTTGTTTTGCCTTGCTATCTACTTCGGAATAATTTACGTAGTGATTAAATTTTAACGTATTTTGCATTTTTCACCTTTTCTTTTAGTAAACGATAGTATTTTAACACAAATAAGAAAAATAAGCAAATAAAAAATTCGCACGGCAATCGCCGTGCGAATTACTTACTTAATTAAAACTAAAATTACTTAATTTCGCTGAAGTATTTGATGGTTCTAACCATTTGGCTGGTGTATGAGTTTTCGTTATCATACCAAGAAACAACTTGAACTTGAGTCTTGCCGTCTGCCATTGGGATAACCATGGTTTGGGTAGCATCAAATAATGAACCGTATCTCATGCCGATAACGTCTGAAGAAACGATTTCGTCGGTGTTGTAACCAAAAGATTCGTTAGCAGCAGCCTTCATAGCAGCGTTAACTTCGTCCTTAGTAACAGCCTTGTTTACAACAGCAACTAAAATGGTGGTTGAACCGGTTGCAGTTGGAACACGTTGAGCAGAACCGATTAGTTTGCCGTTAAGTTCTGGAATAACTAGACCGATTGCTTTAGCAGCACCAGTAGAGTTTGGAACGATATTCATAGCGCCTGCTCTAGAACGACGAAGGTCGCCCTTTCTTTGTGGACCATCAAGAATCATTTGGTCGCCGGTGTAAGCGTGAACGGTGGTCATGATACCTGCTTCGATAGGAGCAAGGTCGTTAAGAGCCTTAGCCATAGGAGCAAGACAGTTGGTGGTGCAAGATGCAGCAGAGATGATGTGGTCATCTTTAGTTAAGGTGTTGTGGTTTACGTTGTAAACGATAGTTGGAAGGTCGTTTCCTGCAGGAGCAGAGATAACAACGTTCTTAGCGCCAGCATCAATGTGTGCTTGAGCCTTTGCTTTGCTGGTGTAGAAACCGGTGCATTCTAATACTACGTCAACGCCAAGTTTTCCCCAAGGAAGTTCGTTAGCCTTAGCCATAGCGTAGATGATGATTTTTTTACCGTCTACTACGATGTAGCCGTTTTCTTTAACAGAACCGTCTTCGTTTAATACTGCTTCAGCAAAATCTACTTCGTGTTCACGAGCGTAGTTACCTTGCATGGTATCATACTTTAATAAATGAGCGAGCATTTTTGGGCTAGTTAAGTCGTTAATAGCAACTACTTCGTAACCTTCAGCACCGAACATTTGACGGAAAGCAAGACGACCGATACGGCCAAAACCATTAATTGCAACTTTTGTTACTTTTGACATGTTTTTATGTCCTCCAATTTGTAATTTCTTATTTTTCCAATATATTTTATTATATTTTCGTGCAATAGTCAAACAATTTTACTCGTTATTTTAAATTTTCGGGGTTTAAATCGAATAGGTCGGGAACAACGAATAATCCGTCTTTTCTTATAAGCTCGTCGTCGAAATAAATTTCTCCACCACCGTATTCGGGTGTTTGAATTAAAACTAAATCCCAATGAAGTGCAGATTCGTTACCATTATAGCAATCGTCGTAGCAACAGCCTGGGGTAAAGTGGATAGAACCCGAGATTTTTTCGTCGAATAAAATATCGCCCATTGGCTTGGTTATATAAGGATTTACACCAATCGCAAATTCGCCAACGTATCTAGCACCTTCGTCCATATCTAAAAGAGCGTTTAGTTTTTGGTTATCGTTTGCAGTAGCCTCTACGATTTTACCGTCTTTGAAGGTTAGACAAACGTTTTCAAACTTAAAGCCGTTTTCAATAGACGGGGTGTTATAAGTTATTTTTCCGTTCACGCTATTTTTAATTGGCGCAGAATATATCTCGCCGTCTGGAATATTTCTTTCGCCCGAGCATTTTTGACTACCTATACCCTTAATTGAAAAGGTAAGGTCGGTATCTTTAGCAACTATTCTAACTTTGTCGGCGTTATCCATTCTCTTTTTAAGTGCGTCCATAGCCCTATCCATTTTAGAATAGTCTAGATTGCAAACCTTAAAGTAGAAATCTTCAAAAGCATCGGTAGACATGCTGGCTTGTTGAGCCATACCTTGGTTAGGATATCTTAAAACTACCCACTTGGTATTTTTAACCCTTCTTTCGTGATGAACGGGGTGTGAATAGAACTTACTTTCTATGTTTAACTTTTCTTCAGGAACGTCTGAAAGTTCGTTACTATTTTCGCCACCACGAATGCCAATGTATGCATCCATTTCAGCCATTCTAGCCCCGTCGAACTTGGCACGAAGTTTCGCTTGTTCTTCGCTTTGACCAAGTAAGAGTTCTCTAGTAATTCTATTGTCGTAAAATTCTACGAATGGAATTCCACCAACCCTATACACCTCTTTAATAAGAGCGTTTACGACCATATAGTCTACGCCCTTTGCTTCGATTAAAATCTTTTCGCCCTTTTTAAGCGAACAAGAGTAGTTTATAAGTCCGTGAGCCAATTTTTCTATCCTAATATCTTGCATAAAAAACCTTCCATCAAAAGATTACTTATTCATTATAGACTTTTTTTACGAAAATATAAAGTATTTTAATGATATTTGCGAAAATATTTGCTAATTAGAAAATTTAGTAGTATAATGATTGACGGATAAAAATTTATTTACAATTTTTGGAGGATTTAATAATGGCATTAGTTAACACTAAAAAAATGTTTGAACAAGCCTATAAAAACGGCTACGCTATCGGCGCTTTCAACGTAAACAACATGGAAATCGTTCAAGGCATCACCGAAGCTTGTAAAGAAGAAAAAGCTCCTGTAATTCTACAAGTTAGTAAGGGCGCAAGAGTATACGCTAACCACACCTACCTCGTTAAGTTAGTTGAAGCAGCAGTTGCTGAATGTCCTGAAATTCCAATCGCTCTTCACCTTGACCACGGTCCTGACTTTGAAACTTGTAAGGCTTGTATCGACGGTGGATTTACTTCAGTTATGATTGACGGAAGCCATCTTCCATTCGAAGAAAATATCGCTCTTACCAAAAAGGTTGTTGAATACGCTCACGCTCACAACCCATACGTTACCGTTGAAGGCGAACTTGGAACTTTAGCAGGTATCGAAGACGACGTTAAGGTTGAAGCTGGTCACGAATCTTACACCAAACCAGAAGAAGTTGTTGAATTCGTTAAGAGAACGGGCGTTGACAGTTTAGCAATCGCTATTGGAACTTCTCACGGCGCATACAAGTTCACCCCAGAACAATGCACCAGAAACGCAGACGGCGTTTTAGTTCCTCCTCCACTACGCTTTGATATTCTTAAGGCTGTTGCTGAAGAATTAGGCGATTTCCCAATCGTTCTACACGGTTCTTCTTCAGTTCCACAAGATTACGTTAAGATGGTTAACGAATTCGGTGGAAAAATGCCTAACGCTATCGGTGTTCCAGAAGAACAATTAAGAGAAGCGGCAAAACTTTCTGTTTGCAAAATCAATATCGACTCTGACCTTCGTTTAGCAATGACAGGAACTATTAGAAAGTTCTTTGCTGAACACCCAGACAAGTTCGACCCAAGAGAATACTTAAAACCTGCTCGTGCTAACATCAAAGAAATCGTTAGACATAAGTTAATCAACGTTTTAGGTTGCGCTGGCAAAGCAGAAGAATGCAAATAAGTTAAACTAATTTACGGTGTAGCAAAAAATTGCTACACCGTTTTTTATTTAAATTGTTTAGCAATTTCATAGCCCATTGCTATTCCCTTTTTTAGCGCAAAAAGATATATGTTTTCTTCAATAATTAAACGCTCTTCTCCTAGAACCATTTCAAAGTTTCGATACTTATCTTTTTGCTCTACATCTAAGCTATCCCAAAAAATGTCGTGAATTTCTAACGCTTTTTTATTGTCAATGATTTTATTTCGTTCAACAGCGATTAGCTTTCCAATTTCTTCTAAATCTTGGTCAAAACTTTGCAAAAATAAATTTTTCATAAGCACACACCCCAATAATACATGTTAGTTCATAAATTACATTATACTTATCATTTCCGTCTTGTGTATCAAGTTCACAAAATATGAATTTCTTAATAAAAATATTAAATGTTTATCAATATAAAATCGGTGGGTTTTTTATTTTCTTTTATTGACTTGTATGACTATCTTTGATATTATTTATATATAAAAAGGAGTGTAGTTATGAACGAATCGGTTTTAGACAAAAATTTTAAATTTAACGATATTCTTTCTTGCCCTGAAGAATTAGAATGGCACGCTTACGACGAGAGCACGTTTGACTTATACGGCGTTTTCTACGACCATGCTAACCAAGAGTTTTTAAGACTTCCTAGAGAAGTTTCTAGTGCAACTAGCCCTGGCGTTGATTGGCTTGCAAACCAAACTTCGGGTGGAAGATTAAGATTTAAAACAGATTCTAAAATAGTGGCGATAAGAGCCGTTGAAGGACTTTGCCAATTTAAACCACATATTCCAATAACCGGACAAATGGGTTTTTCGCTATACACCGACGGCAAATATGAAAGAACTTTCGCCCCTGACCTTACTGCCATTGAAAACAGAAAAGACGAGATGTTTTCTTTCTCTACCTATTTTGAAACTATTTTCCCAAAGCCAAACGGGGAATTTTACGATTACATACTTCACTTTCCACTTTATAGTAGCGTAAAGAACTTATATATCGGCGTTATTAAGGGAAGTAAATTTACCACCCCTCAAAAATACGCTTACGATTTACCCGTATTGTATTACGGCTCGTCTATTACTCAAGGTGCTTGCGCATCTCACCCAGGTAACGAATATCAAGGTCATATTTCACGTGCGCTTGACGTTGACTACATAAACCTTGGTTTTGCCGGAAAGGCAAAGGGCGAACAAGTAATGGCTGAATATATTAGAAGTGTTCCACACTCGGTTTTCGTTATGGACTACGATAACAACGCACCGTCTAAAGAACACCTTATGGCAACTCACTATTCTTTTTATAAAACTTATAGAGAAGTTTGCAAAGATACGCCCGTTATTTTCGTTACTAGACCTAATTGGTGGGTGTCTTCCCCAATAAAGAACTTTGTTAGACAACCTAGCCACGGCGTTAAGATTATTAGAGAATCTTACAAGCGTGCGCTAGCCGAAGGTGATAAAAACGTTTATTTCTTAAACGGCTCAACCTTTTTTGGAAAGGACAAATTCGCTTGCACGGTTGAATCTATTCACCCTAACGATTTGGGTTTTTATAAAATGGCGCAAAAAATTAAGCCTGTGGTTGAAAAAGCATTAAGGAGCATTAAAGATGGGCATTGAAAAGATTGATAAAAACTTTGCTACCAAACGTGTAAAAGCCGAGGATTTCGATTGGTTCGACTACACTCACCCAAACGTATCGTTACACGGCGTTTTCTACGACCAAACGGATAAAGAATATAAAAGACTACCTAAAGACGTTGCCGAGGCAACTAGCGAAGGGGTTTTATGGTTACATAACAACACGGCTGGTGGTAGATTAAGATTTAAGATAAACTCAAACGTGTTTGCAATTAAGGCAGAACAAAAATTCGTTGGCGTTATGCCACACATGCCTTTCTTTGGACAAGCAGGATTTTCCGTTTACGTGGACGGACTCTACGCAGGCACTATTGCCCCTCTATTTACTGACTTTGTTGAAGGCAACAATGCAATCGTTCGTTTTGATGGAATGATGGAAATAAGCAAGAAAGCCTTTAAGAATAGCGTTGTTCACGACGTTGAGATTTATTTTCCACTATACTATAACGTTCAAAAAATGAGCGTGGGCGTTAAAAAGGGTAGCGAAATTTCTAAACCAAACCCTTATAAGAATACTTTGCCTGTGCTTTACTACGGCTCGTCTATCACTCAAGGTGCTTGCGCATCTCACCCAGGAAACGACTACCCTTCTATTTTATCTAGAAAACTCGACTGCGATTTTATTAATCTTGGTTTTTCTGGTTCGGGCAAAGCAGAGCCACCAATGGTAGATTACGTTTCAAGCCTAAATTGTAGCGTTTACGTAATGGACTACGACTACAACGCCCCAACCCCTGAATATTTAGAACAAACACACTACCCTATGTATGAAAAGATTAGAAAGGCGCACCCTGATGCACCTATAATCTTTATGACTAAACCTAACTGCGATTTTAGTTTTGAATGTGAAAAATTTAGAAGGGTTATTAAAAAGTCATATAAAAAAGCGATTAGTAACGGCGACAAAAGCGTTTACTATATAGACGGAAGAAAATTGTTTGGTAAGGACTGCCGAGATTCTTGCTCGGTTGACAACTGCCACCCTAACGACCTTGGTTTTTATCGCATGGCAAAAACGCTTGAGCCGTTAATGAAAAAACTATTAAAGGAAGACTAAAATGGGAATTGAAGCAATTGATAAGAATTTTAAGCCAAGTGGCATTTCTTCTACAAATCTAAAATGGGTAGACGCAAAATCGTCGTCTGCTAAAGTTTGTGGCGTGTTCTATTCTCAAAAAGATAACTGCTATTTAAGATATTCTCTTGAAGAAGGCGACAAAATGAGCATTGGCTACAAGGTTTACGCCGGTGCTACTGCTGGTGGAAGGATTCGCTTTTCTACCAATGCTAACAAGATTGGTTTTAGAGCAGTAGGTAGAATTGCAGACGGCGTTGTATCTTCTTCCATGCCAATGACTAACACTTACGGCATTTCAGTTTATAAAAACAATGCATTTTTAGGCAAGTTTTCAGCCGAACTTAAAGACGTTCTAAAAGGGTTAGAAGATAAAGAGATTTCTTACTTTTCTGGCGCAGTTACGGCTAACGAAAGGTTAGAAGGTTTTAAGAATGGTAAAAACCTAGTTTATTATTCTGGCGAATTTACACTTAAAACTGACGAGAACGACAAGTCGTTTAACGAGATTACCTTGTATTTGCCAATATATAATGGAATTAAAGAACTTTATATTGGAATGACTGACGAATACGAGATTAAAGCACCAAGAGATTATAAATACGACGGATACGTTATGTTCTACGGCTCGTCTATCACTCATGGTGGTTGCGCAAGTAGACCGGGACTAGACTACGTTAACTTAATTTCTCAAATGGTGGATACCGACGTTTACAATATCGGTGTAACGGGTTCTGCCCACGGCGAAAAGGCAGTTTGCGAATATATGGCAAAATGCGACCCATCAGTTTACGTTATAGATTACGACTACAACGCTAAATCACCAGAGGCACTTAAAGAAACACACTTCCCTCTTTATGAAACCATAAGAAAGGCGCATAAGGATACGCCTATAGTTTTTGTATCGAGAGTTGGCAAGTCTACCTTGCAAGACACTTTTGATAGAAAAGCAATTATTTTAGAAACGGTAGAAAAGGCAAAGACACTTGGCGATAACAACGTGTATTTTATAGACGGAACTAAAATCTTCCCACTTGAAATAGAAGGCAACTGCACCATAGACGGATGCCACCCTAACGACCTTGGTTTTTACCTAATGGCAAAAGCCATCGCCCCTGTCCTAAAGGAAATTTTGGATAAATAATTATGTAGAAAACATATTCCACACGTGAATAATGTTGTCATACCGAGCGTTAGTCGAGTGTATCTCAATATTATTCACTTAATCAATATTGCAAAAGACTAAACAAAAAACTCAGTTTTAATTAAAACTGAGTTTTTTTGTTATTCTTCAAATTTCTTTTTTTCCAACTAAACTATCCAATGATACGTCGAAAAGTTCGGCTAACTTTAGGAAGTTTTTAAGCGTAGGATAAGCCTTGCCGAGTTCATACGCTTGATAAGATTGATAAGTTATTCCAAGTTCATCTGCAACGTCTTGCTGTGTCCACGGCTTTCCGTTTTTTAAGGGCATACGATTTCTTAACTCTTGAAGTTCCCCACCTAAATTTTTAAGTTGTTCTAAAACTTTCTTTTCCATACTTGACATTATACAGTTTGTAATTGTATAATTGTTGATATACAGTTTATAACTGTATGAATATGTTTACACAGTTATTAATTGTGTAAAAAGTGTCTTTATAAGATTGATTAACTTATAAAAACACTCACACAGTTTATAACTGCACGCATTTTTTATAGGAGATTCATTATGAAAAGAGGCTTTTTGTTAAAAATATTACTCTGCGTGTTGCTTACAAGTATATCATCATTTTGTTTAGTTGGATGTAGTAACGAAGATAAAGACAACAAAACTAATAATCAAAGTAATGATATAGTATATAGCCAAGGTTTAAGTTACGAACTTGACACCGAAACAGACAGTTATATAGTAACAGGAATAGGCTCTTGCAAGGATACAAATGTTATTATTCCTCCTATTTTTGAGGGAAAACCAGTTGTTGATATTGATGCGTGGGCTTTTACAAATTGCTCTTCATTAATAAGTGTTATCGTCCCTTATAGCGTAAAAGAAATAAGTATTTATGCATTCATGGGTTGTTCTTCGTTAACAAAAATATCCATTTCCAATAGCGTTACAGTTATAGAATTGTGTTCATTTAGTAATTGCACTTCATTGGAAAATATAGTAATTCCAAATAGTGTAACTGATATAGGACCTCAAGCTTTCGAATGGTGCACTTCATTATCAAGTGTAACTATAGGAAACAATACAACTCGTATAGGCTCAAATGCTTTTTTAGGATGCTCTTCACTACAGTATAATGTCAAAGAGGGGTTAATGTATTTAGGTAGTTCAGAAAATAAATACGCTTGTTTAATTTCCTCAGAAACAAACATTATCACAGCAAATATTGATAGTAACTGTAAGTCTATCGCTATCTTAGCATTTAATCAATGTTATTCATTAAAAACAGTTACAATACCTGTTAGTATAACTCATATAGATTTCCACACCTTCTTTGGCTGCTACTCATTGGCAAATATAACCTATAGTGGCAAAACTAATGACTGGAAATCAATAGAAAAAAAAGAGAATTGGATTTTGGATTGCCCTGCAACCAAAGTTGTTTGCACCGACGGAGAAGTGCCGTTAACGCCGTTAAATTAAGTAATTTTGCGCTAAAAAGACCTAGCAAACGCTAGGTCTTTTTTTGTTTTTATTATATTTATTTTGCTGTTCGAATAAACTTATATATACTAATCTAACGGAGTAAAATATTTTGAGAAAGTTTTTTCAAACGGTGGCTATCGTTTCGGTCTTTTCGGTAAGCGAAAAGGTTTTAGGTTTTTTATATCGCATTTACCTTTCACATTCTATCGGCGCTGAAGGCATTGGACTTTACTCAGTTGCGCTTTCCGTTTTTGGGCTTTTGTATACCCTTTGTTGTTCTGGAATTCCAATTACCGTTTCTAGACTTATGACCAAGTATAAGGCACAAAAGCAACCACTTAAAGTTAGCAAAGTTATTACGGCAGGAATTTTGTTGCCACTTATCTTTGCCCTGCCCGTAACCCTTATATTCTATATATCAGGCGACGGACTTTCTTTCCTCTTTGCCGACAAACGCTCATTTCAAATATTTTTAGTTATACTACCGGGGTTAACCTTTACTTGCGTATACTCGGTGCTTCGTGGGGTATTTTGGGGCAATAAAGATTTCTTGCCCTACAGCATAATCGAACTACTAGAGGAAATGGTTATGATTATCGTAGGGGTTATTTTAGTAACCTCTTCATCTTCGGTTTTCCAAGGGGCTTTCCGTGTAGGCGTTGCCGTGCTAGTTTCTTATCTATTCTCTTTTTCGCTTGCGCTTATTATCTTCTTTATCAGGAAAAATCGCTTTAGCAACCCTATCTCGGAATTTAAGCCACTTATTAAATCTGCCATGCCGATAACGGCTATGCGCTCGGCTAACTCGTTTGCCACTTCGCTTGTTTCTATCATTCTACCACTACGACTCATCTCGGCAGGTTATTCTAAAAGCGAAGCTATGCGCTCGTTTGGTGCAATGCTTGGGCAAACCTTTCCTATCCTTTCAATACCGACCACGCTAATCGGCTCGTTTACTCTTGTTCTTATCCCCGAAATTAGCGAAAACTTTTATAACGGCAAACACTACTACTTAAAACGGGACGTGGAAAAGGCAATTAAAATTACTAGCGTTATCGCTATGCTTTTTATTCCCGTCTTTCTTGTTTGTGGCGAAGAAATAGGCATTCTTATTTTCGGCGAATATCAATGTGGCAAATACTTAAAGGCTACTGCTATTCTCACGCTATTTATGAGCCTTTCTAGTTTGACCACTTCTATACTAAACTCTATCGGGCTAGAAACAAAAACCCTAACCTTTTACGTGGTTAGCAGTATTCTTATGTTGCTTTCCATTTGGATATTGCCTGCCTTTATAGGAATATACTCGATACTAATTGGGTTTTCCTTTGTGTTTGGGCTTACTTCCATACTTAACCTACGGCTAATAAGTAAAAACTGCGTTCAAAAGCCTAAATACCTTAAATTTATGCTTACCGCATTTTTAACGACTATACCCACCGTGATTTTCGGTTTTTTCCTAGAACGAATTTTACTTGGCGCGCTTGGAACGTTTTTAACCCTTATGGTTTGTTGCTTGCTTATTTGCCTATTTAACCTACTTCTATTTTTCGGCTTTGGAATAGTAGCTTTTACTACCTTAAATCAAAAAATCAAACTTATGCTAAAAAAGAAAACGGCTTAATCAAGCCGTTTTGTTTATTATTTATTTTTTTCAAGAATTTCCTTAACCTTATACACTAATGGGTATAGCAAGAAAATCAAAGTATAGTTTACTAAACTATTCCATATTTGCCCTTGAACAAATAGCCTCGTTACTAAATAAACAAAGTATGGAACCTTCTTTTTGCTATAAAGTAGCCAAAACGCCGTGGTGTTAATTGCAACGGTGCAGATAGCAAAAGTAAGTATACTTACTAGTGCTAATTTTAAGTAAATTTGCCCCTTAAACTTGAAATCTAATCCGTTAACGACAAGTCCTGATATTAAGGCGACTATCGCCATGCTTATACCTATCCAAGGCATATAAGCAAAACCACCTGAATTATATAGGTATCCAACTAAATCTCCTAAAAAACACACCACAGAACCAAAAAGTGGACCGATTATAATTCCAGTCATACAAGAAAAGAATATAGTTAAGGAAAATTGCGTATCGGCAAGCTTAAATTCAAAAAGCATATTGCATACGCAAGTAAGCGCAGTCATTATAGCGATATACGCTATTTTCTGCGTTTCCGTGCAGTTTTCCATAATCTCCGAAAAGAGAACCCTTTTAAAACGACTCTTCTTTTGAACTTCCTTTTGCATTAAAAAAATCTCCCAAAATAATTTTAGAGAGACCGATATAATTTTTGCGACAAATAGCGCTTAAAAATGATAGCGGACGCGTAAAGATACCGCAGGGCTTTGCCTTTCGTTTGCAAACGACATCCCATTTTGCAACACTTGACGCATCTTTACTACTCTATGCGCTTATAATACCAAAATTTCTCTATCCTGTCAAGACATCACGCATAATAACCTACTAATTATCCATACTTTTTGTATGGCTTTAACTTTTATTAGAACTTCTATAATATTTATCGTATTGGTTGTCCTTGTTAGGCTTATGGGCAAACGCCAAATTGGAGAAATGCAACCTTTTGAATTTATAGTTACCCTTATTATCGCAGACCTTGCTTGCGTGCCTATGGCAGACGTTTCCATTCCCTTAATCTATGGAATCGTTGCCGTTGCCACCCTCTTTATTTTTCACCAATTATTCTCTTTAATAGAACAATGGGGTGGTATTAGCAAAAGAGTGCTTTCTGGAAAACCCAGCGTGGTTATAAACAAAAACGGCGTTGACGTTAAAGAACTTAAAAAGAATAATATGGGCGTAGAAGACTTAATAGAATCTATGCGTAGCGCAGGCTATTTTTCTTTAGACCAACTAGATTACGCTATCTTTGAATCTAACGGCAAACTCTCTGCCCTAGAAAAACAAAACGTTACGCCAGAAACTTCGTCTATACCATTACTTTTAATCGACGACGGAAAAATTTTAAATAGCAACTGTAAACTTATTAACTGCACAAAAGACGACGTAAGTAGGTTCATGTCCTCGCTTGGAAAATCGGTTAAAAATACCGAAGTCTTAACGGTAGATGGCAACGGAAAATCTTATCTAAAATACAAGAACAAGCCTTACGAGATAATTCACTACTCACTTCCGGAGGGCATCAAATGGTAAAAACTATTGTTTCTTTAATTTGCGTTTCGCTGATATTGCTTGGTGGCGCTATTTGGGAAGGTTATTATATTAAAAATGAATTTGACGATTTGCACTCTTCTCTTGAAATCGTTTACGAAAAAGTGGACGACCAAACGGCAACTATTGACGATATTTATTCACTTCAAAAAGTTTGGCTAAAAAAGAAGAAAACTCTTCACATGATTGTTCCACACACCGAACTAAAAGAAATGGACCTTTGGATAGCCGAAACGGCTACTCTGGTTAGAGATAAAGAATGGAAAGACGCCATCTCTAAAATAGAAGTCTTACTAGAACTTACCGAGCAAATTCCACAAACGTTTACCATACAATTTTCTAATATTTTCTAACCTTTCCTTTTCCCGTTGACAATAGCAAAATATAGTGATAAAATCTATTTAACAACAGTTACGGAGTGTAAAAATGAAAGGATTTAAAAACGTTAAAGCATATATCGAAGGACAAGGTGTTATCACCACTTGCGTAGGCATAGAGAACGATAAAATCGCTTATGTTGGCGAGGATGAAAAAGTTATAACCGAAGTTATTCCTTTTGAAGAAGGCTGTGTGTTAGTTCCTGGTTTTATCGACCAACACATTCACGGAGCAATGGGCGCAGACGCTATGGACGGCACGGTTGAAGCGCTTTCCACTATAGCAAACGCAGTTGCGAGCGAAGGAACAACAGGCTTTTTAGCAACGACAATGACCCAAAGCCCTGAAAACATCAACAAGGCTATGTCTGCCGTTAAGGAATATATTTCACTTAACAAGGAAGAAGGCGCAAAAGTTTTAGGTATTCACCTTGAAGGTCCGTTTATTTCTACCAAACACATAGGCGCTCAACCACTAGAATACGTTGCAACGCCAAGTATTGAAGTTTTTGATGGATACAACGAAAAGAGTGGAAACGCTATTAAAATAGTTAGCCTTGCCCCAGAAGTTGAAGGTGCTGACGAACTTATTAAACACATGACGGCAAAGGGTGTTATCGCTAGTGCAGGACATACCGACGCAGGCTATAAAAATATTGAAAAGGCAATCGAAAGTGGTCTATCTAACATCACTCACACCTACAACGCTCAAAAGGGTCTACACCATAGAGACGTTGGCGTGGTTGGTAGCGCAATGTTATTCGATAGTTTAAATAGCGAAGCCATTTGCGATTTAGTTCACCTATCAGCCCCTGCTATTAAATTACTTATTAAGAATAAACCACACGACAAGTTCACACTTATTACCGATAGTATGCGTGCTAAACACCTTCCTGACGGATTAAGCGAACTAGGTGGACAAGAAGTTATCGTTAAAGACGGCGAGGCAAGATTAAGAAACGGTGCTTTAGCAGGCAGTATTCTTAAAATGAATCAAGCCGTTAAGAACCTAGTTCTTAAACTTGACGTTGCTTTCACCGACGCTATTGACTTTGCAACAATTAACCCTGCTAAAAACCTTAAAATTGATAGTGAGGTTGGCTCGATTAAGGTTGGCAAGAATGCAGACCTTGTTGTTTTAGACGGCGAATTTAACGTTATGCTAACTTTAAGAAACGGCAAAACCATTTACTCTAAATAATTAAACTACATACTAAAAGGCACGGAAATTCCGTGCCTTTTTTATATTCCTTTTTTTATCCCACTACTACGTAACCAGAACAATTAACGTAGCGTTTTCTTTCTCCCCACGTTAGGTCTATTGGTGATGCGCCCAAAAATAACGCCTTTAGGATAGTTTCTATCTCTACTTCGTGAACAGCCGTTGCCGTCCATCTTTCCGAACTATTGGCAACTAAAATTTTGCCCTCTTCGGTATAACCAACAGCCATAACGTAATGTTCGAACTTGGAAAATGGATTTTCTGGAAAATCTTCTTTTGGACTAGACCAAAATATAATTTGTTTGCCCTCTTTAAGCGAACTTTCAAAATGCTTTTTAACGCTTTCTAAATCAGGGACGCCAAAGTATTCTGCCTTTACGCCGTGATAATTTAATATTTTTGTAATGCCTGAAACAGATTGAAAATTATCTTGGTTATATCCGTTTTCCCAATTAGGCACGCCCCAAAGTTTACGGCAAAGAGTGAATTCTTCGTGTGGGTTTATTTTTATTCCATGAAGATTAAGCGCCATAGTTGCACAACAATGTCCACAGCCATTCTTTCTAACAAACTCTTGATATTCGCCCTCTTCCCAACGATTTTGACGCCAGATAGGGGTGCTTTTTTCGCCTATGCTAACGATTGTTGGCGCTAGGTCGTTGCCTGTTAACTTATACTTTGCATATTCCATAATTTTCTCCTTTATGGGTTATTCTTTCTCTTTTGAAAACTCACAACCACAATAGTTTTGACGATATAAATCGTATTGTTTAGACAACTCGATACTTCTTAAATATCCTCCCTTTTTCTTAAAGTCGCTTGGAAGATATTTAACGCCACTTTCTCTACCCATCTCTTCGCCTATTCCGTTAATCAAAGTAGCGTTTTTTAATGGGCTTACGGTTAAGGTAGTTGCAAAATAATCAAAATTCTTTTGCTTTGCCATCTCTGCCGTTTTTACAAGTCTTAACTTAAAACAAACGGCGCATCTACTTCCACCCTCTTTTTCATTTTCTAAACCCTTTACGGCATTTATAAAATCTTGTTTACAATGGTCGCTCGCTATAACTTCTACCCCAAAGGTCTTGCATAAACGTAATTGCTCTTGCACTCTAGTTTGATATTCTTCTAAAGTATCTATGTTGGGGTTATAATAAAAAATCGTTACTTTAAAATTTTCTACTAGTCTTTCTAAAACGGAAGAAGAGCAAGGCGCACAACAACTATGTAGTAAAAGCGTCGGCTTTTCTCCATTATGCTCCTCTATTATTTTTTCCATTTTAAGGTTAAAGTTTTCCATTAAATTTCCTTTTTAGTTATTTCGCCATTTTCGTTGGCTAAAAGATATGCCTTTCCACCCGAAGAAATACTTTTAGTAAACTCTCCGTTAACAAACTCTATTGCCGAATCGTTTTCAATAGCGTAAGCCCACTTTATATCGTGTTTTTTCATATTGGCAACAAAGTCGCTTTCCCTTTCGTTAAAGTGTGGACAAGCCGTTCCATCGAGAATTCCAAGACCTTTTTTTAGAACGTATTCACTACTTTCGCCACGCATTATTTGGTAATCGGTATACATATCGTTAAACCAACAAATCGCCCCAGCCGAAAGACCACATATAATAGTGCCTTTTTCGTATGCCTCTATAAGAAGCTTATCCATGCCGACTTCTCGCCATTTTTCTAGCATATACACGGTATCGCCACCACCAATATAAATGCAATCGGCATTTTCTATTTTGCCCTTAATTCTTTCCATATCCATTTCACCGTATACGATAAGGGCAACTTCTGCCTTAATATCAAAAACCGACGTGTAAGTTTTTCTAAAACTGTTAAAGTATGGCATACTATCGTGAGACGCCGTGCCGATAAATAGGGCGTTGGCACGTTTCTCGCCTGCGTGAATTTTGGCTAACTCTGCTACGTATCTATCAATTTCTAGAGTGGTTTTATTTTTAATTTCGCCACCACCAATGGCTATAATTCTTTTATCCATTTATGTCCCTTTCTATTAAAAAAGGTTAGAAAATCTCTAACCCTCAATAATACTTTTAGCGTTGTCGTTAAATACTTTTTGAGCAACTTCTTTGCCGTATTTCTTTTCTACGAAGGCATACGCCCTTTTCATTTCGTTAACTCTAGTATAGTGTGCGTCGCTAGAAACAAAATCTACTAAGTTATACTTAAATAACTTTTTAATTTTCTTTCTGTCTATCCTTTTATCTTTTGAAAATAACGAACCTGCGTTTACTTGAATTAAACCACCGAGTTTTTTTATTTCTTTTATATCTTCAATAGATATGTAAGGAAATCTTTCTACGTGCGCTATAATTGGCACGTAATCTCTATAATTCAACTCGTAAACTAAATCGGTAACGTCGCAATCGTCGTCGTAAGGGCATTCGATTAAAAGGTGTTTAGTGCCGTTTAATGCAAGCACCTTTCCTTCACTCAACTCACTCATAAAGTCGTTAGTGAAATAGATTTCTTGACCTAGATAAACGTTAACGTCTATTTTCTCTTTTTTTATTCTCCTTTTGAAATTCCTAAACGCTAAGGTCAATTCTTGTGGCGTTTTACAAAATTTCCCACGGTAATGTGGTGTTAAAACAACGTCCGTAATACCCATATCGTAACACTCTTTTAACATGGCTAAAGACTGTTCGATATCAGCGCTACCGTCGTCCACTGAAGGAAGAATATGCGAATGTATGTCTATCAATTTTTTCTCCTCGAATGGATTAGTAATAGTAGTTGTATCCTCCGTCCTTTCTGTTATACATTGATAGAACGGTTCCTAAAATTTTAGCGTCGTTATTTTTCAATTCCTTAATTGCCTCGGCAACCTGTGCCTTTGTAGTAATTCCATATGCAATTAGGAAGATAACTCCGTCGGTTACTTTTGATATGTGAATGTAGTCCGATACCTGTAAAACTGGTGGGCAGTCTACGATAACGTAATCGTATTGATTTCTTAATGATGCGATAAGTTCCTTGAATTTGTCAGAAACAAGCACCAAAGAAGAGTTGTAAATTTCTCCCCCTCTAGTAATCACGTCTACGTTAGCATACTCGGTCTTTTTAATGATTTGGTCTTTAGTAAGGTCGCCTAAGAAATACTCTGCAAGACCCTCGTCTTTACTAATATTAAAAAATCTATGAACTCTTGGACGACGGAAGTCTAAATCTAATAAGCAAACCTTTTTATCCGTCAAACCTAAACTTACGGCTAAATTACAAGCAACGGTAGTTTTTCCTTCTCTTGCAGAAGAAGATTCTATTTGGATAACCTTATGGTTACCATCTGCATTTAAATATAAGATGTTATCTTTTAAACGATTATAGCCCTCAACACCTTTACCTTTAGCACCTTGAGTTACTATAATTCTGCTTTGTTCTTCATCTCTTTTTTTCTTAAAAAATGCCATAATTCTCCTTACCCCTCACCTTTGTAGGCTAAGCCGTTATTATTCACAATCATTATACATTAAAATAATTGTAAAATCAATAGAAAATCTCTTTTTTTGCAAAAAATAGACGGATTTACACTAAGTAATCCGTCTTTGCTTTTTTATTTTATTTATAAATTAGTTGCTTTTATCTAATTTAAGCACCATATTTACTCATTATTTTTAGCAATGCGCCCAGTCCGTCATTTATCTTGCTTTTAAGAATTGGAGACTGTTCGCCCGATTCTGCCTCTACGAGAAATCCCTCTAAGTCTCTAACTTGACGCTTGTCGTTTACCGATAGTGGAAAATAATTAAGTCTTTCTATTACGTTTTTAACGTGCGAATAATCAATTGGAACTTCTAACGATTTCTTATGAAAAGGTTGAACTTCTACAGTCTCTATAGGCCTCTCTTTTATGATTTTGTATTCATTTTCTTCAGTCTCTCTCAACGTAGAGGAAAGATTTTGAAAGCGCAGTTGTTTATCTAAATACGACGCAAGTTCTTTTTCTTCTTTTTTGAGCCTTTTCTTTCTAACAGGCAAACACAAAGTAATCGTAAAGAAAAACAAACTAATACAAGAATTTATTAAAAAATATTCCAAGATGCCGTTCACGACAATCATGTGTAAAAATTGAAAAAACAAAACGGAAAAACTTAAAAACAGCTGTCTTATAAAGTCTAGCCGTTTGTATTCGCCCTTTACAAGGATTACGGCAACCCTTGTTACACCCATAACTATTAGCAGTCCCAAACAAATGATAAAACAAAGTTGTTCGCTAAGTTTTCCTATTAGTCCTAATACGAAAGAAGAAAGTTTTTGCGCCATATTTTACCTCTAAACTATGTTAGAGGTTTAATGCCTCAAAAAAATTAGTCTTTTTGTCTATTTTTAACTGATTTTATATTAAATTTCAACGACGTCGCCAGAATACACGTTAACTAATATCTTTTTGGAAACGGGAATTTTTGTCGTTTCCGTAAATGCCTTTGCGTAGATTTCCAGTTGTTTTTGATACTTTAATTTTAGGCTTTCAGGAACTAACGAGGAATATTTATAATCAATAATAATCGCATCTTTTTCATTAACTGCTAACAGGTCTATAATTCCTTGAATAACTATTTTCTCGTTTGAAGAGGTTGGTCTTAAAAACTTTGCATCTACTGCACATATAAAAGGTTTTTCTCTATAAAGAGTCCTTCCATCCAATCCGTCAAATGCACCACTATCAAAGGCTTTTTGAATTCTTTCAAGATTGATTTTACCCACTTCTTGCTCGGTTAAAACTCCTCTTTTAACTAGACTCTCGGCTTGATTTTTTACTATTACTTGCCTTGAAAAATCAATATTTTCTAATAATTTATGCGCTATTATTCCCCTTTCAACGTCGGTGGAATCCTCCTGGAATAGATAATGAATTAAATTATCTTGGTCTAATTGGGCAAGCTCTTTTGTAACTGCTGTTTTTAAAGGCGTTTGCACGTCCTCACTATAAGGGTAAACGTATTCAAAATTGCTTTTAATTCTATCTTTTATCTCACTATCAGGACTGCCAAAGATAACCGATTTAACTTCCTTTTCTCGTCTTATGAAATTAAACTCATCTTCTTCGTGCAACGTCTTAGGAAGATTAGGTGGTATACAATCCTTAAAGTTTTTTGCATCTATAAAAACACCAGGGTTTGAAAAATCGTCGCATTGAAGAGTCATATGAAGAGAATACGTAGGTCTAGTGAGGGCAACGTATAAAAGTCTTAATTCCTCTTTTAATCCGTCTACCCTTTGCTTTTCCTTAATTATTCCCCTTAGTAAGGTTTCTCCACTGGTCCTAGTCTTAGTATCAAAACTTTTTATCGCAAACCCATATTCCCTATCGTAATAACAAGGATTTTTGCTGTTTTCTTGGTGTATATTCCTTTCCAATCCACATACGATTACTACTGGAAATTCTAAGCCCTTAGAGGCGTGCATGGTTAAAATCTTAACCGTGTCTTCCTCGGCAACCTCAGCTAGGTCGAAAGCTTTTTTATTGTTTTCAATTAGCGAGAGAAACTCTTGTATAGTTAGTCTCTTGTTTGAGACCTCGCTTTCCTTTATAAACTTTCTAATACGTTTTGCCCTTAGGCTTCCACCTCTATCGGCTAGGTTTTCAGCTACGTAATCGGTGTCTAAAACGACCTTTTCCAACACGCCTTTCGCGCCTATAAAATCGGCCAAAAATCTTAGTTCGTTAACGTAATCGTTAAAATCTTTTAAGCGAGCCTTAAGGTTAGTCGTTGCATTTTCTAGATAATAAACGTAAGCGTCGTAAAAACTTCCAAGCCTTGGTTTTTGTTCGGTAGGCTTGAAATTTTGCGTATAGAATAAAACTATCTCGGCAAGGTCTTCCTCGCTAAATTTACCAATTGCACTTTTTAGAACGCTAGCAAGAGGAATATCTCCGTTAAAGCAATCTACTAACTTTAATAGGTTTATAAGAGTTTGAATTTCCGGACTTTGACAAATATCTTGTGAGATTTCTGAAACTACAGGAACGCCGTGTTTTATTAATCCGTTTACTATTCCAGCCACGTAAGCGTTATCTTTATTCCTAGTTAAAATGGCTATGTCGCCAAACGTAATTCTCTTGTATTCCTTACTCTTAGTATCGTAATAAGTCTTGTTGATTTCTTGATTTATTATACTAGCAACTAACGACGCTATTTTTTCTGCCTCTTCCTCGTTATCTTCCTTAAGTTGTTCTAGAATGTCGTAAATTCTGTCCCTTCTAACCTCTTCCCTTTGCTTTTTGGTTTTTGGAATTAGGTGAATTTCAGCCCTACCAATCGCCTCTGGTGGGTAAATTCCACCAGAAACAAGCAGGGATTTAGTGTAATCTATGCCAAACTTTTGCTCGGTCATGGTATAGGTAAAAATATCGTTTACCCTTTTCAAAATTAAGTTTGCAGAACGGAAATTGTAATTTAATTGCAAAGTTTTTTGCCCTTGTTGAGGCATTGACTGTAACTTGTTTGCAAAAAAATCGGCACGACAACCACGGAATCCGTAAATGCTTTGTTTTACGTCTCCCACCATGAATAAATTATCGCTAGTTATTTTTGAAATTATTTCCTCTTGAACACCGTTTACGTCTTGATACTCGTCAATAAAAACGTATTTATATTTCTCTTTAACCCCGTCGCAAACCTCTTTATCCTGCAAGACTTTAAGGGCAAAATGCTCTAAATCGGAAAAATCTAAAAGGTTTTCTTCGGTTTTCTCGTTAAGATAATTGGTAGAAAATTCTCCCAAAACTTCGCATATCTTTTGCGTGTCCTCTCTCGCCTCGGTTAAAATTCGCCTATCGTTTTCCTCAGTCGTTAAGTGCTTAGAATATTCTTCTATTATCTTCTTTATACGCTTTCTCGCCTCAATTAGCGTATCCTTCAATCTCTTGCCGTCCTCACAAAGATTACGCTCGAAAGTTAGCCTTCTAGAAAGGTCGGCGTTTTGTGCCACTTCGTAAGCATTCATACCCTGAATTTTCTCGATATCCTCAATTAATCCACGGCAAAAGGCTACACCCACCTCGTATCCTAAGCGGTTTAAGCCGTCAAAAACGTATTCCACTTGCTCCTTAATTAGCCCTAACCTCTCGTTAAAATAACCTTTGTATTTTTCTACGAGAAAACTAAAATTATCTTCTTGATAATTTACTAAAGTTGCAAAGGCGCTTTCTCTTGGGTTTGCTTCGGCAGAGAAGAAATCAAAAGTCGATAGTATTAAATCTCTAAAACCTTGGTCTAAACGGTTGTTAGAGAATTTATCCACCAATTCTAAAAACTTTTTATCACCTCTTTTATAATAGTCTCTAAACGTTTTATTAAGGCTTTCTTGCTTGATTAGGTTAGCCTGATTTTCGTCGGCAATAACGAAGTCTGGAGAAACGCCTACTACGAAGAAATATTTTCTTATAAGCCTACCACAAAAAGCGTGAATGGTAGAAATATCTGCCGTTTCGACTTCGGTAACGACACTTGCTAAATTAGTATCGCCCTTAGAAATGCTCTTTCTTAAAGCTTTTTTTAATTTTTCTTTCATATCTAAAGCCGCCGCCTCGGTAAAGGTTACGGCAAGAATTTGGTCTAGTTTAGCCTTTCCCTCTTGAACTAAACGGATAAGCCTTTCTATCATTACGAAAGTTTTTCCACTTCCAGCAGAGGCAGAAACCAAAAGATTGCCGTCGTCGTGCATGATAGCCGATTGTTGTTCGGGTTTTAGACTAACAGTCTTATCTTTTTCTAACATTCTTCCTCTCCTTTGAGTGCAGAAACGATATCTTCCTCACTTATCGAATTAATCGTTCTTCCCTCTTCATTTTCTCTTTGGCAAAGCGCCACGAAAGGACAACTTTCACACGTCTTTTCAAACGGAGACGCAACGATTACCCCATCTGCCATTTGAGAAACAGCCTTTTCGCTAATCTTTTTAGCATAAGTAATCAAAGCGTTTAAATTCTCCTTACTTATAACGCCTTTATATCCGTCCTTACCCATTGAAATAGGCAAAAAATCACTTTTTAAGTTTTCTTTAATCGTAGTATCTTGACTTTCTATAATCTCTTGGTCGTTAAGAGTTTGACCAATCACTAACGGCTCGTTCTTCTTGTCTGCGCCCTTAAACGAATCGTTTACAGGCATGTAGTAAAGCCCTGCAACCTTTTTATCGGTTACTGCAAGCGCATAAAGATAGAGTTGTAATTTTAATCCGGTGAATAATTTATCCTTACCAATATCTGCACTTCCCGTCTTATAGTCTATAACCCTAAAATAGTCGCCGTAGGTATCTATTCTATCAATCTTTCCGTTTAGTTCCACCTTGCCGTCTAGAAGAGAAATCGCAGGATATCCTCTTCCAGTTTTATCCAACCTACCAAAAGGCACTTCAATATCATCTTTTTCAGTTTTAAACTTTGAATTTAGCGTTGACAAATAAGTTTTAAAACAAAATCTTTCACATTCTTTTAACGCACGCTCTATTGCGTAGTAAAAACTTTTGTCGTTATCAAAACGCTTGTAATCCTTTCTGCAAAGCATTTTATCTCTTATTTGATTAAATAATTCATTAGAAGATTGTTGGTCTTTTACTAATTCTATATTTGCTAAATATTCAGCAAAAATATCGTGCATTAGGTTGCCGAAAGAAAGTGGGGTTACATCTCCATCCTCGTCTTGACGAATTCTTAATGCATGCGAAAGGAAAGATTTATATGGACATTTATAATAGTCCTCTATCGTAGTTGGAGAAGTTACGTTTGAGACCACTACGTTTTTATTTTTCTCTAGATAAATCTTTAATTCTTTTCCACTTAGCATGGCTAAACGTTGTAACTCTGGGTTTTCTTCGTTTAGATAAAAATATGAGGTGGCTTCGGCTAAATCGTCAATGTTTCCGTGATAGAAGTCGCTACAATCTTTTGCGAAGGAACTTTTAGCTTGTTTTGGCGTTAAATATCTATCAGTGTTTGGAAAATCTCTAAGAGTAAAAGAATTTTCAAAAAAGGCTAAAACTTCACTTTTAGAGTTCTTTCCACCACCCTTTGCAGTTAGTGGATAAGATAGGTATAATTGTTCGCTAAACGAGGCTAACGCTAGTGCAACGTTTTCCTTAATTCTATGGTTTACTACCCTAATTTTAGGTTCTATCATCACCTTTAGGGAAGCAAGTGTATCTAGTTCGCTATCCACCAAAAGTGCAACGTCGTCTTTAATAGACGGAAGGTCACTGGTAAGCCCTACTGCAAACAAACATCTATTGTTAGAAAGGGCAACTTCCTTAAATCCACCGATAAATACTGCGTCGTTATACTGTGGAATTATAGATAATTCGAGAGCAGTTATTCCACTTGTAAAGATATTTTTATACTCGGTGTATGAAACGTTTATTCCACGTAGGATAGTGGAGATATCGTTTATAATCTTTTCAACGGCTTGCAAAATTTGGTCGTTTATAGCCCTTTCTTCAGCTTGATTTCTATTTTTAAGTTGCAAGCTAAACTCCTCTAATTTCCCCTTAACGTTTAACTTCTTCATTAAGTCGTTTAGGTCGAATTTGTTAAAGTAAGACAAGATTTCCTTTCTAAACCCTTCAAACTTTTGTAAATCTTGAGGGTTATCGGTTGTAAATTCAAAGGGCGATTGAAAAGCAGAATAGAAAAGATTATATTTTTTTACGTATTTAGTCCATTTGTCTAAAAAGTCTTTATCCATGCAAACCAGTGGATTTTTAACAAAAGAAAATATCGCTTTCCTCTCAAATCCTTTTCTAAAAATATCAAGATAAGACAACACGAGTAAAATTAACGGGTGGTTATCCGGCTTTTGTTTTTCGTCAAGAAAATAAGGAATATCTAAGGTATCGAAACAAGTTTTAATATAGTCTTTATAGCCATCAAAATCGTCTAACGCCACACAAATATCTTTATACCTAAACTCTCCTTCCATTACTTTTATCTTAATGGTTTGAGCGATTTTTTCTATTTCTTCGTAACCATTTCTTGCAGTATATGAAAAGATTTTATCAGTTGTAATTTTATTGCCCTTATCTAAAGGGTTGAAAAGATTATTTACAACGCGTTCACCCTCGACGGCCCAATTACTCTTAAACCCTTCTTTCATAGGCGAGATACCTATACTTTTACAAACCTCGTCAAAAATAACCGTAGTCTCGTTTAAATAAGCGTAAGAATTTTTACCTTCAACTAAAATTGCCGTAACCGACTTCGCAGTTTTTAGTAAGGCTTTACAAACCTCTCTAGCCTGCCTAGTAAATGAGGAAAATCCAACCAAATACACGTCGGTATCACGCATATCGGCTTGCGCTTCTATAACGGATGGAAGATAAGAAAGCATAGAACTTTGGTCTTCATAGCCGTTTGCAAGTAGATATTTTTGATATTCGTCGTAGATAGTAGCAATATCGGTTAGTTTGTTTTTTAGAACGCCTGAAACCTTATCTATTGCCCCAAAAATATCTTCTGGAGATACGCCTGCACTCTTCAATTGAATGATTAGTTGATACATTGTTGGCGCAAGAGTGGTTCTATTGTTTTTAAAGCACTTCAATGGTGTAAGAGATAAAATTCTTTTAATTGCCATAGCAGAGCCTTCCCTCGTTAAAACGTTAGGAAGGGGTTTCTTAAGACGCAAAAAATTACCGAAAGAATAAACCTCGGTATTAAAACTACCGTTAAATTTTTGGCAGATGGAGCGTTCCACCATAAGCGAAACTTTTTCTTCTAAGAAAACTAGATTTTTACCACTTAGATTATTAACGTTTTTTTGCAGACAATCGTTAAGCAAATTAAAAACGTTATAATAGGTGTCTGTTTTGATTAATTTTACCATGCCTTTATTTTAACATATTTATATGACAATTTCGACAAGTTTGAAAAATTTTTACCTTATTTTTTTCTTAATTTTTATTTTGCTAATATAAAATTTTACAATTTAGGTTATTTGTGGTATTATGTTTAAGATAAACTAACTTAGTTTTAATTCTTTGGAGAATATATGAGAAAGATTTTAATTGTATTAGTAAGCGCAATTTTAATGCTTGTAGTAGTTCTTTCCGGTTGTGGTTGCTCTGGCTCTAGCCTTGAGTTCTCTCCTCTTTTCTACGGAACAAGTGGAGAACCTAACGAGGGTTACGTTCAACAATCTACTTACCAAGTAAGCTTGAGCGATTCTTACGGAGAGGATATTAAAAAGAATTCTGGGCTAAACAATTTAATTGAATATAATTATTCTGGAATCTACGTTTCAAGACTATCCGTTATTTCTCACCTAGATTCGAGCATTAAAACGGATATGCGAGAAGAAATAGAGAAAAGTTCGGTGTTAATATATAAATTAGAAACGACTCTAGAACTCAACTTAACTTACACCATTAAAAATGGAACGGAAGAAAGCCAAGTCGACACTATTCATACAGCAACTTACTTTACCCCAGCTAGTTCAGGATTTATGCCTATATACACAACTACTGAATCATGCATGCACTATATCGTGGCATATGGCGAAAGCGTTAAAATTCAAAAAGTAACGGCAAATAACAGCGTTCTTTATAACGATAAAAATTACGTTGTTTCAACAAAATACGATAACAACGCTAAGACTGAAACGACATACGAATACAAACGCCAAACCTTAATCGACAATTCCGAGCTTTTGTTCGTTATGCGCAATATCAACCTTGGCGCAAAAGAGCAATATGAAATGCCTACCGTTTCTTACCAATACGGCGCTGAAAAAAATATTATGATTACCAACGACGGCGTGGGAACGACTGAAATGCAAATAAATCAAGGCGATTTAACCATTAACGGCGAGGATTACGACCAAGACAAAATAAACGTTAAAAGATATAAATTTAGGGTTTCTGAAGACAAAAATATGGGCGTTGAGCAATTTGTTTATATTCAAAACGGCGAATGTGGAAATCTTGGAAACAGAAACGTGATATATAAATACGTTGAACCAATTTACACTCTTGGCACCTATTCTTGTCTAGGAGTTTTGGAATACACTTTAACCGATTTAACTATAATCGACTAAATCAATAACAACTTAGTAGAAAAAAACACACCGTTTGCCTCAAAGCAAACGGTGTATTTATTTATATTAATTTTATACGTTAGTTCCTAAAAATGCGCTATCCGGAATAGCTTTAAATATGCTTTTATCTATAGATAAAAGACCTTTACAATTGATAAACGCATAATCTTCGATTACGATTTGACCACCATTTTGAACGTTATCCGTAACGACGTTTTTAAGTTCAAAACAATTCTTAAATGCAGCCCTCTTAATAATTGTTAAATCCTGTGGAAGAGTAACTTTTTCTAAAATAGAAGTTGAAGTGTCTACGTCGTTAGAAGTCGTAACCGTTGCACCAAAACATTCTTCGCCAATAACCTTTACGCTATTAGGAATAGCAATTTCTCTAATTTGAGCGTCAAAGAAAAGCTTATCAGGTAATTCTTGTAGAAGGCTACCTTGCTCAAAAGTAAGCATTGAAACGATTGCACCCTCAAAAGCACTATCGTAAATATTTTTTACAGTCGCAGGAACGTTTACTTTGATTTGTTTGGCATTCTTGAATGCGCCTTGTCCTATGCCAACTACGTTTTCTTCCATGATAACTTGACTTACGATTAATAAGCCTTCAAACGCTTGCATTGGAATTTCGTATTCAGCTTTTGGATTTATTACAACAGTTCTTAATGTTGAAGGCAAATAGTAATTTCCTAGACTAGAACTCGTTGCTACTGCACCAGAATAACTTTCCGTAGAGAAGATAAAGCCGAAGCTTCTTTGTCCGTCTACAGCTTTAACCTTAGAATAATCGCCGTCTACAGCCTCGCTTTCACCCTCTGGGGTTTGGTTAGGATAAGCGTCTGAATTAAAGTATTTTCCAATGAATGGAAGAGTAATTTTTTTAAGTTTAGTTGCATTTTTAAATGCGCCTTCGCCTATTTCTTCAATTGAGGAAGCAATTTCAATTTCTTCAAAAGAACAACCTTCTAACGCTCCGTCGGCAATACATTTGATTGCTATTCCGTCGTCTGCTTTAGCAGGAATTACTAATTTAGTTTGAGTACTTTCCTCGTCATAGCCGGTAACGGTATAGAAATCGTCTCCGTTATATCTCGTTAAAATTAGACCGTTGTTTGACGGGGTTTCGCCCTCTCCCCCCTCATTACAAGCGAATAATCCAAGCGAACTTACCACTACTAGGGTTATCGCTAAAATTGCCAATAAAAATTTCTTCATACAGGCTCCTCGTTATACTAGTTATATATATTCCTAACTAGTTTAACATTAAATCCCGTCTTTGTCAATAAATAATATTTATTCCTTTGTTTTTTATTATGATTTTTTGGCATTTTTTCATTGGTTTTTAAAAATTTATTTTTACAATATAACCTTTCCGTTATAAAAACTTTCAAACAAACCGTTTGTGTCGGCACCAATTTTTTCATACACGCCAACTATATCGTAGGGAGTAGCGTTTTTGAAAGAATATTCTTCGTAATAGCGTTTTAACCCCTTAAAAAACCTTTCGTCGCCAATGGTTTTTCTAAGAGTGTCATACATTATACAAGTTTTTATGTAGGCTATATTAACGTATTCGTATTCACTAGAAAAATCCTTGAGACTTCTTATCATTGTAGTGTTAACCTTCCCATCTAGTCTATCAACCACCGAGAAAAATACCTTGTAAGTCTTTTCTGCAGACTCCATTAAACTCTTCCTCGTTAGTCCATATTTAGAATAATTTTCAAAGTATAAAACTACCGAATATTCGGCTAAACCCTCGTCTAAAAAGCCGTATTCGACCTCGTTGTTTCCAACAACCGTTTGCCACCATTGATGAGCCGTTTCGTGAACGATTACTTCGCCGTAAGCAGTTCCTTCCACGCTATCGCTTATCAGCGTTATCGTAGGAAACTCCATTCCTCCTTGAACGAATCTCGTTTGAACTACCGAATAGGTTGAATAAGGGTATTCGCCAAACTTTTCGTTAAATAAATTAAGTGCATTAACGGCGTGTTTTAGGTTGTCTTTTGGGTTTTCGTCTTGGTAATAGTAATAAGTTACGTTCGTTTCGTTTACCTTTTCACTTACCGTTTTAAAATTTTTACTTAGAACGCAAGCAAAAGAACGAGCGTTACTTAAACTAAAAGTAGTCGTCTTTTTTCCGTTGCTTTCTTTGCTCGAAACCTTTTCTCCACCACCGGCTACAACCAAGTCTTTATCCGTCGTTATACTTACCGAATAATCTGCACATTCGCTATAAAAGGGGTCGCCTATCCCGTAGTATACGCACTCGTAAAATCCGTTGTCATATCCACATAAAATTGGGTAAAAGTTTGCTAAGTTTATCGCTTTTTCGTTAATTCCAAGTCTAGAAACAACGTTTGGTATTATAACCTTAAAATCTATGGTTATACTTGTGTATTCCTCGGGAAAAACTTCTTCTAGTAAGAAAACCTCCAGCACGTTTTGGTCTTCGCCACAAATTTTGTATTCTAACGCTTTTTCTTCTTGCGTTACCGAAGATATTTCAATATTTCCGTAGTTTATTCCGTTTGGATAAGATAAACTAAGGTGCTGAGCAAGAACCGGAGAATGTTTCGCACCTTCCCTATATGCGTTTGGAAAAAGATTAAATTTTAACGACGAAAAGGAGTTTTCATATTGGTTATAAAAACTAAAATCCTGTGTTGCCGTTAATAGGTTTCCGTCGAAAGAACAAGTTATATTATACTTACTTCTATCGCTATCCTTTCCACAACCATTGCACCCTGAACACCCGTTACAGCCGTTGCAACCGACAACGACTACCGAAACTAGCAGAATAACTACACAACATAAATAAGATAAAATTCTTTTCATTAAAAAACCCCGAAAGTATACTATTAATATACTATTCGAGGTTTTTTTCGATAATTCGTTATCGTCTATTTTTCATTCATTATTAAATATTTCATAGGGTCTATAACTTCGCCGTTCTCCGTAACTGAAAAATGCAAATGGGGTCCTTCTTTGAATTCTTGCCTATTGGTTGTAGAAACTTCTCCAATTAAATCGCCTTGCTTTACCGTTTGACCAACGGACACGCTATCGCCGTCTGCGAGAGAGTTATATATGCTTTTTACACCTTTGCCGTGATTTATTACTATGGTCGTGCCGTGTAAGAGGGTGCTTTCTACAGCCTCAACAGTTCCGTCGCACACTGCGTAAACTTCCGTTCCCTCAGGAGCAAAGAAGTCGATTGCCATATGACTTTCATATCTACTTAACGTTTGGTTGAAAACCATTGCCTCGTTATACTCACCGATTTCTTCTGGATTTGAAACGGGCATTATAAAGGTAATAGGCTTATCTACTTGCTCTAGGTCGCCGGGATTCTCTGCGTCGTTATCATTTTTTCCACTGTCAGGCGATTGGTTGTTTTCAACCTCTAGAGAATTGTTTGAGAATGGTGCGTTAATTGCGTTATCCCTTTTTACTAGCATTAAGGTTACCGATAGACCTATGGCTAGAATACAAAAGGTTAAAACGAGGTAGGTAGCATTCTTTTTTAAGAACATTATCATTTTGTTGCTTTTTTTCTTCATATAAAATATCCTCCTAAATATCGATTAGATTATTTCCTAAAAAAATTTTTATATACCATTATTAGTAACTTCCAAAAATTATGGGGCTTGCAAGCTTTGCCGTATTCCTTCCAACAAAAATTTGAAGATTAACCTTTTGCCCGTTTACCGTGCAAGAATACCTAAGTTTTGGTGAATATGCGTAATAACTTTCGCCGAATTCAGTCGTTTCAGTCCACAGCACTTTAGCCTCTAATTCGTTTAGCGTTTTATTAATATCAAATTTTTGCAATTGAATTTCACACGCTTCACCATATTTATAAAAATATAGAGGTGTTTGAGTGCTATCTACTTGTAGAATTTGAGAGTTGGAATTGTTTTTTCTTAGATATAATTCACTCTTGCCTGAGTATGTAATAAAAATTGCACTAGAAGATATAATCCAAACGAAAACTAAGACTAAAACACAAGATGAATAGGTGAAAATTTTTTTAAACATAAAAAATACCCTCCGGTTTACGGAGAGTATTGACACTTTTTTAAATATTTATAACAAATTTTATATATTGTTTACATAAGTTCAGTTATTCCACTTTCTCTTACTAAAGTCATGCCGTTAAGCGTTAAATCGCCCGAGTGTTTTATTAATTGCCCAAAATCTTCTTGGCTTTGGCTTACGTTTCCACCAAGAACCGTAAACGTGTTGAGCATTGTATTACTACAATTAACGAAGGAGTTAACGTCTTTTTGTGCGTTTTTTAAAAATTGAACGCCCTTTGCATATTTAGATTCAATTGTTTTGCAGTTTTTAACTATTATTGAATTTACGCATGCATGACTGAGGTTTAATCTTTTTGAAATAAAGTCTGCCCTGGATAAGTAATCTGGATATTCTAAGAGCTTATCATATTTATCGCTACAAAGCAAATTATAAATCTTTGCTATCAAAGTAGACGTTTTAAGTAAGCTTGCTGAATAATCGTTGAAATCTCCTTGCTTTGCGACAAATCTTGAAGAAAAACTTTTGTAAAAATTATTGTAACTAAAAAGATTTGCAAGTTCAATATTAAAAAAGTTTTCGACTAGAAGATTAAAAAACTCTTCCTTTTTCAGTGAAAAAATGGAATAGGTATTTATAATTGCTTGGCTAGCTAAGTAGTAAGCATTCTTTTCTACTTCGACACCTGTTAGAAATGCGTTGATTCTGTAATCTACAAGTGCTAGAGTATGGCTAACGATAAAAGCATATGCATTAGCAAGGCTGTTAGTCGATTTTTTAATATCGTTATAATCAAAAAGGATATGTCCCCTGGCTGAAATTTTAACTTCTTCTAAACATTCATCTTTTTTTATAGTAATTTCAGGGGCTAGGATACCATAGCAATTTAGATTTCTAACCACCAAAAGACAGTCGATTTGTCTAATAGTAGCAAAATACTTTGATATCGAATAAAACTTTTCGTCAAGCGTAACGATAAGCCTTACGTCCTCGGCAAGATTAAATATCTCGCTATAATTTGCTAGGCTGTCCTCAAAGTCGTCAGGCATAACGACGCTAATAATGGAATTACCGTTTTGCTTAAATTTCTCGGTCAACTGCTTTGCGTGAGTTTGGTAGGTTGCCTTAGAAAAAAGCACTGCAACCTTTGACGAAGGAATTAGCTTATTAGTCATTTTAGGCAACGCAGTTAAAAATTCACCAGACCAAAAATCAACGTCGAAGAAAGGTTTTCCACGTTTTTGACTTATAGTTTTAATCGTTGAGTTAAGCTTTGTTGCTGGTAAAATCATTTTTTACTAATCCCCTTTATTGGATAATCTTACAATATAATAGGTTAAAAGTCAAGTAAACGACCAAAAAGTTAAAAAACGAGCATTTTTTTGCAAAAAAACGGCAAAAAAACGCAAAAATTTTAATTTACCCCTTGAAAAAATTTTTCTTTGTGGTATAATAATAGCATAAACTATGGAGGTTTTATATTATGAATAAGAACGAATTGATAAGGGCAATCGCAAACAAATTAGGAATTACTCTTAAAGACGCAGCTGAAAGTCTCGACGGAGTTATCGGCGCAATCACCGACGGCTTAAATGCTGGTGAAAAAATCCAAATTTCTGGATTCGGCACTTTTGCTATTAAGTCAAAAGAAGCAAGAGACGGTGTTAACCCAAAAACTGGTGAAAAGATTAGCATAGCAGCATCAAAGATTCCTACTTTCAAGTTCGGTAAAGCATATAAAGATTCTTTTAACTAATATTTAAAACAGAAAAACGGCTCGCATAAGCGAGCCGTTTTTTATTCTTCTATTCCAAATAATAAATTTGGTTCTATTTCAAATTTTTCGTATAATGCCATTATACTATCATAGCCTGGTTTTTTTCTACCTAAAAGCCATTGACTTACCGTTGT
This sequence comes from Christensenellaceae bacterium, assembly GCA_045651365.1. GTDB lineage: Bacteria > Bacillota > Clostridia > Christensenellales > Borkfalkiaceae > UBA1259. The sequence goes on from JAZRSF010000013.1 coordinate 72,559, forward strand.
TTGATTAACACCTAATACGTCTGCAAGCGCTTGTTGGGATAGCCCTTGCTCTATCATAAGTTGTTTTATTACTTCTACGTATTTCATATTTTAATTATATTATTTTTTAGGTCTAAAGTCTTGACATAGGTCTAAAGACCTAATATAATGTTAGTATATTCTACGAAGGAGGTAAAAATTCATGAAAGACAATAATAATTTAGTGCGCTTTTTATTAACGTTCTTCCTAGGTTGGATTGGTAGTTTTATAATTAACCACACTAACTTAAAACCTGAAGGTTACAGGTCAAGAACTTGCGCATATTTCTTTCTACCTATGATTACTCTTGGTATCTACGGATTAGTTGCTTCTATTTGCAACCTAACTTTTGATACGGGCAAACACAACATAGGATATTTCAAAGACTAATTAATTACAGGGGTTTAGCCATTGGCTAAACCCCTGTAATTAAAATAAAAAAGCACGCTTTTATAAGCGTGCTTTTAAGTTTGTTCTAAATTATTAATTACTTAATGATTTTTGAAACAACGCCTGAACCTACGGTTCTGCCACCTTCACGGATAGCGAAACGTAAACCTTCTTCCATAGCGATTGGGGTAATTAGGTTAACGTGAATTGATACGTTATCACCAGGCATAACCATTTCTACGCCTTCTGGAAGTTGGATTGAACCAGTAACGTCGGTAGTTCTGAAATAGAATTGAGGACGATAGTTGTTGAAGAATGGAGTATGACGTCCACCTTCTTCCTTGTTTAGAACGTAAACTTGACCTTCGAATTCGGTGTGTGGTTTAACTGAACCTGGTTTAGCAATAACTTGTCCACGTTCGATGTCTTTCTTATCGATACCACGAAGTAACGCACCTACGTTGTCACCAGCTTGTGCTTCGTCAAGAAGTTTTCTGAACATTTCAAGACCGGTAATAACGGTGGTCTTAGATTCTTCTTGTAAACCAACGATTTCAGCTGGGTCGTTAACGTGAGCAACACCTCTTTCTACTCTACCAGTAGCAACGGTACCACGACCAGAAATGGTGAATACGTCTTCTACAGGAAGTAAGAAAGGCTTAGCTTCGTCTCTTTCAGGGGTTGGGATATAGCTGTCTACAGCATCCATTAATTCGAAAATTGGCTTGCATTCTGCAGATGCTTTGATATCGTCTGCGCTGTGGTCTGCTTGAGCATATTCAAGAGCTTTAAGAGCAGAACCCTTGATGATTGGGGTATCGTCGCCAGGGAAACCATATTCAGAAAGAAGTTCTCTGATTTCCATTTCAACAAGTTCTAATAATTCTGGGTCATCAAGTTGGTCACATTTATTCATGAATACGATGATATATGGAACGCCTACTTGACGAGCTAGAAGAATGTGTTCTCTAGTTTGTGGCATTGGACCGTCGGTAGCAGCAACTACTAGGATTGCGCCGTCCATTTGAGCAGCACCAGTAATCATGTTCTTAACGTAGTCAGCGTGTCCTGGGCAGTCAACGTGAGCATAGTGACGGTTTTCAGTTTGGTATTCAACGTGTGAAGTGTTGATTGTGATACCACGTGCTTTTTCTTCTGGAGCTTTATCGATTTCATCGTATCTCATTTTTTGAGCGTTACCGATTGAAGATAAAGTCATAGTGATTGCAGCGGTAAGAGTGGTTTTACCGTGGTCAACGTGACCAATGGTACCAATGTTAATGTGTGGCTTGCTTCTGTCAAATTTTGCCTTTGCCATTATAAGTTTCCTCCAAATTTTCTAATGATATATTTTTTTAAATTTGTTTTTTATTAGATTAATGTTATTTTACAATAATTTTATGCTATTGTCAACATTTATTACGCTTTTTTACCCATTATCTTTTCGCCAACTGATTTTGGAACTTCAGCATAATGACTAAATTGCATAGTGTAGTTTCCACGGCCTTGAGTTCTTGAACGAAGGTCGGTTGCGTAACCGAACATTTCTGCTAGTGGAATGTGAGCATCGATAACCTTAACGCCGTTTCTATCTTCGGTGCCTTGGATGATACCACGACGAGCAGTAACGTTACCCATAAGGTCTCCAAAGTAAGCGTCTGGGGTTACGATTTCAACCTTCATAACAGGTTCTAGAAGAACTGACTTAGCCTTTTGTAAACCATCTTTAAGAGCCATACTACCAGCAATTTTGAACGCCATTTCCGAAGAGTCAACGTCGTGGTAGCTACCGTCGTAAACGGTTACCTTAAAGTCTACTACTTCGTATCCTGCTAGGATACCGTTCTTAGATGCTTCTTGAATACCCTTATTGATAGGTTGGATAAATTCCTTTGGAATTGAACCACCAACGGTTTCATCGATAAATTCATAGCCCTTACCTGGTTCTTGAGGTTCAAGACGGATTTTACAGTGACCATATTGACCGTGACCACCAGTTTGACGTTTGAACATACCTTCTGCTTCAACAGCCATACGAATGGTTTCTTTGTAAGCAACTTGTGGTTTACCAACGTTTGCTTCTACACGGAATTCACGAAGTAATCTATCAACGATAATTTCTAGGTGAAGTTCGCCCATTCCGGCGATAATGGTTTGTCCAGTTTCAGCGTCGGTGTAGGTTCTAAAGGTTGGGTCTTCTTCTGCAAGTTTTGCAAGAGCAAAGCCCATCTTTTCTTGACCTTGTTTGGTCTTTGGCTCGATTGCTACGTTAATAACTGGGTCTGGGAATTCCATTTGTTCAAGAATGATTGGATGTGCTTCGTCACAAAGGGTATCACCAGTAGTAGTATCTTTTAAGCCTACGATTGCGCAAATTTCACCTGCGTGAATTGCTTCAACTTCTTCACGGTGGTTAGCGTGCATACGAAGTATACGGCCAACTCTTTCCTTTTTACCCTTAACAGAGTTATATACGTAAGAACCAGTTTTAAGAGTTCCTGAGTAAGCACGGAAGAATGCTAGTTTACCTACGAATGGGTCGGTAGCAATCTTGAATGCTAAACCACAGAAAGGAGCGTCTTCGCTTGGTTCTCTAGAATCTTCTTGGTCGTTGTTTGGATTAATACCACTCATTGCACCAACGTCTAGAGGACTTGGAAGATATTCTACGATAGCGTCTAGTAAGTTTTGAACACCCTTGTTCTTGTAAGATGAACCACAAAGAACAGGAGTAACTTTCATTGCTAGAGTTGCTTTACGTAAACCAACTTTGATTTCTTCAACAGATAAGTCGCCTTCTTCGAAGAACTTTTCCATTAAAGCGTCGTCTTGCTCTGCAGCAAGTTCAACGATTTGTGCTCTGTAATCTTCTACAACGTCAACTAGGTCTGCAGGAACGTCGGTAACGTCGATTTCCTTACCTAGGTCGTCTAGATAGATATAAGCCTTACGAGTGATAACGTCTACGATACCCTTGAAGGTGTCTTCCTTACCAATTGGAATAACGATAGGCATTGCATTGGTGTGAAGTCTTTCCTTCATCATTTCAATAGCGTTATCGAAGTTTGCGCCGTTAATATCCATTTTGTTAACGTAAGCAATTCTTGGAACTTTATATTTATCTGCTTGACGCCATACCGTTTCACTTTGAGGTTCTACACCACCCTTTGCACAGAAAGTTGCAACAGCGCCGTCTAGAACACGGAGTGAACGTTCAACTTCTACGGTGAAGTCAACGTGTCCTGGGGTATCAATGATGTTAATACGGTGGTCTTTCCAGAAGCAGGTAGTAGCAGCTGACGTAATGGTAATACCTCTTTCTTGCTCTTGAACCATCCAGTCCATAGTAGCAGCACCTTCGTGAGTTTCGCCTAACTTGTGAGTTTTACCAGTGTAGAACAAAATTCTTTCGGTGGTGGTGGTTTTACCAGCGTCGATATGCGCCATAATACCAATGTTTCTGGTTATACCTAATTCACTTTTATTAGCCATAGGTAGCCCCCTTTAATTAAAATCTGTAATGAGCGAAAGCCTTGTTCGCTTCAGCCATTCTATGAGTATCTTCTTTCTTCTTAACAGCAGCACCAGTGTTGTTGAATGCGTCTACTAGTTCACCTGCAAGACGAGCAGCCATTTCTCTTTCGCCTCTCTTTCTTGCTGCGATTACTAACCAACGAATTGCTAGGGTTTGTCTTCTTTCTGCTCTGATTTCGATTGGCACTTGATAGTTAGCACCACCTACTCTCCTTGCTTTTACTTCAACCACTGGCATAATGTTGTTTAATGCTTGATTGAACATTTCTTTAGCGTCTTGACCAACTTTTTCAGCAGCAGTTGTGAAAGCTTCGTAAACGATACCTTGAGCGATACCTTTCTTGCCGTCTAACATAACTTGGTTGATAAGTTTGGTTACAACCTTATCGTTATACACTGGGTCTGGCAAAACGTCTCTTTTTGCAATATTGCCTCTTCTTGGCATAATTATAATCCTCCTTTAATTTTTGCGTGTTTACACGCTTTTTTAAGGGTAAACCCTTATTGCTACGGCTATCACTTGCCCTTTCGGGTAGCGAACCTTCTGCCTTTCGGCATACTGCCTACCAATCATCGGGTTAATTTTCCGAATTCCGATTTTTAAGTAGGTGTTTTGTTTAATTACTTAAACGATTTGTTTTTGACTATTTAGGTCTCTTTGCGCCGTATTTTGAACGGGATTGCTTACGTTTTGCAACGCCAGCAGTATCAAGAGCACCACGAACGATATGATATCTTACACCTGGTAAGTCCTTAACTCTTCCACCACGGATTAATACCGAGCTGTGTTCTTGTAAGTTGTGGCCTTCACCTGGAATGTAAACGATACCTTCAGCTTTGTTAGTCAATCTTACTCTGGCAATCTTACGTAATGCAGAGTTAGGTTTTTTAGGAGTAGTAGTGGTTACTGAAAGACATACGCCACGCTTTTGAGGACATTCTTCCAAAATAGGCGACTTAGACTTAAAAGTAATCTTCTTTCTTCCTTGTCTGATTAACTGTTGAATTGTAGGCATTTACGCACCTCCTTAATTTTATCGTATATTCGGAAAACGGATTCGGAACTTCCGTTTCGGAAACAAATTTTTCATTCGTCGGTCCAAATTGACCGACGAATTAAATTTTACCAAAATCGCTATATAAAGTCAAACAAAATAGCCTGTTTTTATATAGTTTTTTGTTTTATTACTCTTCGATAGTTCTTTGAGTAACCGTTTGTGGAGAAACGTTTTTATAGTCTTTGATACCTGTTCCTGCAGGGATTAATTTACCGATAATAACGTTTTCTTTTAGACCTAGTAATGGGTCAATCTTATTCTTAATAGCAGCCTCGGTTAGAACTCTAGCCGTTTCTTGGAATGACGCTGCAGATAAGAAACTTTCTTTTGCTAATGCAGCCTTGGTGATACCAAGAAGAACTCTCTTACCAACAGGAGGTCTTAAGCCTGCCTCTAGCGCTTTCATAGTTTCTTCTTCAAATCTATGAAGGTCAATCTTTTCACCTGGGAGAATTTCTGCGTCTCCAGAGTTTTCAACTTGAACTTTCTTCATCATTTGACGAACGATAATTTCAACGTGTTTGTCGTTGATGTCAACGCCTTGTGAACGGTAAACGCTTTGGATTTCTCTTAAGATATAATCTTGAACACCCTTAATACCTTTGGTTTTTAGGATATCTTGTGGATATACTGAACCACTGGTTAGAACCGTTCCTGGTTCTACGACGTCGCCATCTTTAACGATAACGCTAGTGCCGAATGGGATAACGTAATCTTTATCGCCTTCTTCGGTTTTTACTATTACGTGAATAATTTTGTCTTTTTCTTCGATTTCAACCTTACCACTGTGTAAGCAAACGATTGCAGAGTGCTTTGGTCTTCTTGCTTCGAATAATTCTTCTACTCTTGGAAGACCTTGCGTGATGTCGCCTGTTGATGCGATACCACCGGTGTGGAAGGTTCTCATGGTAAGCTGTGTTCCAGGTTCACCGATTGATTGAGCAGCAATAATACCAACTGATTCACCAATTTGAACAGGATTGTTGTTAGACATGTTCTTGCCGTAACATTTTGCACAAACGCCCGTCTTTGACTTACAAGTAAATACGCTTCTAATTTCAACTTCTTCGATATCTGCTTTAACGATTTCGTCAGCCATATCTTCGCTAATCATATCGCCTGCTTTAACCATTACTTCTTGAGTTGTAGGGTTAACTACGTCTTGAGTAACGAATCTACCTGCGATTCTATCACGAAGACCTTCAATTATTTCGCCTTTGCTACCCTTAATTGCAGTAACTTTAACGCCCTTTGGCTTTTCACCGAGGTTAGCAAAACAGTCGTCTTCCTTAACGATAACTTCTTGAGCAACGTCAACAAGTCTTCTAGTTAGGTAACCAGAGTCAGCCGTCTTAAGAGCAGTATCGGCTAAACCTTTACGTCCACCGTGAGAAGAAATGAAGTATTCTAGAACTGAAAGTCCTTCACGGAAGCAAGATTTAACTGGGATTTCAATAGTTTTACCGTTAGGGTCTGTCATAAGACCACGCATACCGGCAAGTTGTTTAATTTGGTCGATAGAACCACGGGCACCAGAGTTAGCCATCATAAGAATTGGGTTAAACTCGTCTAAAGTTGCTTTTAACTTCTCGGTAACGTCGTCGGTTGCTTTTTTCCAAATAGAAACGACCTTTTTGTATCTTTCGTCGTCTGTTATATAACCTTTCTTGTAAAGGTTTTCAACCTTAAGAACGTGCTCTTCGGCAGCCTTAAGAATAACCGGCTTTTCGCTTGGCATATGCATATCGAATACGCTAGTAGTGATTGCGCCTACGGTTGAATATTTAAATCCTAACGCCTTAACTTTATCAAGAACGTCTGCTGCGCAACTTGCACCATGACGCTTAAAGCAAGCGCCAACGATTTTTTGTAGGTCTTTTTTGCCTACTAGTTTATCGATTTCGTATTTTAATGCGTCTTCCTTAGTATTTCTAGCAGTAAATCCTAAATCTTGTGGAATTGCTTCGTTGAAAATAATCTTACCAACTGAAGTGCGAATTCTACCTGAAATAGTTTCGCCGTCAACCTCTACCTTTCTACGAACGATAATTTCGTCTTGCAATCCAATCTTACCAGATTGATAAGCCATAATAGCTTCTTCTGGGCAACTGTAGGAAACAGTATATTCGGGAACACCGTAAAGTTTTCCGTTCTCGTCTTCTCTACATTTTTCGTTATATTTTTTACCGATAGCACGACGAGTTAAGGTTAGGTAGTATGAACCCATAACCATATCTTGGGTAGGACTCATAACAGGTTTACCATCTGAAAGTTTTAAGATGTTGTTAGATGCTAGCATTAAGAATCTTGCTTCTGCTTGCGCTTCAACTGATAGTGGAACGTGAACAGCCATTTGGTCGCCGTCGAAGTCGGCGTGAAACGCACCACAAACTAGTGGGTGAAGTTTAATTGCACGACCTTCTATTAAAACAGGCTCGAACGCTTGGATAGATAATCTATGAAGCGTAGGTGCACGGTTTAATAGAACTGGGTGGTCTTTAATAACTTCTTCTAAAACGTCCCAAACAACGGTTTTTGCACGCTCAACCGTTCTTTTAGCATTCTTAATGTTATGACAAATGTTGTTTTCAACTAGTTTCTTCATAACGAAAGGCTTGAATAATTCGATAGCCATTTCCTTAGGAAGACCACATTGATATAGTTTAAGTTCCGGACCAACGACGATAACTGAACGACCAGAGTAGTCAACACGTTTACCGAGTAGGTTTTGACGGAAACGACCTTGCTTACCACGAAGCATTGCAGATAGAGATTTAAGTTCTCTGTTGCCTGCGCCCGAGATAGCCTTTCCACGTCTACCATTGTCGATAAGAGCGTCTACTGCTTCTTGAAGCATTCTCTTTTCGTTTCTAATAATGATTTCAGGAGCGCCGAGTTCCATTAACTTTTTAAGCCTGTTATTTCTGTTAATAACTCGACGATACAAGTCGTTTAAGTCGCTAGTAGCGAATCTTCCACCGTCTAATTGAACCATTGGACGAAGTTCAGGTGGAATTACAGGAAGAACGTCTAAAATCATCCATTCAGGACGGTTTCCACTCTTTCTAAACGCTTCTAAAATCTCGATACGCTTAACGGCACGAATTCTCTTTTGACCAGAAGCGTTATCGTCAATGATTTTCTTGATTTCTGCAGTTTCTTTTTCAAGGTCGATAGCCATTAAAAGTTCTTTAATAGCCTCTGCACCCATACCCGTTTTGAACGAACCAACGCCATACTTTTCTTCAAATTCAATCTTTTCTCTATCGTTGATAACTTGTTTATAGAGAAGAGGCGTCGTGCCTGGGTCTAAAACTACGTGGCAAGCAAAATATAATACTTGTTCTAGATATTTAGGACTCATATCTAACATAAGACCAATCTTAGAAGATACGCCCTTGAAATACCAAATGTGTGAAACTGGAGCGGCAAGTTCGATATGTCCTAACCTATCACGACGAACTTTTGACTTAGTGATTTCTACACCACATTTATCGCAAATTACGCCTTTATAACGGATTCTCTTATACTTTCCACAATGACATTCCCAGTCCTTGGTAGGTCCAAAAATTCTTTCGCAGAAAAGACCTCCCATTTCAGGTTTTTGAGTTCTATAGTTAATAGTTTCAGGCTTTGTAACTTCACCGTAAGACCATTCTCTTATTTTTTCAGGAGACGCTACGCCAATTTGCACAGAATCAAAATTGTTAAGTTCAAACATTATTCTTCTCCTCCTTACTCATTATCCTCGTCTTCAAAGTCGTCGTCGAACAAGTCGTCGGCGTCTGGAATAGTAGTATCTATTTCGCCTTCGTCGTCGTCGAACATATCGTCAGCAAAACCAAAATCGTCGTCAATATCAACGTCTTCGTTATCTTCGAATAGGTCTTCGCTTTCAGCAGTGTTATCAAGTGAAAGTTCTTCGGTAGTATCTTTTTCTCTAACTTGAGTGCCGATATCGTCGTAGTCAGCCTCGATAAGGTCTTTAAGTGCAAGTTCTTCCTTATTTTCAGTAAGCACTTTAACGTCGAGTGCAAGTGATTGTAATTCTTTTAACAATACCTTGAACGCTTCTGGAATACCAGGCTCAGAAATGTTAGTGCCTTTAACGATACTTTCGTAAGTCTTAACTCTACCAACGATATCGTCTGACTTAACGGTAAGTATTTCTTGTAGAATGTGAGCAGCGCCGTAAGCCTCTAGCGCCCAAATTTCCATTTCACCAAAACGCTGTCCACCAAATTGAGCCTTACCACCAAGAGGTTGTTGGGTAACTAGGCTGTATGGACCGGTTGAACGTGCGTGAATCTTATCGTCAACTAAGTGGTGAAGTTTAATCATATACATTTGACCAACCGTAACTCTGTTTTCGAAAGGTTCGCCCGTTCTTCCATCGTAAAGTTGAATCTTTCCGTCAACTTGACCGTCTGGGTTAACTATGTTGTTTTCTCTTAACAACTCTTTAATGTCGCTTTCAGATGCACCGTCGAATACAGGAGTAGCAATCTTCCAGCCAAGTTGTTTACATACTAAACCTAAGTGAACTTCTAATACTTGACCGATATTCATACGAGAAGGAACGCCTAGTGGGTTAAGCACGATTTGAAGTGGTGTTCCATCTGCCATAAATGGCATATCTGATTCAGGTAGAATTCTTGAAATAACACCCTTATTACCATGACGACCTGCCATCTTATCGCCGATAGAAATTTTACGTTTTTGAGCAATGTAAACCCTAACGAGTTTATTTACTCCTGGAGGCAATTCGTCTTTGTTTGCTCTAGTGAATACCTTAACGTCTACAACGATACCACCTTCGCCGTGAGGAACTTTTAACGAAGTATCTCTAACTTCCCTAGCCTTTTCGCCGAAAATTGCACGGAGCAATCTTTCTTCAGGGGTAAGTTCTGCTTCGCCCTTAGGAGTTACCTTACCAACGAGGATATCGCCACTATTAACTTCAGCACCGATACGAACGATACCGTTTTCGTCTAAGTCTTTAAGAGCGTCGTCACCAACGTTTGGAATATCTCTAGTTATTTCTTCTTCGCCTAGACGAGTGTCCCTAGCGTCGATTTCATGTTCTTCAATATGGATAGTCGTGAATACGTCTTCACGAACTAGTTTTTCAGAAAGTAAGATAGCGTCCTCGTAGTTATAACCTTCCCAACTCATAAAGCCTACGAGGATGTTTCTACCAAGTGCTAATTCACCGTTTCTAGTAGAAGGACCGTCAGCAATGGTTTGTCCCTTTTCAATCTTTTCGCCTTTATCAACGATAGGTCTTTGGTTTAGACAGGTGCCTTGGTTACTTCTTTCGAATTTCTTTAATTTATATACTCTATCCGTGCCGTCTTCTTCGGTAATAACGATGCAATCGCTAGCAACCGTTTTAACAACGCCGGCATTTACAGCGTTAACCATAACGCCTGAGTCGTATGCAATACGTCTTTCGATACCGGTAGCAACGATAGCGTTTTCAGGACAAAGTAGTGGAACTGCTTGACGTTGCATGTTAGAGCCCATTAGCGCACGGTTTGTATCGTCGTTTTCTAAGAATGGGATAAGAGCAGTTGCAACCGAGATAAGTTGTTTTGGAGAAACGTCCATATAGTCGATTTTCTCTTTAACTTCTTCGGTAATTTGTTCACGAAGTCTACAAGATACACGGTCGTTTTCGAAATACTTATTATCGATTAATGGTTCGTTTGCTTGCGCAACCATGTAGTTATCTTCTTCGTCTGCAGTTAAGTAATCTACTTGTTCGGTAACGATAGTTTCAATCGTTCCGTCAGCATTCATAACGTGGTCAACCTTTCTGTAAGGAGATTCAATAAAGCCGTATTCGTTTACTTTTGCGTAAGCGGCAAGTGAAGAAATAAGACCGATATTTTGTCCTTCAGGGGTTTCAATAGGACACATTCTGCCGTAGTGAGAGTGGTGAACGTCACGAACTTCAAAGGTTGCTCTATCACGGTTTAAACCACCAGGACCTAACGCAGAAAGTTTTCTCTTATGCGTAAGTTCTGCGATTGGGTTGGTTTGGTCCATAAATTGTGAAAGTTGTGATGAACCGAAGAATTCCTTAATAGCAGAAGAAACTGGACGAACGTTGATTAGACCTTGTGGAGAAACTTCCTTAGGGTCTTGAGTTGCCATTCTTTCTTTGATAACACGTTCTAGTCTTGCAATACCGATACGGAATTGGTTTTGTAATAATTCGCCAACTGAACGAACACGACGGTTACCTAAGTGGTCGATATTATCAACGGTATTTAAGCCAGCAACGAGGTTAAGGTTGATAGATACGACTGCAACGATATCGTCTACGGTAATGTGCTTGTGATTTAATTTGTCAATTAAAGGACGAAGAGTTTTTCTATCTTCGCTAGAAAGAGCTTCTGGAAGGTTTTCCATAATTTTAGCGAAAGCAACGCACGCCTCGATAAACTTAATTCTAACTTCTCTAGCTTTTTCTTGATTTTTCTTATCTTCAGGTTTTTCGTCAACACCTTCTTCGGTATCTTTATCTTCAAGATAGAATAGGTCGTCGATTTCTCTTCTTAAGACGTCGGCAGTAGCCTCAACGCCGTTTTCGCTAGCAATAGCGTTAACTTTAGCAGCGAATTCTAGAGTTGGATTGTAAACGTAATCTAATAAACCGAAGAATTTTGGGTCTACGCCGGTAACAGCTTTAAACGAAACGGTGTTGTTAGCGATAATTTTAACCTTGTTTCCTTCCACGTCGGCATAGAATACGTTAACGCCTGCGTTTTGAATGTTTTCAGCAGTTGCCTTGTCGATAATTTGACCTGATTTTGCCAATACTTCACCATCAGCAGAGATAACGTCTTCTAAAGACTTCAAGCCAGCGATACGAACGCCTAAACGTAGACGTTTGTTGAATTTATATCTACCTACTCTTGCTAGGTCGTAACGACGAGCGTCGAAGAATAGGTTTTTAAGTTGTTGTTTAACAGCCTCGTCGGTTGGGATTTCACCTGGGCGAAGTCTTCTGTAAAGTTCAACTAAACCATCTTTTTCAGATTTTGCAGTATCTTTGCCACAAGTATCTAAAATCATTTGGTCGTTGTCGAATAATTCTAAAAGTTCCTCGTCAGTTCCAAAACCTAATGCACGCATTAAAACGGTTGCAGGAAGTTTTCTAGTTCTATCAACGTGAACCCAAAGAACGTTTTGAGAGTCTTGTTCAAATTCTAACCAAGCACCACGAGATGGGATAACGGTGGTATCGAATAACTTTCTACCAGACTTGTCTACTTGAGAACCGTTATATACGCCAGGAGAACGAACTAATTGAGATACGATAACTCTCTCTGCACCGTTGATAAGGAATGAACCGTTATCGGTCATAAGAGGGAAATCGCCCATAAATACTTCTTGGTCAATAACCTCGTCGGTAACCTTGTTAACGAGTCTTACTTTAACTCTTAGTGGAAGAGCATACGTTTCCCTTCTTGCTCTACATTCTTTTTCGTCATACTTAGGTTTACCTTCAAGACTGTGGTCTAGAAAGTAGAGTTCAAAGTGGTCAGAGTAGTCAGTTATCGGTGAGAAGTCTTCAAATACTTCGCTAATGCCTTCTTTGATAAAGGCATCATAGGAGTCTTTTTGGATTTTTACGAGATAAGGAAGTTCAATTGCTTCTTTAATCTTACTAAACGTCTTTCTCGTAATCTTACCGCTCTGAATTTCAGATAGTTTACGTGCCATTAAAACACACTCCTTAAAAAATTTTTAAAATATTTTCTGACACTGTTTACAAACACGTGAAAATGTTGTATAATTTGGTCAGTCGATGGTTTTCGGCTATTCTTAAACAAAAATCAAGCGATTTTAGGGCTAAAACCCCTTTATTTTTCAGGCTTTTTCCCTGAAAAAAGCGATAATAGTCGATATTAACCTATCATAATAGATTTTAATATAATAATTCATTTTTTTCAATATGTCAAGCGATTGAGAATATTTTTTTATTTTTTATGAAATATTCGATATTTTTAGACCAAAATACCCTTTTTAAGAGAATTTTTTATGAGAATAGATAAATTTTTAAAAGTTTCTAGAATATTAAAAAGAAGAACTCTCGCCCAAGAAACTATTAGTAGTGGAAGAGTTAAGGTTAACGGAAAAACCGTCAAGCCTGCCCACCAAATTAAAGAAGGCGATATAGTCGAACTTGGGTTTTTAAGTGGCGTTATAAAACTTCAAATTTTAGCCGTTAAAGAAACGGTTAGAAAAGAAGATGCTGAAAATATGTATAAAATATTAGAGGATTAGCATGAAAGTTTCTCTTTTACTCACCTGCGCAGGCAAGGGCGTGCGTGCTGGCTTTAAACAAAATAAATTACTAGTGCCAATAGATGGGGTTACGGCTTTAGAGCGTTCACTAAATAACGTTGCGTCGTTTAATCTTATAAATGAAATAATTATTACTTCGTCGAGTGAAGATTTTTCAATGATTAGCCAAATCGGTGCTAAGTATAACGCTAAAGTAGTTATTGGTGGCAACACAAGAACTAAGTCGGTAAAAAACGGATTGGAACACTGCTTTGGCGATATAGTGCTTATTCACGACGGGGCAAGGCCTTTCGTTACTAAAGAACTCGTTAACGACTGCATAGAAGGCGCAAAAAAATACGGTGGGGTTATTCCTGTTGTCCCATCGTCTAATACCGTTTGTAAATGTGATGAGGAAAAAGTTGTAGATTATCTTGGCAAAGACTGTATCTACGGAATTCAAACGCCTCAAGCATTTAAAACTGAATTAATAAAAAAAGCCTATGCGCTTGCTGGCGATAGGACTTTTAACGACGACGGAGAAGTTTATAAAACCTTTATTGGCGAACTTTACACCGTTTGTGGAGACGAAAAAAATATCAAACTAACCTACCCTGAAGATTTTTCATTAAAGCAGGAATATCGCTTTGGCGTTGGCTTTGACTGTCATAGGTTGGTAGAGGGCAGAAAACTTATACTCGGTGGCGTGGAAATAGCGCACGATAAAGGGTTACTAGGTCATAGCGACGCAGACGTATTGACTCACGCAATTATGGACGCAATGCTTGGCGCATGCGCACTTCGTGATATTGGTTACCACTTCCCTGATACCGAGCAAAAATATAAGGGTGCAAACAGCATAGAACTATTAAAACAAGTTATCATTATATTAAAGGAAAACGGATATGCTGTGGATAATATTTCGGCAAGCATAATGGCTGAAAAACCAAAACTATTAAAGATTATACCTGCAATTACCGATAATCTTGCTAGTGTGTTAAACATTACTGCTGACAAAATAGGAATTACTGCAACCACACTAGAAGGACTTGGTTTCGTTGGAAGAGAGGAAGGCATTTGCGTTCACGCAACGGCAACCGTGAAAAAGATATGAGTAAATGTAAAATTACCGTAAAGCGTATAAGCGTTTACGACGATTTAATTAAGCAATACGAAAACCCCATAGAACATGCTTGCAACTTGACCGAAGGTTTAACCTTTATCACTAGTGGCGAAAAGCCCACCCTATTATGCGAGAGCGCATGGCAAACGTTAAAACCTTTCGTGATTGAATTGTTAAACGGGGGTGGCAACTTTTACAACGGGTGGATGAAAAATGCTAGAAGCGCTATGATTTCTTGTAACGATGGTTTTAGACCTGTAAGTTTTCTAATAGAGTTAACTGACTAACCCCATTTACACAACTTAATATAAAATAAAAAAGGATAGCAACGTTGCTATCCTTTAAATTTTGATTTTGATTAAAACTATTTTTCTTCGCCAAACCATTTATTCTTAAATAATCTGGTTTTATCGCCAAAGAAGAATAAGGTGATTAAAAGAGTTGTTAAGTTTACTATCCAACCAAGTAAGAAATTTATCAAGGTTGAAGGCGCATCAACTAACGCACCAGCTGCTTGTAATGCAGCGAGAGTGTTCTTTTCAGCAATATTAACTTGATATAAAATTGGTAGAATAACGCCGTTAATAGCCATGTTTAAGCCGTATACGACACCGAGACAACCAACTGCGTGTTTTTTATACTTAAGCATCAAGTAACCACAGAAAGCTGCGTAACCTGCGATTGCAATACCAACAAAACCAAAAATCATGTTTATTTGTCTCATGTTCTTAACGTTAACTTCTGCCATGGAAGGGTCTGCTTTCATTACCTCTAACGTAGCGTTAAGTTTTTTGTTATCGATTCCGTTAAATAAATAAATTAAAGGTTTATCAATAATTGATAGTAAACCCCAGGTTAGATTGTATGCTACAACAACCCAAATTAAACCGTATACAAGTGCGTAATACCACCACATTTCACCCTTAGTGAAGTTATCTCCTCTAAGTGCTCTATTTTTCTTAGCCATAATTTTCTCCTTATGGAATTATTATAGTATCATAACTCTGCGTTGTCAAGCGAAAATCGCAAATTTTAGCAAAAGGATTTAAGTAAATTTTATTGGCTTATTAAACCTTAAAATACAATTAGCCGTGCCATAGGCACGGCTAGATTACGTTAGATTACAAGATTAGAAATTAGTCTTTCTTTTCTTTAGCAGAAACGTCTACAACTTGCTTTCCGTTATAGTAACCACATTTTGGGCATACTCTATGAGATGCTCTCAATTCGTGGCATTGAGGACATTCAGAAAGATTTGGTGCAGAAATTTTCCATTGAGCATATCTAGTATTTGTTCTTTGTTTTGAAGTTTTACTTTTTTGAACTGCCATTTTAATATACCTTCCTATTGTTTATTACACTTACAGTCTTGGACGTTTAGGTTTGCGCCACAGTTAAAGCACATACCTTTGCAATCTTCTTTACACAAGAAGTTGATTGGCATAGCCATCATTATAGCGTCGTCAACTATTTTAGATAAATCTATTTTATCGTTTACGAGAGGATAACCTTCCTCGTCGTTTTGACTAATTTCCTCGGCGAAAACTGCGCTGTATTTTTTAGTGGCTAACAAAAGACATCTAGTGCATTCACCTTCTAGGGTGAATACTGCATCTCCTTCGATATAAGCACTATGTTGACCAGTTAAGGTAACCGTTCCGTAAACAGACACGGGGTTTAGTAATTTTACGTTTGGAATATTTGCCAGTTCATATTCCGGATAATACTCAAAGAAGAAGTCGCATTCCTCTTTTCCCGTTCTTTTTAGTTCCCTTAAATCAATAATCATAACAACACCGAGTTAAAGAGCAAAGTTAAGTATATACGTTTTCTTTGCTCTTGTCAAACGTTTTTTAAAGTTTTTAGGTTATTATTACCCAATTTTAGTTTTTTTGGGTTAATTCTTTGGTTTCTCTTGCGATAGATAATTCTTCGTTGGTTGGAAGAACGATAATCTTAACCTTAGAATCTTCAGCGTTTAGATATCCGATACCTGAAGAATATTCTTCATTCTTCTTTTGGTCGAATTTAGCGCCACAGAATTCCATATTTTCCATAACTAGACCACGAATTCTTGGAGAGTGTTCGCCGATACCACCGGTAAACACTACAGCGTCAACGCCACCCAAAACAGCGATATAACTACCAACGTATTTTCTTACTCTATAAGCAAGCATTTCTAAAGCAAGAAGTGCCTTTTCGTCGCCCTTGTCGGTTGCAGCTTCTAAATCACGAAGGTCGCTTGAGATTTGGCTTACGCCTAGAACGCCACACTTTTTGTTGAGATAGTTAACCATCTCTTCAGAAGTCATGTTAAGTTTTGCTCTAATAAAGTCAACTGCAGCAGGGTCGATATCGCCTGAACGAGTGCCCATTACCAAACCTTCTAATGGAGTGAAACCCATTGAAGTATCTTGACATTTGCCGTCTTTAACTGCAGAAATAGAAGAACCGTTACCTAGGTGGCAAATAACCATTTTAGCGTTAGGGTCGCCTAAAAGTTTAGCAGTTTCTTGGCTTACGAACTTATGAGAAGTTCCGTGGAAACCGTATTTACGAACTTTGTATTGGTCGTAAACTTCGTATGGAATAGCATACATATATGCTTTAGCAGGCATTGTTGAATGGAAAGTAGTATCGAATACTGCAACCATTGGAACGCCAGGCATAACTTCACGGCAACTCTTGATGCAAGCGATATTGCCAGGCATATGTAGAGGGCCAAGGTCGATATTCTTTTCGCAGATTTTAATAACTTCATCGTCGATTACAACAGACGCTTTGAAATCTTCTGCAGAGTGAAGAACTCTGTGTCCAACTGCGCTGATTTCGCTAATATCCTTAAGAGCGCCCTTTTCCTTATCGAGCATAGCAGTTAAAACTAATTGCATAGCCTCTTTATGGGTTGGCATATCTTGTTTAATAATCGTTTCTTTTCCGTCGAAGGTTTTTTGAGTTAAAACACCACCGTCGAAAGTAATTCTTTCGCAAACGCCTTTTAATACTACGCTTTCGTCGGTCATATCAATAAGTTGATACTTAAGAGAAGAACTTCCTGCATTTACAACTAAAATTTTCATTTTTATATTTCCTTTTATTTTATTATTTTTTAAATGCTTAAACAATAAATCAATACTATTTTGCTTGAAGAGCCGTGATGGCGATAACAGCCTTAACGTCGTCTACGCTACAACCTCTTGATAAGTCGTTGATAGGTTTAGCAAAACCTTGACAAATTGGGCCTAGCGCCATATATCCTCCGAAACGTTGAGCGATTTTGTAACCAATGTTACCTGCGTTAATGTTAGGGAAAATGAATACGTTAGCGTTACCTGCAACCTTTGAGTTAGGCGCTTTTAATAAGCCTACTTCTGGAGCAACGGCAGCGTCGAATTGGAATTCACCGTCTACGATAAGGTCTGGGGCTTGTTCTTTAGCAAGAGCAGTTGCTTGTTGCATTTTTGGAACAGACTTAAAGAACTTGTCGTCGTTACCAGAACCCATGGTAGAGAAAGAAAGCATAGCAACTCTTGGTTCGATACCAGCGATTACTTTAGCAGTTTCAGCAGAAGAAATAGCGATATCTGCAATTTGTTGCGCGTCTGGTTCAATATTGATAGCGCAGTCGCCGAATACAGCAACTCCGTCTGGGTTATATTTATTTTCGCCTTCTGGAGCAACCATAACGAAACTACTTGATACGGTGTTGATTCCAGGAGCAGTCTTAATTACTTGTAAGCCTGGGCGTAGGGTGTTAGCCGTTGAGTGGCAAGCACCTGAAACAAGTCCGTCCACGTCGCCTGCTTTAAGCATAAGAGCGGCATACATAGTGTAATCTTTTAGAATTGATGCTTTAGCAGCGTCAACGTCAGCGTATTCAGGAGCGCCCGTCTTTTTATTGATTTTGCCTTGTCTTGCTTCGAAAAGCATAGTAGCGTATTTGGTAGTTTGGTCGTAAGTTACAGGGTCGATAACAACTACGTTAGATAGGTCGGCATCTGGATTATTCTTTTTGATTTCTTCTAGATTACCTAAAAGGGTAACGGTAGCGAGTTTTTCGTTAGCCGATTCGCAAGCAGCCTTAACTACTCTAGCGTCTTCGCCTTCAGGAAGAACGATATTTTTGTTAAGCGCTTTTGCTTTAGCCATAATGCTTTCTAAAATTTTAGACATGTTTTAATTCTCCTTAAAGATATTTGCTTAAATAAATTGAATTTTTAAGTGAAATGATGTAAAATAATCATATACTTTTATATTTTACAACATTTACTAAAAAAAGTAAATAATAAAAAAGAGGTTTTTACACTTTTTATGAAAATTTGCGCTTTGATTGCCGAATACAATCCATTTCATTTGGGGCATTTAAAACACGTAAACTATATAAAGAACGAGTTAGGTGCAGAAAAGGTTATCGTGCTTATGAGTGGCAATTTCTGCCAAAGGGGCGAGCCTGCCGTTTTGAATAAATTCACAAGGGCAAAGCACGCAATTATCGCAGGCGCAGACCTAGTTTTAGAACTTCCTACCGTGTTTGCTACGGCTAATGCCGAAATATTTGCAAAAGGTGGCGTTAGTATCATTAATTCGCTCGGCGTTGTAGATGGACTTTGTTTTGGCGTTGAAAGTGGCGCTAGGGAGCAATACGAAAAACTTGCCCTTGCCCTTAACGACGAGAGTAAAGCATATAAAAAGGCCTTAAAATCACAACTTGACACGGGCGTATCGCTTGCCAAAGCCAAGTTTGGGGCAGTTAAATCGCTAGGTGGAGAATACGACGAAAGTTTGATTTCTACCCCTAATAATATATTAGGTTTAGAATATACCAAGGCGTTATTAAAACTTAATAGCGACGTAAATATATTCCCAATGCTCCGTGAGGGCAACCATAACGACGGAACTCTTAAAAAGGGAATTACAAGTGCAAGCAGTATAAGAAACGCACTTAAAAACCCAAAGACGGCTAAAAAGGTTAAGGGCAACCTACCTACCTTTGTTTTCAAAGATTTGAAAGGCTACCCTACTGAATTTGATAAAATGATTACTTCTAGTTTGGTTAGGACTTCTATAGAAGAATTAGCCGAGATTTTAGACTGCACCGAGGGACTAGAAAATCGCATTAAAGCGTTGAGTAAAGACGCAAGAACTTTTGACGAATTGGTTGAAAAGGTTTCTACAAAGCGTTATCCACAAGCTAGAGTTAGAAGAATACTTATATCTAACTTTTTAGGCATTAAGGCAAATTTAGTTAAAGATTGTTTAGAAAAAGATTTATACGCTAAAGTTTTAGCCGTTAACGAAAAGAGCAAAGACTTAATCTCGTTAATTGCCGAAAAATCTAGCATTCCACTACTAACTAGAAAGAGCGATATAACAGAACTAAACGACACGGCAAAGAAATGCTATCAAATAGACACGCTTGCAAACGACCTATATAACCTAGCAACCAACCAGAACTTTAACGAAAACTTTATGATGATTATATAATTTTAATACAAGCAAACGGCTTTGGCGTTTATTCGCCAAAGCCGTTTAATTATATTAGCTTAATAATAAGTCGTCTATACTTGAACCAAAAAACTCTGCAATTTTAATAAGAGTATCAAAATCACATTCTCTTTTCCCACTTTCCCAATAGGAAATCGTTCTTTCTAAAACGCCCAACTTTTCAGCAAGTTGTTTTTGCGTTAAACTTGCCGAAACTCTCATCTCTTTCAAATTCTCTTTAAACCTATTCATAATTATATTATGGAACAAATTGTTCTAAAATACTTGACAAGGAACATTTTGTTCTTTATAATTAAGCCAAAAAGAACTTTTTGTTCTACAAAGGAGAAAGTAAAATGCAAAAACCCTATTTAAATTATAAAGAAAAGTTCAAGACCAGAAATATGTTCTTAACGTTATCAAATGTTTTAACAATATTATTAATTCTTGCCCTTTTATTTTTACCAATGTTTAGTTACGAACAAGTAGTAACGTTAGAAGCTTTTGGTGGTGATGTTGAAAAATATTTACAATATCTTGCAACAATACCGCCAGAACAGTTGCTAAGCGGGAAAGTGCCAGTCATAAAAGAAAATTTCTCTTTATTTGATGAATTATTAAAAAACATTTCTTGTTTTTCTAGCAACTCAACCGATGAATCTTCATACATCGCAATAGTAATGATAATGCTCCCTGCCGTAACTACCTTAACTAGTGCCTTATATGCATATAATGCAACAAAGGAAATATTTGCTAGACTAAATACTACTAAAGATTTTGACAATTATTGCTTACTTGAATACAGCGCATTAAAAAAGACATGTGGACAGGCTGATCAAGTTGGATTATATTGGAAAAAACAAACAACATTTCAACTAGGACTTTTCTACATTTTTACCCTTGCGTTTGGAAAATTTTTCGTAACGTTATTTTCTGATATTGCTCCAACAAATTTATTACAATATACACACATGGGAAGTGCTTCTATTTCTGGTTGGATTGTTGTTGGCATCATTTTATTCCTTGCAAACCTTTATCTTTCTGCTAAAGCAAAAAAACAAACCAAAGAACTTATTTTGGAAATTCAAAAGGAAGAATTAAACGAAAACAAAGAACAACCAACTACAGATACAACAACCACAAATCAATAATTTAACATAATAAAACAAACGCACCGACAAAATATCGGGGCGTTTGTTTTATTTTATATTATTCTAATTATTATACACCAGAATATGCAGAGAAGCCACCGTCGATTGGTAGAACTACGCCCGTGATAAAGCCTGCGGCTTTTTCGTTGAGTAAGAATAGTAGTCCACCTTCTAGTTCTTCGCTTTCGCCAAATCTGCCCATTGGAGTTGCGGCAAGAATTTTACCCGTTCTTGGGGTTGGAGTGCCGTCGTCATTCCAAAGAAGTTTAGCATTTTGCTTGGTTGAGAAGAATCCAGGAGCGATTGCGTTAACTCTAATGCCAACCTTTGAAAAGTGAACTGCTAGCCATTGAGTAAAGTTGGAAATAGCCGCTTTAGCACCACTATATGCTGGAATTTTAGTGAGTGGAGTGTAAGCGTTCATAGAAGAAATGTTTAGGATAGAACATTCTTTTCTGCCAACCATTTGACGAGCAAACGCTTGAGTTGGAATAAGTGTTCCTAAAAAGTTTAGGTTGAATACAAAACCTACGCCACTTGCATCTAAATCGAAGAAAGATTTAGTGTCAGCGTCGATATCGCCAATTTCAAAATATTCTTTATCTGTGGTTGCTTTTGGATTGTTTCCACCTGCACCATTGATTAAAATATCGCACTTGCCAAGGTCTTTTTCTACTTGGTCTGCTACTGCGTAGCAAATATCCTTATCTAAAACGTTGCAAGAGTATGCTTTAGCAACGCCACCCTCAGCCACGATTTCGTCTGCAAATTGTTTTGCAGCCTCTAGGTTAAGGTCTAAAAGAGCAACTTTTGCGCCTGCTCTTGCTAAAACTTTTGCAAAGTTAGAGCATAAAACTCCACCTGCACCCGTAACAACTGCAACTTTTCCCGTTAAATCGGTGTTTAAAACGTTTTTATTCATTTTTTGCTTTCTCCTTTTCTAATGCTTCGAACATGCCGTTGATGTAAGTAGCGCCTAATGCTCTATCGTATAAGCCGTAACCAGGTTTACCTGTTTCGCCCCAAATCATTCTGCCGTGGTCAGGACGAAGATATCCGTCGAAATTGTTATCAACTAATGCCTTAACGATTTCGTAAATATCCAATGAACCACATGCTGACAAGTGTCCACTTTCTTCAAAAGAGCCGTCGTCTAATAAACGAACGTTTCTAATGTGCATGAAAGCGATTCTATCCATTTCGGCATACTTTCTAACCATTCTTGGAATGTCGTTAAATTTAGCGCAACCAAGACTACCCGTGCAGAAACATAAACTGTTTGCAGGACTATCAACGATTTTTAGGAATCTATCAAGATTTTGTTCGTTGGTAATAATTCTTGGTAAACCGAAGATTGGGTATGGTGGGTCGTCTGGGTGAATAGCCATTCTAACACCACATTCTTCGGCAACAGGGATAACCTTTTGTAAGAATTTGGTTAGGTTTGCCCATAAACCTTCTTCACCGATTTCGCCATAAGCCGTGATAAGTTCTCTAACTTCGTCTTGGGTATAACTTGCGTCCCAACCTGGAAGATGAATATCGTCTTTTAGTGGGTCTAGACCTTTCATTTGTTCCCAATACATAACTAGACTTGTAGAGCCGTCTTTTGCAGGCTTGTCTAGTTGAGTTCTCGTCCAGTCGAATACAGGCATAAAGTTGTAAGTTACACACTTAACGCCGTATTTAGCGCAACGACGAATGTTTTCGCAGTAAACGTCGATTAAATGGTCAACGTTATTTCTGCCAAGTTTAATATCTTCGTGAACAGGAATAGATTCAACTACGTCGAAAATAAGTCCGTTGTCTTCACATTGTTTTTTCACTTTAGCAAGAGAATCTTCTCCCCAAACTTCGCCCGGTTTAACGTCGTATACAGCAGATACGATTGAACGCATTCCAGGAATTTGCGAAATGTATTGTAGTGAAACTGGGTCGCTTTCTCCATACCATCTAAAAGATAGTTTCATTTTCATAATTACACCTACTTGATTTTATTTTTTCTAGGCTAGTTCGCATTTTGCGAATGCCATTAGTTATTAAAGTTCAACTTTTTGGAAGGTCTTTGCGCTCTTATAACAAGCGAAAAGAAGGTCCATAGTTGGTTTTACGTCTTGTAAAGTAAAGTATTTGTCTTCTTCGTAGAAGGCCTTAACAAGCGTTTCGTGGCTTGTTCCCCAATACCATTTCTCGCCCTTGCCTCTGCTATCTTCGATAACACGCTCGCCGTTAACGAATAACATAGCGTCTTCGTAACGAACAATGCCCTTTTCAAAGGTGATTTCAAACATTGGGTTAGAACCTGTGCTAAAACCATTGGTTGCAAAGAATACTCCAACTACTCCGTCTTCATATTCCATATGAATAGCCATAGTATCCTCTACTTCGATAACGCCTTTTAAGGTATAGTTAGCCATCATAGCGTTTACCGATTTTATCTTTCCACCAAGGAAAGTAAAATAGTCTAGGGTGTGAACGGCTTGGTTAATCATAACGCCACCACCTTCTTTGTCCCAAGTTCCACGCCATTCTTCGCTGTTATAATATTTAGCAGTTCGTTGCCAAGTAAGCATACCCTTTACGCCAAGAATCTTACCCATCTTGCCACTTTCTACTATTTTCTTAAACTCTCTAATGCTATTGTTGTGTCTATTTTGTAAAACGGGACACATTTGGTTAGCCTTTGGGTGAGCAAGTAGTTTATCCCATTCGTCTTTTTTCATAACGATTGGCTTTTCACTTACCACCTTTTTATCTGCGTCAAGCGCAGCGACTATCATAGAATAGTGTAAATAGTGTGGAGTGCAAATATGCACTGCGTCGATGTTTTTATCGGCAAGAACTTCTTCAAAACTATAGATGGCCTTTGCACCGAGTTGTTCTGCGCCCTTGTCGGCACGTTCTTTAATAACGTCGCAAACTGCGTATATCGTAACGTTGTTCGCCTCTTTTAATGCCCTAGCGTGTATAGGACCAATTGCCCCATACCCTACTATACAAACGTTCATTATTTACCTCTTTTTTAAGATAATTTTTTAGTTAAAGCCTTTTTGTTTTAAGAAGTCGTAACTGGTCTTTAAGCAATCGAATGGGTCTCTATCACAAGTATCTTGTTCTACAAGAGCGTATTGAACGCCTGATTCTTCACAAGCGGCTAAAATGTCGTCCCAGTCAAGGTTACCCTTACCAACTTCACAGAATTTTTGTTCGTTATTAACAATCTTTAAATCCTTTAGGTGAACACAAGCGATTTTACCCTTATTCTTTCTAATGAAAGCCGCTGGGTTAACTCCTGCCCAAGATAGCCAATAAACGTCTAAAATAAGTTTAATGTTATCAGATTCGATTCTATCTAGGAATACGTCCCAAGCGAACTTATCGCCCTTTCTTTCAAATTCGAAAGAGTGATTGTGGTAAGAGAAGGTTAAGCCTGCCTCTTTTAGTTTTTCACATATTGGACCCATAACGGTAGAAACAATTGCTAAATTATCGTCTCTTGCAGCGTGGTTAGGCATACCACCTAAACCACAAATTTTACAACCGATAGTTTTATGGAATTTTATTTCGTCTTCCATGTGGTCGAAATAATTTAAGAATTTTCTATGAGTGCAAACAGCCTCTAAACCATGCTTATCTAAAATCTTTTTGATTTCTTCAGCAGGGAAATCAGGAATACCTGAAAGTTGAACGGTTTGATATCCTATTTCTCTAATCTTACGGCAAGATTCGTCGAAATCTTCTAGCGTTTTGCAGAAGTTTCTAACGGTATACATTTGAGCGCCAAGTCTTTTATCCATAATAATTCTCCTTTATTGATTAATAAGTTCCTCTGGTATCGCCAATAACCTTATTAACGGTTTTCTTGTGGGTTGAGTTCTTAATCTTTTCTTGTAATAATTCATAGAACTTATCGTGTGGGAAGTTCTTAACGTCTATCGTTTCACCCGTCCAACCACTTAGGTGAATAGAGTTAGAAATAGTAAGTCCTTTAATGCCTTCTTCACCAGGAGCAAGAAGTGGTGAACCAGTTAACACTGCTTGAGCGTAGTTAGTTAATAACGTAGCGTGTTGATTGGTAGTTTCAGCAATTTTTTCGGTAATAACGTCCGTTCTAGGTTTGCCAAAAGGAACTTTTCTAGTTCTATTCCATTCACGCTCTGACATTTCGTTCTTGGTAAAGGTTATAGTATCGCCTTCTACGATTATTTTACCCATATCACAAGCAATTTCAAGTCTGTTAGTTCCTGGAGCCTCGGCAGTAGAAGTAATATATTGACCAATTGTTCCATTATTGTAATCGAAGAATGCAACAACTTCGTCTTCAACTTCTATATCATAGTATTTACCAAAAGCAACTTTTGCGTAAATTTTATCTGGAACGCCGAACAACCATTGCCATAAGTCTAATTGGTGTGGATTTTGGTTAATTAGAGTTCCACCACCTTCGGTTTCCCATCTAGAACGCCATGCGCTACTATTGTGATATGCTTGGCAACGATACCAAGAAGTTACTATCCAAGTAATTCTCTTAATGTGTCCTAACTCGCCGTTATCAATCATTTGTTTTAATCTTTGGTATACACGGTCTGTTCTTTGGTTATACATGATACCGAAAGTCTTGCCTGATTTTTTAGCAGCTTCGTTCATTTCTAAAACTTGCTTGGTATAAACACCAGCAGGTTTTTCTACGATTACGTTAAGACCTAGTTCAAATGCTCTTATAGCCATGGTTGGGTGGTCGTAGTGAGGAACAGCAATAAGAACTGAGTCGCAAAGACCACTTTGCATAAGCGCTTCAAAGTTGTCAAATAGCGCAACGGTTGGGTGATTCTTTTCGCAAACTTCCCTTCTAGCAGAATCGATATCACAAACAGCCACTAGTTCTACGTTAGGAACTTTGCCTTCAGCGATATTTCTTGCGTGTGAAGTGCCCATGTTTCCGTATCCAATAATACCAAGTTTAATTTTGTCCATAATCTTCTCCTTTTATATCAACACTTCCGTGTTTATTACTTTTATAATAGTGGCGCTATAACCTTTTCAAATTCGGTTGCAGCAAGGGTAAACGTATCTTCGCCGGCTTGTTTTTCAACGTGCGATTTTCCGTTTAGTTCTAGTTCGGCAAGTCCTTTGAAGTTGCCTAGGTGTGGTTCAAGACTTATATATCCATTATACCCTCTATCAAACAATTTTTCAAGAACGAATGCGATATTTCCGTCGCCGTGTCCTGGTGGAACAATGCCTTCGCCATCTTTGTGGTCTTTAATATGCATATATTCAACGTAAGGAATTAACTTGGCAATAGCCTCTTTGGTATCAATGCCCTTTTGGGCAAAGTTAGCAGGGTCGAAAACCATTCTAAAGTTATCGCAATAAAATCTTTGCATTATGTTTAGGTTGCCCTCTATCGTTTCGCCATAAATGTCGCCCTCGTTTTCGTGAAGAAGAACTATACCCTCTTCTTTAGCATACTCTATGAATGCAGAAAGTCTATTCATAACTTCTTCTATCTTTTCGTCCGTCCAATCGCCGTCCTTAAAGAAACTGAACATTCTTATATACTTACAATCTAACATCTTTGCCGTTTTTACTATTCTCTTGTATTTTTCAAAGTGAGGCGCAAAGTCGTCGGTAATTTTAATCTTACCAATTGGCGAGCCGATTGAAGACGCTTTTATACCGTATTCTTCCATTTTAGATTTTAACTCTATAACTTCCTCGTCGTTAAGTTCGGCTATATTCTTTCCGTTAATGCCTCTTGGTTCAAAAAACTTTATTCCTAACTTGTTAAGAACGGTAAATTGAACGTCAATCATCTCGTCAATTTCGTCCGAAAAAGCACTCATTTTTTCGTATAACACGCAAAATACCTCTCGATTATTGTTATTTATTAGATTATAATACAATTTTTACAATCTTTCAATAAAAATATTGCTAAAAACATTGTAAATATTGCTATCTCATGATATTATATATATTAAGAATTATGAGAAATTACGTAGTAGATGAACATTATTGGGAAAATTCCTTATCACATAAAGTTATGTTACACTCCCACCACGAATACGAGATATATATGTTTTTAGAGGGAGACTGTTATTATGTGGTCGACGGAAGAAGATACGAACTTTCAAAAGGTGATATAATAATAATTAGAAAACACCAAATGCATAGGGTTTTTCACAACTCGTTTAAGAAATACCATTGCATGGTAATTTTCGTGTATCCTGAATTTTTCGCCGAAAACAACTGCCTAGAATATGAAAAAGCATTTCTAGAAGCGTCTAAGGACAGTAAAATAGACGCCCAAACTGCCGAATCTTCTGGACTTGCCGACGCAATGTATCGCATAAGAGATTACAGTGAAAACTTTAAGGCAACCGATAAACCTGTTGTAAAAAGCACGTTAATTGAAATATTATATATAATTAACGGCATTCGTTTTTTCCAAAAACCCTTAAAAATAAACAAGACGATTAGAGAAGTTATCGATTACCTAGGTAATAACTTTACGAGAAGTATATCTCTTGACGAATTATCCAACAAGTTTTTTATAAGTAAATATCACTTATGTAGAATTTTTAAGCAAACGACGGGACTCACCGTTCTAGAATATCTAAAAAGAAAAAGACTTACCCTTGCCATGGAATTAAAAAACGAAGGGCTTTCACTTAGCGAAGCGTCGGCTAGAGCAGGCTTTAAGGATTACCCATCATTTTATAGATACTACAAAAAGAAAAACAAAACTTCACCGACTAACAAGGAGAATTGACGATATGAGAAAATTTATCAACTACGCACATCGTGGCGCTAGCCACTACTACCCTGAAAACACTATGCTTTCGTTTAGAAAAGGACTTGAAATGGGCGCAAACGGAATTGAAACGGACGTTCATATAACAAAAGACGGTGTTTTAGTTGTCTTTCACGACGATACCTTAAATAGGGTTACAGGTCAATCTGGTTGCATTGCAGACTACACTTACGCTGAACTGTTAAAGTTTGACGTTATTAAGGGGGAACAAAAAGAAAAAATCCCTACCTTTGAAGAGTTTTTAAAAGAGTTTGGGGATAAAGACATAACTTTTGCCATTGAACTTAAAGTTAAAGGAGTTGCAAAGCAAACTGCCGATATGATTTATAAATACGGCGTTCAAGATAAGGTTATAATAACTTCTTTCATCTACGACGCATTAGTTGAAATGAAGGCGTGCGCTCCTGATTTAAGACGTGGATACTTACACTACGGACTAGACGAAAAAACTAGAAAAGAAATTGAAACGCTAGAACTTTACGAAATTTGCCCTAAAGGAACTATGGTAAACGCCCAAGAAGTTGAGGAATATCATAAAAAGGGATACAGTGTTCGTGCTTGGGGTATGGCAGACGAACAAATTATGATAGAAACGATTAAAAAAGGCGTAGACGGAATGACCGTTAACTTCCCCGACAAACTAACCGAATATCTAAAAAATAAATAAGTCAAATTTAATTAAAGTTTTATCGCCCACGGCAAAATGCCGTGGGCGATAGTTTATAAAATAAATAAAGTCGGGGGCCAAGCGGGCTT
>JAZRSF010000014.1:0-84383 GCA_045651365.1 Christensenellaceae bacterium
ACAGGAACTGCTCAAAAATATCAAGACGGAAAAATAGTTGGAGGGAAATATATATCTTCTTTCGTGGGTTATTTTCCAGCAAACGACCCAAAATATTTAGCATTGGTAATTATAGATGAGCCTGTTGGCGAATATTATGGAAGCACTGTTGCCGCTCCTTATGCAAAAGAAGTTTTTCAGGGAATAATTAACTTAAAAAATATAAAGCCACAAGCATAAAGGGAGTTGTATGAAATTATCCAAGTTATTACAGAATGTCAAAGTTGAAAAAATTATTAAGAACGCCGACGTTGAAGTTTTAGACGTTTGTATAGACAGTAACGTGGTGGTAAATGGGAGTGTTTTTATTTGTATTAAAGGTGGAAATTTTGACGGACACCAGTTTGTTAAACAAGCTGAAAAATATGGTGCAGTTGCAGTAGTGTGTGAGAGAGAGGTTCAAACCTCCTTGACACAAATAATCGTTAAGAACACTAGAAAAATCATGGGTATTTTGGCTAGTAACTTCTACAATAATCCTGAAAAAGAACTTAAGTTAATTGGGGTTACGGGAACTAATGGAAAAACCTCGACGGCACATTTAATTTCTAAAGTCTTGAATTCTTCAGGTATAAATACGGGTGTAATAGGAACATTAGGAACTTTTTATAACGAGATTGAAATAGAGGCCAATCTTACCACGCCCGACCCGATAGTTTTGTATCGGATTTTTAGAGATATGGTAGATAAGGGAGTAAAAATTGCAGTAATGGAAATATCTGCTCACGCAACATATCTGGATAAACTTGAAGGGCTGTCTTTTGATTGTGGAATTTTTACTAATTTTACCCAAGACCACCTAGATTTTTTTGAAAACATGGAAAACTATGCAAAAGCAAAGAAAAATTTTTTCTTAAAAAATAAAATAAAAAACGTTATTCTTAACGTTGACGACGATTTGGGTATAGATATATCTAAAAGTGTGGAAAGTTGTATAACTTATGGCATTGAAAATCCAGCAGACGTTTTTGCAATTGACATAGAGCACCTGAAAAATCAAACCAGTTTCGTTGTTAATCTTTTCGACGAGGTTTTTATTACCAAAACTAAACTTAAAGGAAGATTTAACGTGTATAATTATCTGGCTTGTGCTACGGCTTGTTGCATCATGGGAGTTAAGCCAAAAAATATTGTAACTTGCTTAGAAAAGGTCCCTTACGTTACAGGTAGGCTTGAACCTGTATATGAGGGAGAATTCGATATTTACGTTGATTATGCACATACTCCCGACGGCTTAAGAAAGAGTTTGACTGCGATTAAGCAGATAACACGTAAAAGATTAATATGCGTTTTTGGTTGTGGTGGGAATAGAGACAGTGATAAAAGAGAAAAGATGGGTGAAATTAGTGCAGAATTAGCTGATTTTACGGTTATTATCTCAGATAATCCTAGATTTGAAGAGCCAATGGAAATAATATGGCAAATAGAAAAGGGGTTATTAAAGATATCTAAAAACTACATAATCGTTCAAGAGCGAGAGCAAGCAATTGAATATGCTATCAACGTTGCAAAAAAGGGAGACGTTTTGTTAATTGCAGGTAAGGGAAGTGAAAAATATCAAGAAGTATTTGGTATAAAAAAGCCTTATAACGACAAAGATACTGTTGAAAATATTTTAAGGAACAAAATGTGAAAAAATCATTATTAGGTCTTTTACTGTCCTTTAGTCTAACCTTCATATTTGGTTTGATATTAATACCTAAGCTAAGGAAGTTAAAAGCTGGACAGCCAATATTAAAATACGTTGAAACACATAAAGATAAAAGCGGGACACCTACGATGGGTGGACTGTTTTTTATTATTTCTTCAGCAATTTCTTATTGTGTGTTAAATGGGTTTAGTAATAGAATTTCGCTTGTTTCGATGGTCATTTGTTTGGCTTTTATGGTAGTGGGTTTTTTAGATGATTTTATTAAGATTAGGTTAAAGCATAACGAAGGTCTTAAAGCATATCAAAAAATTTCATTTTTGCTTATAATAGCTTTGATTGCAGGGATATTCGCATATAAAAACGGACTATTAATTTTCTTTTTACCTTTTTTTGATAAACCTATCGTTTTAGGATATTGGACAATCCCTATCGTGGTTTTCGTTTTCGTTGCAATAACTAACAGTGTGAATCTTACAGACGGTTTAGATGGACTTGCTACTAGTGTTTCGATAGTTTATCTCTTATTTCTTTCAACAATTATATATCTTGAATTTTATAGCACGGGTGGAGTTTTTCTAAGTCAAGAAAACGTGTATTCATTAATTAATTTAAGCTTTTGTTTTATAGGTGGCTTGTTGGGTTTTTTAATATTTAACGTCAATAAAGCTAAAGTATTTATGGGAGATACAGGCTCACTAGCATTGGGTGGTTTAATAGGCACTATAAGTGTCTTTTCTTTGAATAGTTTTTTTATTCCAGTATTAGGTTTTACCTTTGTGTTTAGTTCTCTTTCGGTAATAATTCAAGTGTGCTATTTTAAGAAGACCAAGAAGAGGGTTTTCCTTATGGCTCCGTTTCATCATCATTTGCAAATGAAGGGGCTAAGCGAGGCTAAAATATCCTATTTATATTCTTTAATAACGGGCATATTAGGAACACTTTTAATCATATTTTATTTATGAGGTGTGTTATGGATATTGTAAATCAAAAATTTTTAGTCTTGGGTGTATCAAAAAGTGGATATGCCGTAGCAAAACAAATTTTAGAAAAAGGTGGCAAATGCTATCTATACGAACAACTACGTAGTGAGTCTATCGAAGAAAAAATAAACCAATTAAGCACGCTTGGTGGAATAGTTGTCGGCGAAGAAGACGTTGACAGAGTTTTAGAAGAAATCGACGTATTAGTTATCAGTCCGGGTGTGCCTATAAATAACGAGATTGCAATAAAAGCAAAAAGAAAATCCAAGAGGATTTTGGGTGAGTTTGAGTTTGGTTTATTACGTTTTTCGCCACTAACTATTGCAGTTACAGGCACAAACGGAAAGACTACTACGTGCACAATGATAGACGAGATATTAAAACAGGAAAAAATCAATTCTCAACTATGTGGAAATATAGGTATACCTCTTACTTCAAAGGTGGACGAGATAGGGAGAGACGACGTCTGCGTTGCTGAAATTTCAAGTTTTCAACTTGAAACGGTATCTTTTTTTACCCCACATATTTCTTGTGTCTTAAACATTGCACCTGACCACTTGGAACGGCATTACACAATGGACAATTACATATACTTAAAAAAACGAATATTTAAGCATCAGCGTGAAAGTGAATTTTGCGTGCTAAATTATGATGATTCTATAACTAAAGAATTCTACAATGAATGCCGTGCAAAAGTTGTTTGGGTTTCAACAAAGGAAGTGGTAGACGGTGCTTACTTACTTAACGGAGACTTGTTTTATAAAAATGAAAAGATAATTAATCAACGTCAACTTGCATTGGGGGGGATTCATAACGTTTACAATGCTTTGTTTGCTATAGCAGTTTCAAAGATAATCGGTATAAAAAACGAGAGTATTCGTAAAGCGTTAGAAAGTATAAAAGGTGTTAAACATAGAATAGAATTAATTTGCTCGAAAGAGGGAGTTAATTACTATAACGATTCAAAGGCTACAAACGTTGCATCGACCCTTTCAGCATTAGAATCAATGAATCGCCCAACCGTTCTAATATTAGGTGGAAGTGAAAAAGGTGAAACCTATGAATCATTGTTTGAGAAAATAAAAGAAAAAAACGTTAAGCACGTAATATTAACGGGTGCGTCAAAGTTTAATATGCTTGAATGCGCTGGCAGATGCGACTATTCAAATATCACGGTAACTCCAGACCTCGAGTTTGCAGTTAAAATAGCAAGTATTGTTGCCGAAGAGGGGGAAAGTGTATTATTCAGCCCTGCATGCGCAAGTTTTGACGCTTTTAAAAGTTTTGAAGAGCGTGGAGAAAAGTTTATTCAACTCGTTAACGGAGATGCTGAATGAGGCGATTGCCTAAAGAAAGAAGAAGTGGTGATTTAATATTATTATTTGCAGTAGTTTTCCTTTCGATAATTGGCACAATTTTTATATACTCGGCAAGCAATTATTCTGCTAAAGCAACTTATAACGATAGTTTTTATTTTGTAAAAAAACAAATAATTGGTATATTATTAGGAATAGTCGCTATGTTGTTTACTGCTAACTACGACTACAACAAATTAAAGAGGTTTTGGATTGTCGTATCAGTTATTTCTTTCATTAGTCTAGTTCTCGTTTTCGTGCCTAAAATAGGCGTTGAAAATTACGGTGCAAAAAGATGGGTTAGTCTAGGTGCTTTTACCTTTCAACCTTCCGATATAGCCAAATTTGCCTTAATACTATTTACTGCCGTTTACTTTTCAAAAAACCCAGCCAGAGCAAAGTCTTTCGCAGGAATTTTGCCAGTTTTGTTATACGGTGGTGCAACTTGCTTGCTAATTATATTAGAGCCTAATATGTCGATTACCGTATGCGTAGCGTTGCTAATGATAACTATGCTATTTGCCTCGGGAATGAAATGGAAGTATTTGCTTATTTTAGCAATTCCTGCTTTTGCTTTAGGGGTGGTTTTGATTTTAATAGAGCCCTATAGATTAAACAGGTTAACGGCATTTATAAATCCATGGTCTAATCCAAAGGGTGAAGGTTATCAACTTTTGCAATCTCTTTATGGGCTAGGTTCTGGAGGTTGGTTTGGCGTTGGGTTATTTAAGTCAAGGCAGAAATACGCTTTTTTACCCTTTTCCGAATCTGATTTTATTCTTTCTATAATAGGTGAAGAGATAGGTTTTGTAGGCATTATTTTCTTTTTTGCCTTGTTATTTTTTATAGTTTACAGGGGGTTGAAAATTGCCGTAAATGCAAAAGACGTGTTCGGTTACGTCCTAGCTGTTGGAATAACAATGGTGTTTGGTATACAAGTAATCATAAACGCATTAGTGGTAACGGGAAGTATTCCACCGACAGGGCTACCGTTGCCGTTGGTTTCAAGTGGAAATACTGCTATAATAATTTTCATGGCTGAAATGGGGATTCTATATAGTATTTCTAAAGGATAAAATGACCTTAACTAAAACTAATTAAAAGAGTATTAAAATAGTTATTTTTTAGTAAAAACTATAGAAATTATTTAATCGTTCAAATCTTTAACTTTTTAATCTATTTCCCCATAGAATAGAATATATAATTCTAAGGGGAAAAAGATGAGGGCGATTGAGATTTTAGGCGGAAGAAAATTAGACGGAAAAGTGAAAATAGAGAGCGCAAAGAACTCCGTTCTTGCGCTTTTAAGCGCATCAATTTTAACGAAAGAAGAGGTCGTTATAGAAAACTGTCCTAAAATACAAGACGTGTTAAATACCATAGAAATCCTATCAATTTTAGGCGTTAAGACAAAATTTGAAGAGGATAATCTAATAATTAACTCTAAATCGCTAAATGGTTTTTGCGTTCCTGAAGAATATTCAAAAAAATTGCGAGCTTCCGTATATTTTATGGGAGCTCTTTGTGGTGTTGTTGGTAAATCTCAAATCTGCCTGCCTGGTGGATGTAATATAGGGGCTAGGCCTATTGACTTACATATTTCATCAATAAAAAAATTAGGATTTAAGGTTAGACTAAGTGAAAAGGAAATATTCTGTGAAAAAGGGCAAAAGAAAGACACGGAAATTGATTTGGCTATACCTAGTGTTGGAGCGACTATAAATATAATTTTGGCGAGTGTTCTAGGTGAGAATGTCGTTGTGATTCACAACGTTGCTAAAGAACCTGAAATCGTCGACCTAGCAAACTTTATAAACTCTATGGGAGGAAAGGTTAATGGTGCAGGGACTTCTTGTATACAAATTCAAGGCGTTAGCAGTCTGCACGGAACAAAATTTAAACCTATTCCAGACAGAATAGAGTTTGGAACATATTTATTGGCTAGCGCAATAACCTGTGGAAAAACGGAGTTTAGGAACGTTAACATCAAAAATATCCAAATATTAGTCAATAAAATTTTAAATAACTCTTGCCATATAAGTATAAAAAATGATATAATATATACAAAATTTGAGAAACTAGCGAATGGTAGGGTTTTAACGACTGCACCATATCCTGGTTTTCCAACAGATTTACAACCTCAAACAACGGCTTATCTTTCCGTTTGTAAGGGGAACTCCTTTATTACTGAAAAACTTTTTGAAAAAAGATTTTCCTTTGTCGAAGAGTTGAATTTAATGGGTGCAAACGTTAAGGTGATAGATAACGTTGCGATAATAAAAGGCGTTAAGAATCTCTATGGTAAAGAAGTTTGCGCTACCGACTTAAGAGGTGGTGCGTCTTTGATGATTGCTGGATTAAAGGCTGAGGGAAGAACTATCGTTACTGGTATTGAGCATATAGAAAGAGGATATTTTGAGTTTCCTAACAAACTTTTAAATCTCGGTGCCGATATTAAAATAATTACGTAAGGTGAAAGATGAAAGCAAAAAGACTATTCGTTATATCATTGGCTGTAATATGTGCGTTTGCAATATTGCTTTCTTTCTTTTTTATCTTTTCTATTAAGGACGTTAAGATAACCTATACGGTAACTGACGGTTGCTCTGTTGAAGAGGTTGAAAAAACGCTTGATTCTTATCAAAAGAAAAATCTTTTGTTCTTAGATGTTGATGACGTTAAGGAGGATTTGTCAAAGCATTCCTATTTTGAAGTTTTGTCTATAGAAAAAGACTTTCCAAATGTGTTAAACGTAGTTTTGAGGGAAAGAATTGAAGTGTTCACCCTAGAAAATGGGGGGAACGTATATATTTTAGACGGGACAGGCTTTGTAGTAAATTCTCTTAGCAAAGACGATTTTGCGTCGTTATATAAAAATAAAAGCCTCATCGATGTTTCTTTTAAAGGCTTAACTATTGAGCGCATATCCGTTGGGGAAAAGGTAAAAA
This sequence comes from Christensenellaceae bacterium, assembly GCA_045651365.1. GTDB lineage: Bacteria > Bacillota > Clostridia > Christensenellales > Borkfalkiaceae > UBA1259. The sequence goes on from JAZRSF010000014.1 coordinate 6,974, forward strand.
CTAGCGACCAGTCGCTGTTTGAAGCAACTCTAAGCATGTCGGCAACTGCTCAATACACCGATACTTTTTCTTCGGTTGAAATAAGCAAAATGGTTGAAGGTGTAAATGGGGAGCAAATTGTCTCAAAAGACCTTAATTTTGTTAATTTTCAAACGAATACGGGTGTAATTATAAGAATAGTTAAGGCACACGATAGGGGAGTTCAAAAAATTTCTAATGCGCTAGAAAGATATAATTTAGGCTCGGACTATGATAAGGCGAGAGGCGTAATTGAATCGAGTTACCAAGATTCAGGAGAGAGTTACGTCGTTTGGGAAGGAATTTAACCAAGGAGATATAGCATGCATAAAAAGCAAGTAGCGATTATTGATATAGGTTCGTCTGAAATAAGGGCGCTCGTTGGAGAAAAGGGGGTAAATAATACTTTCGTTATCAAGGGGAAAACAGCCTTTTCTTACGAAGGTTTTTCCGACGGAACTTTTTTTGACGTTAACGCTTTAAAAAATATATTACTGTCTTGTGGAGACTACGTAAAAAAAGTTGCTAGAGGAGACGTATCTACCGTATACGTGGGTGTTCCGGGTGCCTTTACCGAAGTAGTTGTTAAGAGTAGCCAAATTTCCTTTGCGAAAGAGAAGAAAATTACAAACGTAGACGTGGACAATTTATTCGACGCTGCATTTGTTGGAAATTCATCAAAAAAGACTTTGATAAATAGGTCGGCTATAATGTATGAACTTAACGACATGAGAAGAATGGCAAATCCAATTGGTGTTCAAAGTGAAATATTAAAGGGAAAACTATCTTTCATACTTTGTGAAAATTATTTTATCGAGTGTGTTAAACCGGCGTTAAATACGGCAGGATTTAACTCGATAGAATTTGTTTCTACAGCTCTTGCCGAAGCAATGTTTTTATTTGATACCGAGTCTAGAGATAGAATCTCAATTCTAGTGGACGTTGGGTATATTTCAACTACGTTTAGTCTTATACAAGGAGACGGAATCGTATATCAGCGTTCTTTCGATTACGGTGGAGGTTATATCACGGCATCGATTCTAGAAAGGTTTAATATGGAATTCGAGCATGCCGAGATGGTAAAGAGAAAAACAAATTTGAGCCATATAACGACGGGCAGTGCGTTTGAGGTTATAGACGGCGAAAACGGACATTATTACAATATTGAAGAGATTAAGAAAACTATTTGTGCTAGCCTAGATAGTTTTTGCGACGAAATTTCTATTTGTATGGAGCAAATTCCATTTATCGTTCCCGAATACGTATCGATTAAAATTACAGGTGGTGGACTAGCCTTTATTAGGGGAGCAAAAGAGTATATCGCATCTAGAATGAGCATTCCTTTTGAAATAATAGCGCCACAAGTTCCACTTATGGATAACCCATTAGAATCATCAACGCTATCGCTATTAAGTATAGCCTTAGAACAATAAATACAAGTAAAAATTGGAGGAAAACTTAGATGTTTGGTCAAGAAAATAGTAGGATAAACCCAGCAGTTATTAAAGTTATGGGTGTAGGTGGTGGTGGATGTAACGCCATAAACAGCATGTTAGATTCAGGTATTACAAGTGCAGAATTTATCGCAGTTAATACCGATAGTCAAGCGTTATTATTGTCCAAGTCGGACAACAGAATTCAACTTGGTGCAAACCTAACCAAAGGTTTGGGTGCTGGTAGTGACCCTAATATTGGTGAGGCTGCCGCTGAGGAATCTAAAGATGCCATTGCGACCGAATTGCAAGGCACCGACCTTTTATTTATCGCTGCAGGTATGGGTGGTGGAACGGGAACGGGCGCTGCTTCCGTTATCGCTAGAATCGCTCGTGAATTAGGCATTTTAACCGTTGCAGTAGTTACAAAACCTTTCTCGTTTGAAGGAAGAGTTAGAAACGAAAATGCTAATAAAGGTATTTCAAACCTAAAAAAATACGTTGATACTTTAGTTATCATTCCTAACGATAAACTACTACAATTTTTACCACCACAAACTTGTATGTTAGACGCATTCAAGGTTGCAGACGATATGCTTAAGCAAGGTATAATTGGTATAGTTGATTTAATTGCAACGCCATCTTTAATAAATCTAGACTTTGCAGACGTAAATACCGTTATGAGAAATCAAGGTTTAGCACACATGGGTATTGGTAGAGCAAAAGGCGAAAATCGAGTTATCGAATCGGTTAGGCAAGCCGTTTCTAGTCCACTACTTGAAACTACAATTGAGGGTGCTAAATCCATTATTCTTAACGTAACAGGTGGTAGAGACTTGATGCTTAGCGAAGTGAACGAGGCTGCTGTATTAGTTCAAGGAATTATTGACCCATCTGCAAACATCATTTTCGGTCAAACAATTGACGAATCGCTTTCAGACGAAGTTAAAATTACCGTTATCGCAACGGGTTTTTCTCCTAATAATAGCGAAGAAAAAATTGAGGTCAAACCAACATTTCAATTTAACGATGAAGTAGATTCATCTATCCCTCCACTTTTAAGGGAGATTGAGGCGAAGGCTCAACAAACTGAAAGTGTAGAGGAGGTAGTTGAAGAGACTAACGTTCAACAAGTTGAAGAGGTTCAAGCCGAACCTGATAAAGAGCCTGAAAAAAGGGGAAGAGAACTTCCGGCATTTATGAAAAAATTATTTAGAAAGTAATCATTAAGAACAAAAAACGACTTAAAAATTTAAGTCGTTTTTTTGTTTGAAATTTTTCACAAAATGAAAATTATTATCATAGTTATATCATTTATGTTATAGCAATATCATGTCGAAAAAAAGACGAAATCGAACATAAATGTTATAAATTAACAAGATTTGTTAAAATGTTTAAAAAAATTAACATTTTTTCTAAAAAATCTAAAAAAATTCTATTTTAGTTATATAAAAATTTTACAATGCGTTGATTTTTTGATATAATACATTTGACATAAAATAATTTTTTCAAAGGAGATTGTTATGGATTATCGTATTGAACATGACTCTATGGGAGAAGTAAAAGTTCCTAACGACAAATATTGGGCTGCTCAAACTCAGCGTTCGTCAGAGAACTTTAAAATCGGCGTTAATATTGAAACTATGCCAAGAGAAATTACCCGTGCATTCGGCATGCTTAAAAAGGCTACTGCAATGGCTAATCACGAGTTGCGTCCAGAGAAGATGACTGCTAAAAAACTATCTGCAATTGCTACTGCTTGCGACGAAGTTATTAGTGGCGCTCTTAACGACCATTTTCCACTTGTTGTTTGGCAGACTGGTTCAGGCACTCAATCAAACATGAATGCTAACGAGGTTATTGCTAATCGTGGTAATGAAATCGCAGGAGATAAGATTCTTCATCCAAACGACGATATTAACATGAGCCAATCTTCTAACGATACTTTCCCAACGGCAATGCATATCGCTGCAGTTGCTATTATTGAGGATAAATTAATTCCTGCCACTGAAACTTTAATTAACACGTTTATTCGTCTTGAAAAAGAAAACGAAGGAATCGTTAAGAGTGGTAGAACCCATCTTCAAGATGCAACTCCAATTAAATTTAGCCAAGAAATTAGTGGTTGGAGAAGTAGTTTACAAAGGGATGTTGAACTTCTAAAACTTGCAGTTAAACCTTTAACCGAACTTGCTCTTGGTGGAACTGCCGTTGGAACGGGTTTAAACGCTCCAAAAGGTTTTGATACCTTAGTTGCTGAAAAAGTTTCTTTAATTTCAGGCAAGAAGTTTGTTACTGCTGAAAACAAATTCCACGCATTAACTTCTAAAGACGAATTAGTATTCGCGCACGGCGCTATTAAGGCGTTGGCTGGCGACATGATGAAGATTGCAAACGATATTCGTTGGCTTGCTAGTGGTCCAAGAGACGGTTTAGGCGAAATCTTCATTCCAGAAAACGAACCGGGCTCTTCAATTATGCCAGGTAAAGTTAACCCAACCCAATGCGAGGCTGTAACAATGGTTGCCGTTCAAGTAATGGGTAACGACGTTGCTATCGGTATGGCTGCATCTCAAGGCAATTTTGAATTAAACGTATTTATGCCTGTATGTATTTATAATTTCTTACAATCTGCAAGACTTTTAGCAGAAGCAATCGTTTCATTCAATGACAACTGTGCAGTAGGTATTAAGGCTAACAAAGAGAAAATGCACCACAACCTACACAACTCGTTAATGTTGGTTACTGCATTAAACCCATATATTGGCTATGAAAATGCTGCAAAAACTGCTAAAAAGGCATTCAAAGATAATATTTCACTAAAGCAAGCGTGTGTAGAATTAGGTTTCTTGACTGCTGAAAAATTCGACGAAGTTTTCCATCCGGAACAAATGGTATAGGAGTTACAAATGAGAGTAAGTTATTTCCCAGGTTGCACACTTAAAACCAAAGCCAAAGAATTAGACGTGCAATCACGCAAATGCGCAGAGGTTCTAGGTGTAACGCTAGAAGAAATTGATAATTGGCAATGTTGTGGTGGCGCATTTACCACTGCTAACGACGAAATCGCAACAAAACTTTCTTCTGTTCGTGCATTAAAAGAGGCTAGCAAAAAAGGTCAACCACTTTTAACGGTATGTTCTGCATGCCACAACGTTATTAAGCAAACTAATAACGCAATGAAAGAAAATCCAAACAATTTTGCTTTCAAGGTTAATAGATACGTTAAAGATGGCGAATATAATGGTGAAGCAGAAGTTATTCATTATTTAGAACTTCTTCGTGATAAGGTTGGCTATGAAAAGGTTAAGGAAAAGGTAGTTAACTCATTAGCCGGCAAAAAGGTTGCTTGTTACTATGGTTGTTTACTCCTTCGTCCAAGCAAAGTTATGGCTATGGATGATGCTGAAAATCCAACCATTATGGAAGATTTAGTAAAGGCGCTAGGTGGCGAACCTGTTTACTATGCTTATAGAAACGAATGTTGTGGTGGCTATATTGCTTTAGAAGATGCAAATTCTGCTAAAATAAAGAGCCAAAAGATTTCTAACAACGCTAAATCTCAAGGCGCAGATATTATTGTAACAGCATGCCCATTATGTATGTATAACCTTAAAAAACATTCAAACGACGTGCCGGTAGTTTATTTTACCGACTTGCTTGCTGAAGCACTCGGCGTTAAGGAGTAAAATATGGAAAATTCTAAAGACAATATGATACAAGATATTATCAATAGAAGTGGAGTTAATCCAAGAAAATGTATGAAATGTGGTAAATGTTCTGGAACTTGTCCAGCGTATGACGAAATGGAATACCATCCACATCAATTCGTTTATATGGTTGAAACGGGGGATATAGAGCCTCTACTTAATTCCAAGTCTATATATAAATGTTTAACTTGTTTTGCTTGCGTTGATAGATGCCCTAGAGGTGTTGAACCTGCAAAACTAATCGAATCAATTCGTTTGAGCGTGATTCGTAAACAAGACGCTAATCACCTTAAACCTGATATGATTCCTGAACTTCTTGACGAAGATATGCCTCAACAAGCAATCGTTACGGCATTTAGAAAATATACCAAGTAAAGGAGAATACAAATGCAAAGAATAGGAGTATTCGTTTGTTGGTGTGGTAGTAACATTGCCGGAACCGTTGACGTAAAGGCCGTTTCGGAGGCTTTGAAAAACGAACCGGGCGTTGTTTTTTCTACTAATTACCAATATATGTGTTCGCAAGCCGGACAAGAAATGATTAAAGACGCTATTAAAGAACATAAACTTACTGGTATCGTAGTTTGTTCTTGTTCTCCAAGAATGCACGAAGGAACTTTTAGAAAAACTGCTGAATCTGCAGGAATCAACCCATATATGGTTGAAATCGCAAACATTCGTGAACAATGCTCTTGGATACATAAAGATATTGCTGTGGGAACGGAAAAAGCAATCGTTTTAGGCAGAACTGCTATCGCTAAAGTTAACCTTAACGCACCTCTTACTGCAGGCGAAAGCCCTGTTACAAAGAGAGCGCTTGTAATAGGTGGTGGTATAGCAGGTATTCAAACTGCGTTAGATATAGCAGACGCTGGTTTTGAAGTTGATATTGTTGAAACCAAGCCTACCATTGGTGGTAAGATGGCTCAACTTGATAAAACTTTCCCAACACTTGACTGTGCCGCTTGTATCTTAACGCCAAAAATGGTTGACGTTGCTCAACATGAGAAGATTAAGATTTATTCATACAGTGAAGTCGTTGACGTTCGTGGTTTCGTGGGTAACTTTGAAGTTACAATTAAGAAAAAAGCACGTTTCGTTAAGGAAGACGTTTGCACGGGTTGTGGTTTATGCACTGAAAAATGCCCACAAAAGAAGGTTCCAAACGAATTCAATCTTGGTATGGATAATAGAAGGGCAGTGTATATTCCATTTGCTCAAGCAGTTCCAAAGGTTGCTACTATCGACCCTAACTACTGCACAATGTTAAAAACCGGAAAATGTGGTGTTTGTGCTAAAGTCTGCACGGCAAATGCTATTGATTACACCCAAAAGGACGAGTTTGTCGACCAAAAATACGGTGCTATCGTCGCTGCAACTGGTTTTAACCCAATCAGTATGGAAAAATTCGACGAGTATGCTTATAGCCAAAGCAAAGACGTTGTAACTTCACTAGAATACGAGCGTTTAATGAACGCAGCAGGTCCAACTGCAGGTAAACTTCTTCGTCCATCGGACGGAAAGCATCCACACAAAATCGTTTTCGTTCAATGCGTTGGCTCTCGTTGTGCTGCTTGCGCTGAAAAAGGCAAGGAATATTGCTCGAAGATTTGCTGTATGTATACTGCAAAGCACGCAATGTTGACTCGTGATAAATACCCAGATACCGACGTTACCGTGTTCTATATCGACGTTAGAACGCCAGGTAAGAACTTCGACGAATTCTATCGTCGTGCTGCTGAAGAATACGGCGTTCATTATATTAAAGGCATGGTTGGTAAGATTTCTCCTGAAGGCGATAAACTTATGGTTAGAGCATCTGACCTTCTTGCAAATAAACAAATCAACATGGAAGCCGACATGGTAGTTCTTGCTGCTGCTATCGAGCCTGACAAGTCTGCTAGACCTCTTGCAACTATGCTTACTGCTAGTATGGATACCAACGACTTCTTTACCGAAGCACATCCAAAGCTTCGTCCAGTTGAAAGCCCAACGGCTGGCGTATTCCTATCAGGTTGTTGCCAAGGCCCTAAAGATATTCCTGAAACGGTATCTCAAGCAGGTGCAGCAGCAGCCAAGGTTATCGGCTTATTATCAAAAGATAAATTAAAGGGTAACCCTTGCGTTGCTCATTCGGACGAAATGATGTGTAACGGCTGTTCTTCTTGTGAAAAGGTTTGTCCTTATGGCGCAATCTCTTATCAAGATAAAGAGTTTAGAGGACCTAACAGAACCACTCTTATTAGAAGAGTTGCTCAGGTTAACGAAGCAATTTGTCAAGGTTGTGGTTGTTGCACGGTTGCATGTCCTTCAGGTGCTATGGACCTTAAAGGATTTAATAGTAAACAAATTATGGCGGAGGTAGATGCAATATGCAAGTAGAAGGATACAAACCAAAAATCGTTGCCTTTTGTTGTAACTGGTGTTCATACGCCGGTGCTGACCTTGCAGGTAGTAATCGTTTAGCATACCCTGCAGAAGTTAAGGTTATTAGAGTTCCATGCTCTTGTAGAGTTAACCCAATGTTTATTCTTCGTGCTTTCCAACGTGGAGCAGACGGTGTAATAATTTGTGGTTGCCACCCAGGAGATTGCCACTATACCTCTGGTAACTATTACACTAGAAGAAGGATGGCGCTTTTATTCTCAATGCTAGATTATCTAGGAATTGAAAAGGGTAGAACTCGTGTTGAATGGGTTTCTGCTGCAGAAGGCGCAAAGTTTGCTCAAACTATGAACGAGTTTGTTGAAACAGTTACTGCTCTTGGTGAAAACAAGAGATTGGAGGACTTAAGATGCAAAAAATAAATCGTGAAGTTCTTATTGACAAAGCAAACGAACTATTAAGTAGTGGTAAAATTGATAGAATTTTAGGTTGGTCAAAAGGCGAATTTGATTACGACCAAACCCCATCAATTTTCTACTCAACAGAAATGATGGAAAAGAACTTCGTTTTTGACGATTTTTCAGGCGCTAACTTTTCAAAATATTTAGTTGCTGAAACTCGTAAGGGCGACAACAAAGTTTTAGTTTTCCTTAAACCATGCGATACGTATAGTTTTAATCAATTATTAACCGAACATCGTTTCGATAAAGAAAAGGTTTACGCAATCGGTATTCCTTGCGACGGAATGGTTGACGTTAAAAAGGTTAAAGACCTTGTAGGCGACGGTGTTGTTTCTATTAAGGCAGAAGGCGATAACCTAGTTGTGGAAACTCTTTACGACGGGATTAAAACTATTAGCAAAAAAGATGCTCTTCAAGAACGTTGTGTTAATTGTAAGAGTAAAAAACACGTTTATTATGACGAGTTAATTGGTGAAGACGGAGAGCCTTTAGATAGCAATCGTTTTGACCAAGTAGAAAAGCTTGAAAAAATGACTGCAGACGAAAGATTTGCTTTCTGGCAAACTGAACTTTCAAAGTGTATTCGTTGTAACGCTTGTAGGGACGTATGTCCAGCATGCACGTGTGAAAAATGTGTGTTTAACAACCCTAATTCAGGTGTTGAAAATAAATCTCCTGCGAACGAATTTGAAGAAAAAATGTTTCACTTGATTAGAGCTTTCCACGTTGCTGGTCGTTGCACCGACTGTGGCGAATGTTCGAGAGTATGCCCTCAAGGCATTCCTCTACATTTGTTAAATAGAAAGTTTATTAAGGATATAAACGAGTTCTATGGCGATTATCAGGCAGGAGAGGTTGAAGGTAGCCGTGCTCCATTAGTAAACTACACCAAAGAAGATATAGAACCTGTTGATGCCGTTAATAAGGAGGAGAAATAATATGCGTAAGTGTTTAATTTCTAATCAAACTGCATTATTCAACGAGATTTCTTCCTTGATGGATTTATATATCCCTGTTGAAACTACAAACGGCAATGCAAGTTTTAAAAAATATCAAGACGGAATGGTTATGAGCGACGTTCTTAAAACTGACCGTAGTCCAAAAGACCTTTTCTTCCCACAAACCCAATGCTTAATGGAGTTCAAAACCCAAGGCAAAACTATTGAAGTTATCGACAATAGAAAAGAGGCCGAAGATTTCGTAGTATTTGGTGTTCGTGGTTGCGACGTTAAGAGCCTAGAAGTTTTAGATAGAGTTTTCCTAGTTGAACCTGTAGATACATACTATGCAACTAGAAGAGAACACGGCGTTATAATTTCAATGGCATGCAATCGTCCAGACGAAACTTGTTTTTGTAAAACTTTTGGCGTAGACGCATCATCTCCAGCAGGAGATATCGTCTGCTACAAAACTAACGACGCTTTATATCTAGACGCTAAAACTGAAAAGGGCGAAAAACTTTTATCTAAACTAGATAAGGTTACCGTAGAAGACGACGGAAAAGACGCTAAAAGGCTTCAAGAAGATATTAAGGCGATTACCGAAAGGCTTCCACTTGCTAACCTAAAGGCAGATGCTTTCGGCAGTGATTTAACTCAAAAGTATTTTGATGCTCCTGAATGGGAATCTTTATCTAAATCATGCCTTGGTTGTGGGACTTGCACTTTCGTTTGTCCAACTTGTCAATGCTATGACATTAAAGACTTTAAGACTAATAAGGGCGTAGAACGTTTCCGTTGTTGGGACTCTTGTATGTATTCTGAATTCACTAAAATGAGTGCAGGTCAACCAAGATTAACTCAATTAGAGCGTTTTCGTCAAAGATTTATGCACAAGCTCGTATATTTCCCAACCAATAACGACGGAATGTTTAGTTGCGTAGGTTGTGGTAGATGCGTAGCAAAGTGCCCAATCTCAATGAATATCGTAAAAGTAATGAAAACTCTAGGAGGAAATGAAAATGAATAACGTAAGCGAAGCATTAATTCCCGTTGTTTGTGAAATCGTTGCAGTAAGACAAGATACTCCGGACGTTAAAACCTTTAGAGTTCTTACTCTAGACGGAAAAAAACCTTTTATTCATAAGCCAGGTCAATGTGCAATGTTGTCAATGCCGGGTGTTGGCGAGGCTTTATTCTCTATAACATCTTCACCAACTAATAAGGATTACGTAGAATTTTCAATCAAGAAATGTGGTTGCGTTACCGAATGGTTACACGCTGCAGAAGTTGGTCAACAAATCACCGTTAGAGGACCTTATGGAAACGGATTCCCAGTAGAAACCGAATTCAAAGGACAAGATATGTTATTTATCGCAGGTGGTATTGGTTTAGCCCCTGTTCGTTCGGTAATTAACTACGTAAGAGACAATCGTGATAATTACGGCAAAGTTGATATCGTATATGGTTCAAGAAGTAAAGACGACCTCGTTTTCTTTGAAGAAATCATTAACGAATGGAAAAACGACCCAACCGTAAACGTTCACTTAACTATCGATAGAGAGCAAGAAGGCTGGGACGGAAACGTTGGTTTCGTTCCTAGTTACGTAAAAGAATTAGGGTTTGAACCTAACAAAACGGCAGTTTTATGTGGTCCACCAATAATGATTAAGTTTACCTTGCAAGGTTTAGCAGAGCTTGGCTTTGATAATAAACAAGTTTACACAACCCTTGAACTTCGTATGAAGTGTGGTATCGGAAAATGTGGTCGTTGTAACGTTGGTTCTAAATACGTTTGTAAAGACGGTCCTGTATTTAGAATGGACCAACTAGACGAACTTCCAGATGAATATTAATAAGGAGAAAAACTTATGGAAAAAATGGTTAATGTATTTTTATTCGGTAAAAAATATCAAGTGCCTGAAAGCCTTACCATTATGAAGGCTATGGAATACGCTGGATATCAACTAGTTCGTGGTTGTGGTTGCCGTAACGGTTTCTGTGGCGCATGTTCTACTATATATCGTATAAAGGGAGATAGAGAACTTCACGCATGTCTTGCTTGCCAAACTAAGGTTGAAGAAAATATGTATGTTGCAACTCTTCCTTTCTTCCCATTAGTTAAGGAAGTTTACGACGTTGAAAAGATTAAACCAACTGAACAAATCATGATGCAACTATATCCAGTAATCTACGCTTGCGTAGGTTGTAACGCATGCACCAAGGCTTGCACCCAATCGTTAAACGTTATGCAATACATTGCATACGCTCAACGTGGCGAATACGAAAAGTGTGCAGAAGAGTCATTTGACTGCGTAATGTGTGGCGTATGCTCTTCACGTTGTCCTGCTGGAATTTCTCATCCACAAGTTGCAGAACTTGCTAGACGTTTGTATGGTAAATATATCGCTCCTGAATCTCAACATCTTTTAGACAGAGTAAAAGAAATTGAAGATGGTAAATACGTAGAGTTAATCGAAACTCTTATGAATAAACCTATTGAAGAGTTGAAAGAACTCTACAACAATAGAGAAATCGAAAAGTAGGAGGGTGGAATATGTATAACTACACCAATGAACAATTAGAATCAATGAAAAGGGTGGAGGCTACCAGACAAGAAAGACTTTCTAAATTGTTTGGCAGAATGTCTGCTGATGAAAAACAAGAAGTATTGAAAGAAAATCACCCAGACTACATTGATAGCGCATATGAAAACTTAAAGGTTGGTCCTAACAAGGGTGGCAAGGTTTTACACGAACTTGCAGACCTTTTACAAGGTAAATCAAGAGTTTTAGATATGGATATAGACCTTTCAAACCCTGATTACGATGTAGACGTTTTAGTTATCGGTGGTGGTGGTGCAGGTTCTTCTGCCGCTATCGAAGCCGATAACAAGGGCGCAAAGGTTATGATGGTTACCAAACTTCGTATTGGTGACGCTAACACCATGATGGCTGAAGGTGGTATTCAAGCGGCTGATAAGCCAAACGATTCACCTGCAATTCACTACCTAGACGCTTTTGGTGGTGGACACTTTGCTGCAAAGCACGAATTACTATATAAATTAGTAAACGACGCACCTGACGCTATTAAATGGTTAAATGAATTGGGCGTTATGTTCGATAAAGATGCAGATGGCACTATGGTTACCACTCACGGTGGTGGAACAAGTAGAAAACGTATGCACGCTTGTAAGGACTATTCAGGCGCTGAAATCATGAGAACTCTTCGTGACGAAGTTCTAAATCGTGGTATTCCTGTAGTTGATTTTACTTCTGCTATCGAATTAATTAAAGATACCGAGGGTAAGGTTGCAGGTGCAGTTCTTATGAATATGGAAACCAAGGATATTCTTATTGCAAAAGCAAAAACCGTTATTATTGCAACGGGTGGTGCAGGAAGATTGCATTATCAAGGTTTGCCAACTTCTAACCACTACGGCGCAACTGCAGACGGATTGGTTTTAGGTTATAGAGCAGGTGCTAAACTTTTATATCCTGATACACTTCAATATCACCCAACCGGCGTTGCAGAACCTACTCAAATCTTCGGTGCATTAGTTACCGAAAAAGTTCGTTCATTAGGCGCTCAACTAGTTAATAAAGACGGCGAGGCTTTCGTTTATTCACTAGAAACCCGTGACGTTACTGCATCTTCTATTATTAGAGAATGTAATAAACGTGATAACGGAATTAAGACTACTGATGGTCAAGGCGTATGGCTTGATACCCCAATGATTGAAATGATTGGTGGAGAAGGAACTATTGAAAAACGTATTCCTGCAATGCTTAGAATGTTTGGTAAATATGGTATTGATATTCGCAAAGAGCCAATTCTTGTATACCCAACGCTTCACTATCAAAACGGTGGTTTAGATATTAGTGCTGACGGTATGAGCACTACCGTTCCAAATCTATTCGTAGCAGGCGAGGCTGTTGGAGGAATTCACGGTAGAAACCGTCTAATGGGTAACTCTTTACTTGATATTATCGTATTCGGTAGAAATGCAGGTAAGAGTGCAGGTGAAAAGTGTAAGAGTGTAGAACTCAAAGAATTAACGCTTTCTCACGTAGAAGATTTTAAGAAGGAACTTGACGAGGCAGGCTTAAAGCCAACCAAGTTATCTCCTCAACTTCTTCCTAACTATACTAAGCAACCAAATATTTAATATACAAAAAAGGAGTGGCTTATGGAAAAAGAAAAAAAATTACAAGAAACTTTAGAAGACAATAATCCTTCTATAAATAAAAAACTTAAATGGCTGTGGATAGCAATTGGGTTATTAGCAGTTGCTGGAGTTACTATTTGGTGTGTTATTTCGGCTCTTAAAGGTAAGGTTGTTTTCGATAAATATGGCAACGTTATGGGAACTCAAACTGGCGTTGGAACAGTAATTGGTTTTTCTGCTTTTTTAGCTGGAATTTTTATTGTATCTGCATTAGGATATTTAATTGGAAGAATTACTATAAAAGGTATATCTCTAGGGACTGCCGGCGTATTTTTGGTGGCAATACTTTTCGGTTACGTATGCACGCTCATTCCTTCTGATTGGCCAATTATTGGTGCATTTCATCTTCAAGCTGAAATCATTGACAAGGCTAACAAGGTAGTTATTCAAACTGGCTCAACTAATCTTTCTTATTATAAAGGTGCTGTTCAAAATATAGGTTTAGTGTTATTCGTTGGTTCGGTTGGTTTTATTGCAGGTCCTAAATTCTTTAGAGATTTCAAAAAAAATATTAAAACCTATATTCCAATGGGTGTCATTATTATTCTTTCGGGGGTTCTTGTTGCCGTTTTATTTGCATTAGTTCCTGCTATTGGCCCTGAATATTCTGCTGGTTTACTATCTGGTGCGCTTACCTCGACACCTGGATATTCTTCTGCTTTAGAGGCTGCGACAAACGAAGGTTTAGTTACCATGGGGCAAGCTATTGCATATCCTTTTGGTGTTATTGGTGTTGTTTTATTCGTTCAACTTATGCCTAAATTTTTAAAGGCAGACATGGCTTATGAAAGAGGTTTGTTAAAACCAAGTGTTATTGTGTCGACAGAAAAGAAAGAAGCCAAAAAGTTGCTTACATGTGACGACTTTGGCTTAATGCCAATGGCTTTGGCAATCGTTTTTGGTTTAGTTTTAGGTGGCATAAAAGTTCCTTTAACGGGCAAAGGGTATAGCGGTGCATGCTTCTCTCTGGGAACAACAGGTGGGGTTTTGGTTGCTTGCTTAATCTTTGGACATTTTGGTAGAATAGGCAGGCTTTCTTTAGAAGTTCCTACTCGTTCGGCAAAGGTTCTTAGAGAATTAGGATTAATGCTTTTCCTAATTGGTGCAGGTATAGATGGTGGCGTTCAGTTGGTAACCCAAATTTCACAAGCTGGTGGTGGAATTATTGTCTTTTACGGTTTATTGGCTGGCGCTGTTATGACACTTGTGCCAATGATTGTTGGATTTTTTATAGGTGGTCTGGTCTTAAAGTTGCCATTATTAAGCAATCTTGGTTCAATAACTGGTGGTATGACCTCAACTCCTGCTTTAGGAACTCTAATCAGCACTGCTGAAACTGATGACGTTGCAGGCGCATACGCATCAACCTATCCAATCGCACTAGTATTAATTGTTCTAGCTTGTAACCTAATGATAGGTTTAATGTGATAATTTAAAATTTAAAAGGACAGTCGAAAGACTGTCTTTTTTACTGGTCGGAGTAACGGGACTTGAACCCATGACCTCTTGCCCCCCAGACAAGCGCGCTACCAACTGCGCTATACCCCGAGGTGAGTTTAATTATAACATTTCATAAAAATATTTGCAACAAATTGCATAATATAATAGATATTTTTTAGGTTTAATGATAGAATATATATATCGAATTTTAAGGAATTTTTATGAGAATTAGAAGAAAGAAAAATCTTGAAGAAAGGCTTGAAAAAGTAAGCGATATTCTATTTATCGCCGACTTTGATATTCCCGATTCAAGAGTGGCTATTAAAGATAAAAGATATTTTGATTTTGCTAAAATTTTTGGCAACGATAATCCTGTAGCTCTAGAAATTGGTTGTGGTAAGGGGTTATTTGTTTGTGAATCAGCAAATCGAAATCCAAATAATAACTACGTAGCAGTTGAATTATTAAATAACATTATTGTTATGGCGTGCGAGCGTCTTAAGACATATGGAATTAACAATGCTAGGTTTTTTAATTGTGGGGCAGAGTATCTTCCAAGATATATTCCTGACAATTCTATATCAGCCTTATATCTAAATTTCTCACCACCATTCCCAGGGGATAGATACGAAAATAGGCGTCTTACCTGTGATAAACTTATGGGATATTATGTAAATATGCTTAAAAATGACGGTAAAATCGAACTAAAAACAGATGATAAAGACTTTTTCGAGTATTCAATGGCACAAGCCACCAAGTTTGGTTTTGAAGTCAAAAATTGCACGGAAAAACTAAAAACGGGCGAAGTTAATAGTGTTCAAACTGAATATGAAATTAAGTTTAGAAAGGATAATCTTCCAATATATTATTTCATAGCAAAAAGGTAATAAAAAAGGTCTTGAAATCAAGACCTTTTTCTTATTTTGTATGGTGTAGGGTTGGTTTTAATTAAACTCTTATTTGACCTTAAAAATGACCATAAAATTGTTGCTATTTGTAATGGCACCCCTAGAATATATATAATCCATAGGTTGTATTTGGGAACTAATAAAAAAATCGTAGTAAGAATCGACCATATCAATATCGAAGTTAAGTAAAATTTATAAGCGCGTTTTCCCCAAATTCCGTTAAAAATTAGTAAAACAATTGATGAAAGTGGAATTGCCGCCACGAAAACGATCCAATAACTTGTGTTTAGAAGAATAGAAGTGTAAACGTAGAAAATCGTTGCTGCAAGCCATACTAATGAAGTTGCTAGACAAGTGATTATAATTTTATTAGTTTTATTTCTTCTATCATTAAAAACCCTATCGTATGTTTCGTCTGGACAATCGGTGGTTAAAAAGTCAAGAGAAACGTCGTAAAGCGAAGATAATTCCTTTAAAACGTCGATAGGTGGGGTAGTTTCACCATGTTCCCATTTGGAAATAGACTTGTCGGTATAGTTTAATTTTTCGGCTAGTTCGCTTTGCGTCCATCCTTTCTCAAGTCTAAGATTTGTTAGGTTTGTTGCTAAAATTTCTTTAATACTTTTCATATGCATTAATTATATCAATAATTTTTACAAAAATCAAGTAATTTATATGCCTTTTCTACTGTTGGTAGAGTTAATAAAATAAGGTATAGAATTTCGAGAGTTGGTTTATCTTATCTTTCAACACGTTTTTTTTACTGGTAGAGACAATAAACTTGTAAAAATAATTTACTTAGTGTAAAATAATGTTAACAAAGGGAGTCTTCGTTATTTCTTAGGTTAAAATTAAACAATATAGGATGACTAAATAATGAACGTTTCAAAGAAACAAATTCCAATAGTGTTTTCAGCTGATGATAATTACTGCCCATTTTTGGCAGTTGCATTAAGTTCAATATTGGATAATGCTAGTGAAGAAAATTTTTATAAAGTTTACGTATTAAATACTGGAATAACTAGTGAAAACGAAAAGAAGCTTAGCAAATTTAACTGCTCAAATATGAGTATTAAGTTTATCGACGTAGCATCTAGAATGGATAAAATAAATAAGGACAAAATTCACTTAAGAGATTATTATACTAAGGCGATATACTATAGAATTTTTATTCCGTCTTTATTCCCTCAATATGATAAAATTTTATATTTAGATTGTGACGTTGTCTTAGTTGCCGACGTTGCTAATTTATATAATTATGACGTAAAAGATAATATTTTCGTGGCGATTCACGAAGAGACGATGACTCAATTTGAAGTATTTGGCAAATATTCAGAGGAGTTTTTAGGAGTAAAGAGAGAGAATTATTTCAATTCAGGTATTTTATTAATGAACTGCGTTCAATATAGAAAAGAAAATATCGAAGAGAAGTTTATTGATTTAATGCACGCTCACAAGTTCGAGGTTGCGCCCGACCAAGATTATCTCAACGTTTTATGTAAAGATAAAATTGGTTATGCTGAAATCGGTTGGAATAAAACTCCATTTGATAATGATTTTGACGATAATAATTTAAGACTTATTCATTATAAGTTAAATCTTAAACCATGGCACTATGATGGAATAAGATATGAAAAGTTTTTCTGGAAGTATGCATTTAATACCCCATACTATAAAGAACTTTTGTGTATGAAGGAAAATTATACTAAACAAGATAAAGATGCAGATGAACTTGCTTTTTCTAATTTGCAAAAAACTGCTGAAAAATATATGAAGAGTGAAGTTAACTACAAAAATTTCTTTCATAAAAAGGGATAATTATGCAATCTGAATACAGATTAAAAATTTTAGAGAGAATAAAAGAATACGAAAAGCAAGGTCTATGGGATAAGGACGTAGAAGACGACCCTGAAACTATTGAACTTTTACCCGACAAAATTGACTATTTGGGTGAAAAGTTTTCAACTAGGTTTTTTAACAAAATTGGAAACAGGCTTGCCATTAATTATTATGAAAAACTTATTAAAAAAGGTTTGTTTGTAATAAAAGAGATTAACGGGTTGGATAATTATAGACAAGTTAAAACTGGTGCTTTTATTACTTGCAATCATTTTAGCGTTTTAGATAACTATGCCATCTATAGAGCAATTAGAGACGATATTCCTAAAGGACATTTTCTTTACAAGGTAATTAGAGAAGGGAACTATACCAACTTTAAGGGTCTTTTTGGTTTTTTGTTTCGTCATTGTAATACCCTTCCACTTAGTAGCAATATTAAAACAATGAAAAAATTCATGTCTTCCGTATCTACTTTGCTTGATAGAGGAGAGAAAATTCTTATTTATCCTGAACAAGCAATGTGGTGGAATTACCGTAAGCCTCGTCCTCTAAAAAATGGTGCGTATAGGCTTGCTGTTAAAAATAACGTTCCAATAATTCCTTCATTTATCACTATGGAAGATACGGATAAAATAGATGCCGACGGATTTCCTATTCAGGCGTATACGATATGGTTTTTACCTGCGATTTATCCTAAGAATGGTTTAACTGATAAGGAAAACATGGAATATCTTAAGGACGAAAATTATAGAGTCTGGAAAGAACTTTACGAAAAAGTCTATGGCATACCACTGGTGTATGGTGAGTAAAAATGGTTTTATATTTATCAATAATTAGTATAGCAAGTATATTTATAGTTTTAGGAAACGTTTTCTTTAATTCACTTGGCATGACTTGGCATTATATAACCCTTTTAGTTTTGCTCTCGGTAATCATTGAAATAGTGATTGATATTATATTTGCAACCATAATGAGGTGGGTAATTCCTAGTAGGTTTGCTTCTGTGGATAGAAAGAAATTTTACCCTGCCTCTAAAAAAGAGCAGATTTTCTACGAAAAAATTGGAATTAAGAAGTGGAAAAATAAAGTCTTAGAACTCGGCGCTGTAACAGGGTTTAGAAAAAATAAACTAGGGGATACGAAAGATAATAAATACGTCGAACGCTTTATCGTAGAGGCAAATTATGGAATATTAGTTCATATTGCTTGTATGGTTTTTGGGTTCTTTATTATTCTAATATGCCCAAGAGGTTTTCGCCTAAGCGTTGGATTACCAGTTGCTATTGTAAATTTTGTTTTAAATTTTATGTCTAATTCCATTTTAAGATACAATTTGCCTAAACTTCATACTTTGTATAAGTTTAATTTGCGTAAGTTAAAACAAAATTGACAAGAAGAATAACAAAAAAATATTTTACCGAAAATAATTTTTTCATTATTTTCGGTTTTTTCTTTTCAAGAACGCCTTTTTGTTGTATAATATTAAAGAAGGACATTTATGAAATTTATACATACAGCTGACTTACATATTGATTCTAAAATAGACTATTTACCATCTTCTTTATCGGCTACTCGTAGAGAAGAAATTTTGCGTTCTTTTGAAAGATTATGTGAGTTTGCTAAGCAAAATCAAATAACTGCAGTTATTATTGCCGGCGACCTTTTTGATTGTAATAAAGTTACTAAAAAGACTATTGAGAGGGTAAAAAACGCTATTATGAATTGTGATGGTGTTGATTTTTTGTATCTTCAAGGTAATCATGACGAGGTAAAAAATAACGAGCTTTTTTCCTCTTTTCCTTGTAATTTTAAACAGTTCGAAGAAGGTTTATCTACGTTTATATATGACAACGTAGTCATCTCTGGAATAGTTAACGAAGGTTCTTATAATCATTTGTGTGAGCAATGTAATTTTGATAAAAATAGTTTTAACATTTTGGTTATGCACGGTGAGGTTGTCGACTATAAGGGTAAAACTAAAAATGGAGCGATTTCTTTACCTCTTCTTAGAGGGAAGAATATAAATTACCTTGCACTTGGACATTATCATTCCTTTAGTGTTGGGGATTTAGAATTAACGAGCAAATACGCTTATTCAGGTTGTCTAGATGGACGTGGCTTTGATGAATTAGGGCAAAAAGGTTTTATATTGGTAGATACTGAAAAAACTGATTTTATTTCATTTATTCCTTTTTCATCTAGAGAATACGTTGAAAGCGCCGTTGATTTAACTGACTATGAAAACTGGGCAGTTGCAAGGTCAAGCATATTACTAAATCTTAAACGTGAAATCGAGTCACAAAACGTTGTAAAATTAATCATAGAAGGTGAGATTAACAAGGAATTTAATCTTGATATTAAGGAAATTGAACAGACCTTGAGAGATTATTTCTTTTATGCTAAAGTTGAGGATAAAACTACCTTAAAGCTTACTCAAGATGATTATCTATTAGATAAGAGTGTTAAGGGAGAGTTTATGCGCCTGGTTTGGGAAAGTGAACTAAGCGACGAACTAAAGAAGAAGGTTATCTCCTGTGGTTTAAATGCTTTAAGAGGGGAGGAACTAATATGATACTTAAAGAATGTTTCGTTTCTTCTTTTGGAAAATTAAAGGATTTTAAATATAATTTTAATGATAAAATTAACGTAATAAACCAAGAAAACGGCTTTGGGAAAACTACCTTGTCCGTTTTTATTAAATCAATGTTTTATGGCTTAAACGATAGTAAACGAGACGTAGGCAATAACGAAAGAAAAAAATATAAGCCATGGAATTCACTTGAAAAATTTGGTGGATATATTACTTTTGAAAAAGGTGGTTGCTCCTACAAAATCGAAAGGTTTTTTGGCAATAAAGAGGCAGAGGATACTTGTATTCTAACGAATTTGGATACGGGTAAGACGTATGATAATGCCTTTGATTTAGGAAAAAGACTTTTTGAAATCGACGAGGAAGGCTTTTATTCTACAACCTTTTTTTCGCAAAAAGATATTAGTGTAAAGAGCAATACTAGTCTTACTGAAAAATTCAACGAAGTATGTGAAGTTGAAGACTCTCTTTCCTTCGATAAAGCTTTACAAAAAGTAAACGTTAGGCTAAAAGAATATAAATATAGTGGCGATAGAGGGCTTATCCCCGATACTAAAAGAAAAATCAATCAAGTAGAAATAGAATTAGATAGTCTTAGTCATTCAGTTAGCCAACTGGAAGATTTAAGAAAACAGGAAGTAATATTAAACGATAATATTTCCTCGATTAAAAAACAAATTAGTAAGTTGACTGAAAAAATATCGGTAAGAGCACAAGAACAATCTTATCGTGATAATAAGAAATTGTTTGATAAACTTTCTGCTGAAAATGATGAAATATCTAATAAAATTTCTAGCATAAAAGCCTCGTTAAATAATAATCTAGTTACTAACGAAGAGTTAAACGTTTGTCAAGACTCAATTTCTCAGCTTAACGCCTTGGCTTATCAAAAAGACGTTGTAGAACAGGATATTGAATTATTAAAATCTCAATCACTAACCAAAAATTCTAGTAGTAGTAATTATAAAGCCGTTACGCTAATACTTTCGTTAATAGTTTTAGCTGTTGGTATTAGTTGCTTTTTTATAAATCTTATTCCTGCTATAATTTTTACAATTCTTGGATTAGGGTTATTAACGTTTGGTTTAGTTAATTATAAGCCTAAAGGTAGCCGTGTCGACCATTCGGCAGAGACGTTGCTTGAAAAAAAGAATATTCAAAATAACGAAATTACTAGTTGTATCGAAGATTACAAAAATTCGCTTGAACGTTTCTTTTTAAGATTTAACCTTAAATCAACTGATTATTTTAGTAGGTTAGACGAATTGAGAGAAGCCGTTTCTTTGCTTGCCGATTATGAAAAAATATTGTTGAGAAACAGGGAAACGCTTAATGGGTTAAACGTGCAACCTAAATTAAATGAACTAGAAAATGAGGGTGAAGACTTATCTTTATTATATAAGGCGCTTAGGGAAACAAATATTCAATTACAAGAGAGTCTAAAAGAACATTCAAATCTCTTATCGCTTATAAAAAATAAGGAGGAAGAGTCAAACAACGTTACTTTTCTCGAAAACAAATTAGAAGAACTCACAATTACGTTAAAACAACAGCAAGAAGAGTTTGAAATTCTAAAACTTACGTCAAATTACTTGCAAAAAGCGCAAGAAAACCTTAAAATTAGATATAGAGCACCTATTCAAAATGCTTTAGACAAATATCTTAAGGTTATTGCAAACAATAAAGTTAATGCATCAATCGACGTAGACCTTAATCTATCCGTGCATGAACAAGCTTTATCCGTTCAGCCTGAATATTTTAGCCAAGGTTATAGAAATATTTTTGAAATATGCAAACGCTTTGCTTTAATAGAGGTTTTGTTTTCAAAAGAAAAACCTTTTATAATATTAGACGACCCATTTTCTAATTTAGACCAAGAGAAAATTACTAAGTCGCTTGAAGTATTAAACGAACTTTCCAAGGAATATCAAATTATATATTTTACCTGCCACCATTCTAGAGCAGTTGTGGGTGATTGACGTGATTGAGAAGCTTAATTTTCAGTTTATCCCCGATGGTTGTTGGAAATGCAACTTAAGAACGCTTTTTTCAAAAAAAACGTGGGATTTTATTAGAAACGATGCAAAAGAACGTTCAAATTTTTGTTGTGCAATATGTGGGGCAAAAGTTAGTAGGCTCGAGGCTCATGAAGTTTGGGATTTTGACGAGAAAAATAAAACTCAAAGATTGACTGACGTAATAGCAGTTTGTAAAGATTGTCATAGTGCGATACACTATTCTAGAACTTCCATTAAGGGAGACGTTGTTCGTGCCGAAAATCACTACATGAAGGTTAATAAATGTTCCTACGTAGAGATGAGGGAACAACTTGGTAAAGCAGTGCTAGAGCATAGAAGAAGAAATGAAATTGACGAATGGAGCCTAGACCTTTCTTGGCTCAAGAGATTTATAAAGGAATAAAAATTATGTTAAAATTTATTGGAAATTTTTTATGGTTTATATTAATAGGCTTATGGATAGCGTTAATTAACGTATTTTTAGGGCTATTACTTTGTGTTACCGTTGTGTTTTTGCCATTTGGTATAGCCATGGTAAAACTTGCAAGCGTATACGTTTTACCCTTTGGAGTTAAATATAAAAGAAATTTCAAAAGTCGTGCCTTTTCCAATATTATTTACGACATAATTGGATGGATTAACGCACTTATATTCCTAATTTTAGGAACGGTTTTCTTTGTTACCATAATTGGCATTCCTTTTGGTAAAAAGTGCTATTCTCTATCACTTACCTCGCTTTGCCCATATGGACTAGATATTATTTACTAATCCCCAAAATTCAAACGACGTTTTTGTATCATAATGACCGTCTATTTGCATATATTTAAATAGAAAGTCATTAAAGGAGGCTAAAAATGTCGTTTTTTTGTAATTTTCAATCTGACAGGTGTCCTGGCCGCATAAACGGAAATCCTTTGAACGGTTTATGTGAAAAGGTATGCATTCAGGCTAAAAAGGTTTTTGACGCATGTATGCAACAAAGTCAGCTTAACGATATTGTTCTAAATATTACCAATCTAACTCCTGCTAATCCTACATACCCCTTAACGTTTATTAGTGCAAAGTCTTTAACTAGCAAAGGAACGGTAAGTAATCTTCTTATCGAACCTCTACCAGAAAGAGCAAACTGTGCTAGAGTAAGAGCAGACGTTATTATTCCTGTATCAGTTGCATACGTTGATGCTGCTGGTGTGGAAGGTGCTGCAACTGCAGAAATTACCGTAACTAAAGACGTTATATTGAACGTGCCATCTGCATCAATAATGCCTTATGAAATTGAAGCAGTGGTTTCTCTTGTATCGACGATTGGAACGTATACCGATTTAAATCAATTTACAATAGACGCATGCGTGTCTATAGTTTTGAAGGTAACTATGGAAGTTGAATTATTAATTCCTTCCTATGGATATACGGCAATTCCACCTTGTCAAGAATATACGCAAGAGGTATGTGCAGGATTTTTTGAACTACCAATGTATCCAGATTAGGTTTTTTGTAGTAAAATTAAGGTTAAAAGACGCAGAAAAACTGCGTCTTTTATTATTTTATTATGAAATTTATTTGATAAATTCTATAATCGTGATATAATAAACGTATGAGAATTTATGCAATTAGCGATTTGCATATATCGACCAATACCGATAAACCTATGGACGTATTTGGTGGAAATTGGGTTGGCTATTTAGATAAAATCTTTGATGATTGGAAAAGTAAGGTTCAAGACGACGATTTAGTTCTAATAGGTGGCGATATAAGCTGGGCTATGAAAATTGAAGACGCCGAAAAGGATTTGCAATTATTAAAAAATCTTAAGGGTAAAAAAGTTTTTATCAAAGGTAATCACGATTATTGGTGGAGTGGGATAGGCAAAGTTAGAGACGTTATGCCTGAAAATTGCTATGCGCTTCAAAACGATAGCATTAGATTTGATGGCGTTGTTATTTGTGGCTCTAGATGTTGGTCGGTCCCTGGCTCTCCAGATTTTAAGGAGCAAGATAGGAAACTTTACTTAAGAGAGATTGAAAGATTAAAACTTTCTCTTAAAGATGCTCAAAAACTAAAGCAAGAAGGGGATAAACTCATTGCGCTTGTGCATTTTCCACCTTTTAACGTAAAGAGAGAAAGGTCAGGCTTTACCGATATTTTTGAAGAGTTTGGCGTTGACGCTGTTGTTTATGGACATCTTCACGGTAAAACGGTAAGGGCTGATAAATTAGTAGAAAAAAATGGAATTAGATACTATTTAACCTCGTGTGACCTGGTTGAAAATAAATTAACGGAGATAAATTTTTATGAAGGAAAAGATTAAGGCGTATTTTAGACAGCTTCCTAAACGTTATTTTATTACAGCGTTTTCGGGCATGGCTCAAGGTTTATTCGTAACCTTGATAGCAGGAACAATTCTTGCGCAAATTGCAGGTTGGTTAGGCAATAACTACGTAGGGAATACCTTGCTAGGAATTGCAAATCTTGCAAAAGTTTTAATGGGCGCAGGAATTGGCGTAGGTATAGCGCACGCACTTGGCAAAAACAAGTTGCTAATTTTTGCTTCTGCAGTTGCTGGTATGATTGGCGCTTGGGCAGACCAGTTAATGCCTGGTGCAAGTGGTTTTGTTGCAATTACTGAGAAGATGGGACTTGCTCTTCCTGGAAACCCTATCGGTGCATACGTTGTTACTATGCTTGTCGTTGAGTTGGTTGACTTATATGCTGGTAAAACTAAATTAGACATTATCTTAATACCACTAGGAACGCTTGTTCTTGGTTTTGCAGGAATTTTCGTTGCTTTCCCATTTATTTGGCTTGTAAATCAATTAGGTGCTTTTATTGCGCTTGCTACAAAGGCTACGCCATTCGTAATGGGTGTTGTTATATCTGTCATTATGGGTATAGTATTAACAATGCCAACGTCATCTGCAGCCATATGGGTTGCCGTTGCATCTCCAATATTAACTGGTTATACAAATGGTAAGGTTGCATTTGAAATTTACGACGCTATGTTATTAGCAGGTGGTGCGGCGACGGTAGGTTGTGCATGTCATATGGTCGGTTTTGCAGTTGCAAGTTATAGAGAAAATGGTTTTGGTGGTTTAATTGCGCAAGGTCTTGGAACTAGTATGTTGCAAATTCCAAACATAATGAAAAAGCCTAAAATTATGCTACCAATGATAATTTCTAGCGCTATTTGTGGACCACTTGCAACTTGCGTGTTTGGTTTAAGATGTGGACAATCTGGTGGTGGAATGGGAACAAGTGGCTTAGTTGGTGTGTTTGACTTGTTCAAATATACTCAAAACGACTTTGTTGGAGTATTTGGAATTATTCTACTAATGTTTGTGTTGCCAATAATTCTTAACCTAGTAATTAGCGAATTTATGCGCAAAAAAGAATGGATAAAATTTGGCGAAATGAAATTACCTGATTAATATAAAATGAATATAAAAAGGCGTCGGTTATATTCAACCGACGGCTTTTATTGTTTAGTTATTTTAATCTTTCAATAAGTAGTGGTAAAGCCTTTTCAAACTCAACGCCGTAGTTAACGTGGTTAGGATTGTCAAGTGTAACCTTAATACATTCAACGGTGTAGTCAACGGCAATTTCTAGTGCCTTTTTAATATCGTTAAATTTAGTTAATGCACCACATAAAGCACTAGCAAAAATGTCGCCCGTGCCGTGGAAGCTAACGGGTAAATGTTTGTTGTAATAAGAAAAATATTCGTCTTTTTGGCTATCGTAAGCGTATACTCCTAACTTACCTTTTTCAAAAGAAACACCTGTAAGAACTGCAACTTTTGCACCAAGGGCGCATAATTTTTTAAGTTTATCTTTAATGTATTCTTCGTCATAGCCTTCGCTAACGTATTCTTCGTGAAGCATAAATGATGCTTCGGTTAGATTTGGAACAACTATATCAGCGTTTTTGCAAAGTTTAGCCATATTGTCGGCAAATTCTTGGGTAAAACCAGGGTAGAGTTTGCCATTGTCAGCCATAACAGGGTCGATAATTATGTAGTTATCGTCCTTTTTGAAGTCGTTAAAAATCTTATTGCAAATTTCTATTTGTTCAAAACTGCCAAGGTAACCTGTATATATAGCGTCAAATTCAATATTTTCATTTTTCCAATGATTAGTAATGTCGAGTAAATCGTTTGTTAAATCACGGAAGGTAAACCCCTTGAACATTGTGTGGGTTGATAAGACAGCAGTTGGAAGAATTGCCGTTTCAATACCACATGCTGAGATTATAGGCAATGCTACGGTAAGTGAGCATTTGCCAACGCACGATATGTCTTGAATAGTTAAAACTCTTTTCATTTTGTATTCTCCTTATAATCGAATATATTTTCAAACATTTCTAATTTAGAGGCTTTTAAAACTCTTCTAATAACACCAGGTCCTTTTTTAGGGAAGAGCCTATACAAGAAGTGCATAGATTTTCCGTCTAGTCCTAGAATAATGCGCTTTTTCTTTTTAGAAATGCCTTTTACTATTTTTTTAGTTGCCTTTTCAACAGGCATCATAACCTTGTCGATAA
This sequence comes from Christensenellaceae bacterium, assembly GCA_045651365.1. GTDB lineage: Bacteria > Bacillota > Clostridia > Christensenellales > Borkfalkiaceae > UBA1259. Next base: position 33,479 of record JAZRSF010000014.1, read on the forward strand.
TTCCGTTTTGCTTGTTGGAAATTTCCATTCTATCCATTAAGTTGGTTTTGATAAAGCCAGGGTAGATGCCTGAAACGTATATCTTTTTGTGGAAATCTTGTTGTAATGTTTCGGTAAACCCTCTAACGCCAAACTTGGTTAAGCAGTATAAACTTTCGCCAACGACGGGGGATAGACCTGCTGCACTACTTACGTTTATAATTGCAGGGTTAGAAGATTTTCTTAAAACGGGTAACATATATTTAGTTGCAAAAACGTAAGAAGTTAGGTTTGTGTTGATAATTTCTTCTATGTCGCTATCGGTTATATCGTCTAACTTTAAAAACGGCAACATAAATCCTGCGTTGTTTATTAAAACGTCAACCTTTATATCTTCGTTAGATAATTCAGTTGCGAATTTTAGCCAATTCTCCTTAACTGAAATATCAAAAAGCCTATAAGAAAAATTATCCTTTTTATCGCCTAGAGTTTGAATATTTTTTAGGAATTTTTCTTCGTTTCTACCAATCCCTATAATTTTGCAGTTATATTTTTCGATTAAGATTTTTGATAGGTTGAAACCAATTCCACCACTTGCGCCAGATATTACTACGGTTTTTCCGTTAAGCCAATGTTTTTTCATAAAATAATAATAACACCATCAAGGCTAAAAATCAAGAAAACTAATAAAAAAATCAATAATTTATGCCTCCTATAAGGATATTTTATACTTGAAAATACCTTGTAAGTATGATATAATAACCTACATGGAAATTATTGATAGATTAATTGCAAATTTGAATGAAGAACAACTAAAACCCGTTCTCGATACCGAGGGCGCAGTATTAGTTATTGCAGGCGCAGGAAGTGGTAAAACTAGAGTTTTAACCACTAGAATTGCTCATTTAATTTCTAACAAAAAAGTTAGTGCCGATAAAATTCTTGCAATTACCTTTACCAATAAAGCCGCTGGGGAAATGAAAGAAAGGCTCAAAAAAATTCTAGGCAACATTGGTGATATGTGGATATGCACCATTCATAGCATGTGCGTTAGAATTTTAAGGCGTGATATAGATAAAATTGGTTTCGATAAAAACTTTACCATTTACGACGAAACGGATAAAGATAGAGTTCTTAAAAGGGTAATAGAAGAACTTGGTTTTGAGGCTGACGATTATCTTAAAACTGCAAAAAATTTAATTTCTACAGCAAAAAACGATTGTATAAGTCCTATCGAGTTGATTAACGAATATAGAAATTATAGCAAAGTCGACGAAATTGCAAAAATATACGAAAAATACAACGATTATCTTGAAAAATCTAACTCTTTAGATTTTGACGACTTGTTGTTTAAGACTTATACGTTGTTTACTTCTCACCCAGAAGTAGTAAGTTATTATGCAAGTGCTTTTGAATACATTCATATAGACGAATTTCAGGACACAAATAAAGTTCAATTTAATATTGCTCAAATGCTTGCTAGTAAGCATCAAAATATATTTGTCGTTGGTGATGACGACCAAAGTATTTATGGGTGGCGTGGCGCTAAAATAGAGAATATACTAAATTTTGACGATATATATCGTGGCGCTAAAATTTATAAACTTCAACGCAATTATCGTTCTACTAAAAAAATTCTAGAACTTGCCAACTGTATAATTAAAAATAATACCGAGAGAAGAGTGAAAGAGTTATGGACTGATAACGACGATGGCTGTAGGGTAGAAACTTTCGTTGGTAACGACGAGAATAACGAAGCCTCTTACGTTGCCTTGCAAATTAAAAATCTTATGTCTAGAAATCCAAAACTAAACTACAAAGATTTTGCTGTTTTTGCAAGACTTAACGCTCTTTCTCGTGCCTTTGAACAAGAGTTCTTAAAATATGGAATTCCATATACTATTTTCGGTGGTTTTAGGTTTTTTGAAAGAAAGGAAATTAAAGATATTTTATCTTATCTAAAAGTTGTAAATAATAAGTTAGATAACGAGTCTTTTTTGCGTGCTATCGCTTGTCCTAAAAGGGGTATAGGCGATAAGACGCTTGCCGAACTTTCGGCGTTCTCTTCTTCAATGAACTTGTGTCTTTTCGACGCCATTGATTTTCTAGACCAAACAGGGCTTTCTGTTGGTGTAAAGAATAAACTTATTAACTTTAAAAAACTTTTGATTTTGTTTACCGACTATGCTAGAGAAAATAACGTTGTTAACCTAATTAAATTCGTTTTAGAAAAGACTGATTTTCTTGCCCAATATCAAGAAGATACCGAAGAAAATATGTCAAAAAAATATAACATAAGCGAATTATTGAATTCGGCTGACGACTTTCTAAAAAACAACCCTAACACGCATTTAAGCGAGTATCTTGCATCTATAACCTTAAGTTCTGATACCGATTCAATTCAAGATGGCGACGTGGTAACAATAGCCACTATTCATGCTGCAAAAGGCTTGGAATATCCTTGTGTTTTCGTCGCTGGTTGTGACGAAGGCATTTTGCCTGCCTTACGTGGTTTTCACGCTGATAGCGACGTAGAAGAAGAACGTAGGCTTATGTATGTTGCAATTACTAGGGCGAAAGAAAGATTATATCTAACTAGAGTAAATTCTCGTTATATGTATGGCAGAAGAGAACATATGACTCAATCTAGGTTTTTAAAAGAGGGACAAAGTGTTCTAAACCCAATGCAAGCATCAAATATTGCTAAAGAAAGTCCTTATACCTTTGCTAAACGCTATGAAGAATCTCTTGATATTAATGCTCCTTCTTCTTCGGGTGGTGGATATTCTTCTAATTACGCAAAGAGATTTTTAAGTAATTCAAAGCCTAATAATAGCGTAAAAAATAACTCTGTATCGTATAAAACTGGTGTTAAAGTAAAACACGTTAAGTTTGGCGAGGGTGTAGTTATAATGGTCAAGAATGAGGGCGAAAACGTTGTCGTAGACGTTGCTTTCAAGGGCGTTGGTATTAAATCGTTATCTGCAAAATACGCCCCAATGGAGATTATTTAATGGAAAAAATGAAAAGTTTAGTTGAACAACTTAATAAATACGCTCACGAGTATTACGTTTTAGATAATCCTACCGTTTCGGATAAGGAATACGACGTTTTATACGACCAACTTCGTAAATTAGAAGAGCAAACGGGAGTTGTTTTAGATAATTCTCCAACTAAACGAGTGGGTGGAGAACCTATTTCTGCATTTAAAAAACACAAGCATATTGAAAGATTATATAGTTTAGACAAGTCTACTTCTCTTGAAGAAATGCTTGCTTTCGATAAAAGGATTAACAAACAATCGCAAGAATTAGACTATACCGTTGAATATAAATTTGACGGATTAACCATTTGCTTAACCTACGATAACGGTAAATTCGTAAGGGCTACTACTCGTGGAAACGGAATTGAAGGAGAAGACGTTACTGCACAAGTTTTAACCATAAAAAGTTATCCACTAGAGATAGAATATAAAGGTTTGCTAGAAGTTCAAGGTGAGGCGATTATGCGCCTATCGGTATTAGACGAGTATAATAAAACGGCTGATGAGCCACTTAAAAATGCGCGTAATGCTGTTGCTGGGGCAATAAGAAATTTAGACCCAAAAGTTACGGCAAAAAGAAGGGTGGAAATCTTATTTTATAACGTAAACTATATGTCTATCGGTGAGTTAAAAACCCAAACGGAGTGTGTTGAGTTTTTAAGAAAAAATGGTTTTAAGGTTTATTCGTTTTTAAGAGTTTGTCATGGAATAGGGGAAGTTATGTCTGCAATAAATGAAATAGAAAACGCTAGAAAAACCCTAGATATTCTTACTGACGGAGCAGTTGTTAAAGTAAACGATTTTAATCTACGAAAATCTCTTGGAAACACGGATAAATTTCCTAGATGGGCCATGGCTTATAAGTTTGAGGCTGAAGAAGTTACCACTATTTTAGAAGACGTAATTTGGCAAGTTGGTAGAACCGGTAAATTAACGCCTTTAGGATTGTTGTCGCCTGTAGTTTTAGCAGGAGCAACCGTAAAAAAAGCCACCCTTAATAACTTTGGTGATATACAAAGAAAGAAAGTTAAAATTGGTGCTAGAGTTTTAGTTAGAAGAAGCAACGAAGTTATTCCGGAAATTTTAGGAACGACCGAAATTTTCGAGCATTGCACTGAAGTTGTTAAGCCAGAAATTTGCCCTTATTGTGGCACTAGCGTAATTGAAGATGGTGCTAATTTATTTTGCCCTAATCAAGATTGCAAGCCTAGGGTAGTTGCAAAGCTCGCCAATTTTGCATGTAAAGAAGGTATGAATATAGAAGGCTTTTCAGAAATGACGGCTACTATTCTTTACGATAATTTTGGTGTAAAGACTTTTTCAAGATTATATACGCTAGATGCTCAATCTTTATTGAAATTGGAAGGTTTCAAGGAGGCAAAGACCGACAATTTATTAAATGCAATAGAGCGTTCTAAAAAGGTTACCTTTGCTAACTTTATTTATGCTCTTGGCATTGATAACGTTGGTAAAAAAACTGCAAAGGATTTGCAAAACCAATTTGAAGATATTTTCGAACTAGCAAACGCTAGCAAAGAAAAACTCTTACTAATACCTGAAATAGGTGAGATTGTCGCCGATGGAATAGTGAATTATTTTGCTAAAAGCGAAAACATGAAAGAAATTCAAAATCTCATTGATCTTGGTGTTAATATCGAAAAAGAAAAGGTTTCGGCAGGTGGAGTTTTTTCAGGAGAAAAGGTGGTATTAACGGGTTCTCTTACTGATTTTAAGAGAGATGAGGCGTCAAAGATAATAGAAAGTCTTGGTGGACAAATAATGAGTGGCGTATCTAAAAACGTAACGTTAGTTCTTGCAGGTGAAGAGGCAGGAAGTAAATTAGAAAAAGCAAAGGCGTTAAACATAAAAATTATTACCGAAGACGACTTTAAATTGCTTATAAAAACTTGATAAATTTATTTATCTATGATAAAATAAATTAATAACTTATTTGGAGATGCTGTAAATGTATAGTATGACCGGCTACGGCAAGGCAGAATATAATCAAGACGGAATAATTTTAACGGTTGAAATTAAAACCGTAAATAATCGTAATTTTGACTTTAATGCTAAAATGCCTCGTTCATTCGTTGCTTTTGAAGATGGTATTAGAAAAACCGTTAATCAATACGTTAAACGTGGAAGAATTGATTTATTCCTAAATTTTTCTGACACGAGAGAAAAAGAAGTCAATCTAGAAGTTAATCTAGAAAAGGCACTTGCTTTTTATAATGCATCTAAACTAATTGCTGAAAAATTAAATTTACCTAACGATATAACCGTTTCTTCGATAATGAAATCTCCAGAAGTGGTTACGGATAATTCGTTAACCGACTGCACGGAATTCGAAGAATTGGTTATTAATACGGTTAAGACGGCTTGTGAAAATCTTAATGCAATGAGAAAAATTGAGGGCGAAAAGCTAATTTTAGATATGCTCTCAAGAATGGAAACTATTATGTCGTTAAGAGAGGACGTATCAAAAAGAGCGCCTTTTGTTGCCGTAGAGCATAAGGAGAGATTAAAGCAAAGAATTGAAGAAACGCTTGCTGACGTTAAATACGACGAAGCAAGACTTCTCTCAGAGGTCGCTTTCTATACTGATAGAGTGAATATCGACGAAGAGTTGACTAGGCTTAGTTCGCATATCAACCAATTTAAGGATATCGTCAAAACTCCTTTGTGTGGTAAAAAATTAGACTTCTTGATGCAAGAATTTAACAGAGAAACCAACACCATTTGTTCAAAATCTAACGACATAGAAGTAACTAGACTTGGTCTATCTCTCAAAAACGAAATAGAAAAAGTAAGGGAACAAGTTCAAAATTTAGAGTAATATGAAGAACGTTTTATTCGTAATATCAGGTCCGTCAGGCGTAGGCAAAGGCACCATTGCAAAAAAACTAATTGAAAGAAATAAAAATTATTCACTAAGCATTTCTTGCACTACTAGAACCCCAAGAGAGGGCGAAATGCACGCTAGAGAATACTTTTTTATTTCCCACGACGAGTTTAAGAAAAAAATAGCAAACAACGGTTTTTTAGAGTATTCTAATCATTTTGATAATTATTACGGCACGCCAAAGGAATTCGTGTTGGATAAATTAAAAACTAACGACGTTTTACTAGAAATCGACGTTAATGGTGGACTAAACGTAAAGAAATCGTATAAAGAGGCTGTCTTGATTATGATTTTACCACCTTCGCTAGAAGAAGTTAGGAGAAGACTTATCAAGCGTGGCACAGAATCACTAGAAAAAATAGAATCTAGAATTTCTAGAATGGAGTTTGAATTAGAACAGCGTGATAGATACGATTATTGCGTTGTAAATGATAAATTAGAAGATGCAGTTATCGAAATTGAACAAATTATTGATACTGAAAAGAATAAATAGAGTAAAAAGGAGAATTTAATATGATACATAAACCCCCTATTGATGAATTAGCACAAAAGGTTGGCTCAAAATACTCTCTTTGCGTAGTTGCTTCAAAAAGAGCAAGACAACTTATGGAACAAGCGCAAAATCAAGGCTTAACCGAACTACCAAACAAAGATAAACCTTTGTCAGTTGCCGCTCAAGAGATTAGCGACGGCAAATTGGTTGCAACCAACGACTAATTAAAAACTGTCCATCTCTTAGTGATGGACAATTTTGTTATTTATAATAAATGATTGCGTCGGTTATAGTTGACATTTCGCATAGCGAAGTCGATAAGGTTTTTGAATATTCCTTTACCGAAAGCGACGGTGTATTAAAGGGTAGTCGTGTTTTAGTGCCGTTTGGTGGTAGGGTTATAGAAGGAGTCGTGATAGGTATTAACAACACGACTAGTTTTTCTTTGGAAAAAATTAAACCTGTTATCAAAGTTTTGGAAAAAACGCCTGCCTTAACCGAAGAAACGCTTGAGTTAATGCATTTTATAACTGAAAAATGTTTCGTTTCAAAGGCTTTGGCGTTAAGATTATTCTTGCCAAGCGAAATGCGAAAGGGAAGAATTAAAGAACAGTTTATAACTTTTTATAAGTTAAAAGATGGCTTGAACGTAAATAGCGCAATCAATTCATTAAAAAAATTAGCCAAAAAGCAAAAACTTGCCATAGAGTTTTTGCATAACAATGAAGAAATTACGTCTTCTAAATTATGCGAACTATTCGGCAGAACTGCTATAAACGCCTTGTATGAAAAGGGCTTTTTAGATAAAATTGAAAAGCACGTTACTCGCTCGCCTTATAAGACGCTAGAGAATAATTCGAAAGGTATAACCCTAACTGAAAAGCAAAGTTTAGCAGTAGAGAGTGTTCAAAAAACCGATAAACAAGTTTCTCTGCTATTTGGTGTTACGGGTAGTGGCAAAACGGAAGTTTACCTCGAATTGATTGATAGAATCATCAAAAAAGATAAAAGTGCTATTATGCTCGTTCCTGAAATTGCCCTAACGCCTCAAATGTTAAAACAACTTCGTGCTAGGTTTGGTGATAAGGCGGCGATTCTGCATAGTGGTTTATCTGCCGGCGAAAGATTCGACGAGTGGTGGAGATTAAGAAACGGTGAAGCTAAAATCGCTATTGGTGCTAGAAGCGCTATATTTGCACCCCTTGAAAATATAGGTGTAATTATAATCGACGAAGAGCATGACGGTAGTTACGTTAGCGAATCTGCGCCTAGATATTCAACCATTGACGTTGCGAACTTTAGGGCGCAATATAACAATGCAAAAGTTGTAATTGGTAGTGCAACGCCGTCTATTGAAAGTTTCTTAAATGCGTCTATTGGAAGTTATAACTTAATAGAACTTCCTGATAGAATTAACAAAAAGGCTCTTCCACATTTTGAAATTGCCGATATGAGAAAGGAAGTAAGAAAGGGGAATAACTCTTATTTTTCCTCTATCTTAAAAGCCGAATTAGATGATTGTCTAAAAAACGGAAATCAGGCGATGTTATTCCTTAATCAAAGAGGGTTTTCAAAAACTGTTGTTTGCACTGAATGTGGGCACGTTCAAAAATGTGCTAGTTGCGACGTATCGTTAACATATCATAAAGAAGACGATTCTCTATTATGTCATTATTGTGGCGCAAAGTATAAAATGATTGATGCTTGCACCGAGTGTGGTAGTAAATTCCTTAAATATGGTGGAATGGGAACTGAAAGGGTTGTTTACGAACTTAATAAAATCTTCCCAAGCGCTCGTATATTAAGAATGGATAGGGATACCACCGAGAAAAAAGAGGGGAGTTTTAAGATATTAAACGAGTTTTCTAACCATAATGCCGACATTTTGGTTGGAACTCAAATGATTGCAAAGGGACACGACTTTCCATCGGTAACGTTGGTTGGTATTTTAGATGCCGACGCAAGTTTGTATTTTTCTGATTTTAGAAGTGCCGAAAGAACCTTTCAGCTTATTACACAAGTGGCTGGTCGAAGTGGTAGGGCAGAAGAAACGGGTAAAGTCGTTCTTCAAACCTATCAACCGGAAAACGCTGTTCTTAGACAAGCGATTAATTACGATTACATTGGTTTTTTTAAACAGGAATTATCGATTAGGAAAGCAACGGCCTTCCCTCCTTTTACCGATATAGTTAGAATTTTAATAAGTGGTGAAGACCAAGATAAAACCTTGTTGACGACAAAGGCTGTTCACCAGGCAATTTCTCAAATACATATAAAAAGTAAAGATAAATTCAGGTTTTTTGGGTGTATGAAAGCACCGATTAAACGTATTCAAAATAAGTATCGCTATCAAATTCTTATGAGAATTGAATGCGATAATACTAAACTTCTAAAAGAAGTTTTTAAGGCTATGGATGATAATAAAACTAGGGGGGTTAACCTTTCATTTGAAATTAATCCAAATAACCTAACCTAAGGAGTAAACAATGGCAATTAGAAATATTATTCAAATTGGAGACCCTACTTTAAGAAAAAAAAGTTTTGAAGTAACCGACTTTGGCGAAAAAACTCATGCTCTTTTAGACGATATGAGACAAACGCTCATAAAGGCTAACGGAGCAGGACTTGCTGCGCCTCAAGTTGGAGTATTGAAAAGAATTTTTATCGTTAGCACCGACGAAGGCTACTTTGAATGTATTAACCCACAAATCGTTTCGTGTTCGGGTAGCCAAATTGGAGAAGAAGGCTGTTTATCAGTTAAAGGTAAATACGGCACGGTGGAACGCCCTATGAACGTAACGGTATCTGCTTACGATAGGTTTGGAAAGAAGTTTACGGTAAACGCCAAAGGCTTTCTAGCAAGGGCTTTTTGTCATGAAAACGACCACCTAAATGGTGTTATTTACGTTGATAAGGCAACCGATTTAATGGAGGAAAATTAATGAGGATATTATACCTTGGAACTCCTGACTTCTCGGTTGAACCACTTAAACGTATATTTGAAGGTGGAAAACATCAAGTTATTGCAGTAGTTTGCAACAAGGATAAGCCGGTGGGCAGAAAAAAGATTTTAACACCTCCACCTGTTAAGGTTTACGCTACCGAAAAGGGCATTCCTGTTTATCAATACGATAGAATTAGGCTAGAAGGGGTAGAAGATATTAAAAATCTTGCTCCAGACCTTATGATTACTTGTGCTTTTGGTCAAATTTTATCAAAGGAAATCTTAGATATTCCAAAAAAAGGCGTTATTAATATTCACGCATCTTTGTTGCCTAAATATAGGGGAGCGTCGCCTATTCATTACGCAATACTAAACGGCGAAACTCAAACGGGTATTACTATTATGAAAACTGACGTTGGTATTGACACTGGCGACGTAATGCTTAGCGCAGAATTAACCATTGGAAAGAATGAAACCTGTGGTCAATTATTTGAAAGATTATCTATTTTAGGTGCAGATTGCATTGAAAAGGCATTAGATTTAATAGATAACGACAAGGCAGTATTTACACCACAAGACGATAGTAAAGCAACGTTTACTAAAATTATAGTTAAACAAGATGCGTTAATTAATTGGAATAAAAGCGCCAAAGAAGTGTTTAACCAAGTAAGGGCTTTTAACCCATCTCCTATAGCATATACCTTTTATAATGGAGAGCCTTTCAAGGTTTACGAATGTGAAGTTTGTGATGGCAACGGAAATGCAGGCGAAGTTATTGCTAACGACAAGCAACTAATTATTGCTTGTGGAGAGGGTGCAGTTAAACTTAAAACCGTTCAAAAATCAGGTGGAAAGCCATTATCTGCAAGCGACTTTTTATTAGGTAATAAGATTGAAAAGGGTATGATTTTCTAATGTTAAATTACTTTTACGACTGTTATACCATTTTAAATAAGGTTTACAGCGAAAAAACATTTGTAAAACAAGCAATAAATTCTACCATTATCGAAGAAAAGAATAGGTCTATGACAATAAAGACAGTTTATGGTGTTCTTGATAAGGATATAGAACTTTCATACTATATTTCCTCTATGGTAGATAAATCGCCTAAACTTGCGATAAGAACGATATTAAAAATATCAATGTATTGTATTAAATATCTTGGCAAAAAGGAATATGCCGTTTGCCAAAATGCCGTTGAACTAACTAAAAAACTAGGTAAAACGGGCGCTAGTGGCTTTGTTAACGCTTTTTTAAGAAAATTCATTTCAAAAACTCCAGATTTACCAAAAGATATAACGAAAAATCTATCAATTAAATATTCCTTTCCTGAATTTGCCGTTAAAATGTTGTTAGAAAAATACGGCGAGGAGAAAACTAAAGAAATCATCTCTATTGAAGACGATGCTAATTATTTATTTTTTCCAAACCTTGATGGGGAAGAGTATCTTAAAAACAACAACGTTAATTTTAGAAAAACACCATTTTCAAAGCTATTTGCCGTTAAAAATTTCATTAGAAATGAGGATTTTGATAAAGGTATTTATACCTTTCAATCGCTCGGCTCCTACGCTATTTGCGACTTGGTTGAACCTTGCGAATGCTTATTAGATTGTTGTTCAGCCCCTGGTGGAAAAACCATTAATCTTTCGTATAAGTGCGATAAAATTGTTTCTTGGGACGTTCACCCTCATAGAATAGAACTTGTTAAAAGTTACCTTTCTAGAATGAACGTATTAAACGTTGAAACAAGGGTTTACGATTCTAAAATTATTGACAAAGATTGTATTTGCAAGTTCGACGCAGTGTTGTGTGATGCTCCTTGTAGTGGGCTAGGGGTAACTATTGGAAATCCTGATATTAAATTGAATAGGTCGATAGAAGACGTCTATTCATTAAATAAGGAGCAAAAAGGTATTCTAAAAGCCGTATCTAATTACGTTAAAGTTGGTGGATATTTATATTATTCCACTTGCTCTATACTTGATATAGAGAATATAAATATCGTTAGAGATTTCCTTTCAAAAAACGATAATTACGTTATAGAAAAGATAGATAGCAAACTAGACCACGTTGATATAGACGGAACGAACCAATTTTTACCAAATATTTCTAATGGACAAGGTTTTTACGTTGCTAAATTAAAGAGGATTAAATAGTTGAAAAATTGTTTATTAAATTATACTTTTAACGAGTTAAAAGAGATTCTCGTCAATATGGGCGAAAAATCTTTTAGGGCAAAACAAATCTTCAAATCCCTACATCTAGGGTTAGATTTTGAAGAAATGACAGACCTTTCAAAAGATTTAAGAGCAAAACTTTCAAGCGAATGCGTTGCTCAGCCCGTAAAAATACTAAAATCATTCCAATCAAAGGACGGCACGGAAAAGTTTTTGTTTTCGCTTAGAGACGGCAATCTTATTGAGGGTGTGTTGATGCGCTATAAATACGGTGCGACGTTATGCGTTTCCACTCAAGTTGGTTGTAGAATGAATTGTGCTTTTTGTGCTTCAGGTTTAGAGGGGTTGCTTAGAAACCTAGAGCCGTGTGAAATACTAGGCGAAATTATATCGGTTAATAAATACCTAAACGGTGGACTTCAAGAAAAACGAATGGTAACAAACGTCGTTATGATGGGAAGTGGAGAACCTCTTGATAATTACGATAATGTTATTAAGTTTTTGAAATTAGTAAGTTGTGCTGATGGGATAAATATTAGCCCTAGAAACATAAGTTTATCAACGGCTGGACTCGTGCCTCAAATGTATCAACTTGCAAACGAAGGTATACCATTAAACTTAACCGTTTCACTTCACTCACCGATAGATGAGGAACGTCAAAAAATAATGCCTATTGCAAAGGCATATTCTATTAAACAAATCCTCGATGCATGTCAAAACTATTTCGATAAGACGGGAAGAAGATATATTTTTGAATACGTTTTAATTAAGGATAACAACGATAGCGAAAGACATTCTAACGCATTAATTAGTTTGCTTAAAGGTAGACCTTGCCATATAAATATAATTAGGCTTAACGAAGTGAAAGAAAAACAATTAAAAAGTGCCGACGATAAAGCGGCGTATAGATTTATGGGCGTTTTAGAAAAAGCAGGTATTTCTGCAACAGTTCGCCGTAGGATGGGCGACGATATAGAAGGCGCTTGTGGACAATTAAGAAGAAGATATATAGAAGATAACAATATATAGGAGATTATTATGAGAGAAATTAAGATAGCACCATCAATTTTATCTGCAGACTTTTCAAAAATGGGTCAAGAAATGGCTGATATAACTGCTAATGGAGCAGATTATATTCACCTTGACGTTATGGACGGAAACTTCGTTCCTAACTTCTCATTCGGTCAAAAATTAATTAAAGAATGTAGACCATATTCTAAAGCAGTTTTTGATACCCATTTAATGATTAATAATCCATGGAATTACGTAGAAGAATTTGCAAAAGCAGGTTCGGACATAATAACCGTTCACTACGAGGCTTGTGGGGATAAATTAAAAGATACGCTTAAACAAATTAAAGCACTTGGCGTTAAATGTGGCGTTGTTATTAACCCTAATAATCCTGTATCAGTTATTGAACACGTTATAGAAGATATCGACTTACTACTTTTAATGAGCGTATATCCAGGCTTTGGTGGACAAAAATTCATTCCTGACGTTCTTCCAAAAATTGAAGAGGCACGCAGACTTATAGATAATTCTGGTAGGGATATCGACCTTGAGGTTGACGGAGGTATAACCTTAGAAAACGTTAAAGCTGTAAAAGACGCTGGCGCAAACGTAATCGTTGCAGGTAGCACGGTGTTTAATCAACCTGATAGAGCAAAAATTATAAAAGAATTAAGAGAGATTTGATTTATAGGTCAATTTTGGTTAGTTTCAGCATATAATCTTATACAAGAGGTGTTATGTATGAAAATGTGCTGTATTAAACCACCTATGATTATACGGAAGATTTTAAAAATACTATTTTGTCGTAGGTTGTCTAGACAAACGGAAAATTAGAAAAATCAGGCAAATTTGCCTGATTTTTGCTTTGTTAGTTATTTTATACCATTTCAACAATTACTTCCGAGGTTTTGTCGTTATTTTCGAACGTCTCGTTTAACGACTTAAAGGTTTGGGGAACTTGGTCGTAGGTTATTTTATTAATTTTTAAGTTAGTTAGGTCTATGGCTTTATTTGCCAGTAAATTTATACTTGACGCAGTATTGCCAAAACCGTTATTTATACAAAGAATATCTAGTTGTTTCTTTATTGCTTGCATAAATGAAACCGTATTATTATAAGTCGTTCCTGTGAATACAACGCTAGCGCCATGAGCGGCGAGGGAAAATGCTTTAGAAGACGATATATTGCAATCGGAGATATAGACAACGTTCTCAGCCATTCTTCCACCAGTAATAATAGAAACTTCCTTTTGCCAGTTGTCATCTTTGCCTAAAACGTAATAAATTCCACTGTCTTTTGCAAGTTTGTAACTATTGTCGTCAAGCGTCATAACGATTGGAACGGCTTGATAATATATTAAAAGTTGAGATAAAATTATTCCAAAAGAGTCGGAGCCTATTACGGCTACGTAATCACCTTTTTGAATTTTTAACATATCAACAATTTCTAGGGAGGTGGAAATGTGCCCAAGGAATAGAGCGTCTATGTCTGAAACGGAATCGGGTAGCAAATATAATTTATCTGCAGGTGCCGTAGTAAAATCACTTAGAAATCCGTTAAAATCCTCACCGGCAATTTGAATGTTTGAGCAATCAGTATATTGTCCGTTTTTGCAATTATAACAATTAGAACATTCACGGTTTGGCTCGATATAAACTCTTTTTCCTTTTTCTAAATCGAACAGGTTGGACTCAGCCTCAACTATAACGCCAATACCAGAACCACCCAAGAAAACCTTTTGCGTTTCTATCTCGCCGTTATACCTTAAAACGTCGGCACGAGTTATAAGAGATTTTGTAATTTTAACCTTACAAAGAGAAGCGTTTTCTATCGTTTCGATATTTTCTTCTTCTTTTAGTTGTTTAGGTTTTACTAACTTCCAACCTTTCATAAAGAGTCTCCAAATCCATTTGTGATTGAATTTTATTCTATTATATTATATTTTTCGTATTTTTGCAACAGAAATTCACAAAGTGGCAAAACTAAAAACTTTTTAAATATTTTGTGAAAAAAGGTTATTTAATAGTTGACTATATCTTTAAAATATACTATAATTAGCAGGTAAATCAGTGTTAGAGGTGAATTATGAAACAGGATATCCATCCAGATTATCATGAAGTAACTGTCGTTTGCGCTTGTGGGGAAACCTTCAAGACCGGTTCTACCAAAAAAACTGACGTAATTAAGGTTGATATTTGTAGTAAGTGTCATCCTTTCTTTACGGGTAAGCAAAAATTAGTAGACACCGGTGGCCGTGTAGACAAGTTCAATAAGAGATATAGCAAAGCAAAATAAGAGACTATATAACTTCGGCTTTAAGTGTTTATAACATTTAAAGCCATTTTTTTAGAAATATGTCAAATTGCAACAAAGTGTCATCTAAATGTAAAAAGGTTTCTATCGGTGGTCAAGCCGTTATGGAAGGGGTTATGATGCGTGGCGAGTCTTCAATGGCGACTGCCGTTAGAGATGCTGACGGTATCGTCAGGATAGAGGCTAAGCGCATTAAACCGAACAAAGAAAAGAGCCTTTTTTTAAGATTGCCAATTGTTAGAGGCGTCGTTTCATTTATCTCATCTCTCTTTACGGGAATGAGAGTTTTGTTGCGTTCTGCAGAAGTTTATGGAGAAGAAGAGCCTTCTAGGTTGGAAAAATGGCTTGCCGAGAAACTAAAAATTGATATTTTTAGCGTAATTGGAACGTTTGCAGTTTTTATTGGCTTATTTTTAGCAGTTTTTTTATTCATGTGGTTGCCACAAGCAACTAGGGGTTTGCTAGAAAGATTGTTTAGCATTTCCTTCGGGGTGTGGGCAACTAACTTTATCGAAGGTGGCTTAAAACTCTTAATTTTTATTTTATATATTTTGCTATGTTCGTTAATAAAAGACGTTAATAGAACGTTTATGTATCACGGTGCAGAGCACAAAACTATATCATGCCACGAAAAAGGTTTTGAATTGACTGTCGAAAATGCGAAAAAATGTAGTAGAGTTCACGATAGATGTGGAACTACCTTTATGGTATTCGTAATGTTGATTAGTATACTTACTTTTGCAGTTTTTGAAAGTTTGGTGGGAGAATCTTTAGACGGAATATTAAGGGTTGGTTGTAAGTTATTGCTTCTACCAATTGTTGCAGGTTTATCTTATGAACTACTTAAGGGTTTAGCAAAAACAAGTTGTTGGGTTTTCTATCCATTAAAAGTTCCAGGTTTGTTGTTGCAAAAAATTACTACCAAAGAGCCTGACGACGATATGATTGAAGTCGCCATAGTTGCATTTAAGAAGGTTATGGAAATGGACAATGACCAATCCATACCTGAATGTGATTTTGTTTTGCCTAAAAAATGCAGTCAACTTGTTAAAGAAACCAAAGAATTGCTTAAAAAAGGTGGTATTGAAGAAGACGCCGAGGCCGAATGGATTTTATCTATTATTCTAAACGTAAAGAGAAGTGAATTAGATAGCGATAAACTTATTACCCCTAAGCATATTGAAAGGATAAACAATGTTGTCGAAGAAAGATTAAGTGGAAAACCATTATGGTATTGCATTGGCGACACGGAGTTTTACGGCTACACAATAAAAGTTGACCAAAGAGTGTTAATTCCTAGACCCGAAACGGAAATTTTAGTCGAAAAAGCCCTAAAATGTATAGAGAAAGAGCATAAAGTTCTTGATTTATGCACCGGTAGTGGGGCAATCGCTATTTCGATTAAAAAAGAGAGTGATGCAACAGTTTTTGCCAGCGACGTTAGTGGTGATGCGCTCGAACTAGCAAAGGAAAATGCAAAAAATAACGGTGCAGATATTATTTTTATTGAAAGCGATTTATTTAACAACGCTTTCGGCGAAGAAAAATTTGACGTTATCGTTACTAATCCACCATATATTAGGTCTAGCGATATTTTGACGCTTCAAAAAGAAGTTAAGGATTTTGAACCTATGCTAGCGTTAGATGGTGGGGAGGACGGGCTAGATTTTTATAGAATTATTGCTAGAGAATGTCCAAAGTTTTTAAATGAAAAGGGCGTTATATTGCTTGAAATTGGATATAATCAAGGCGAAGACGTTAAAAATTTATTTAGCGAATTTTCCTCTGTTGAAATAATTAAAGATTACGAAAATAACGACAGAATTATTAAGGCGGTATTTTAATGTTTAAAAAATTAGACAAAATGCTTGAAAGGTTCGATAAACTTAACGAACTTGTTAGTGATAGCGAAGTTATCGCTAAAATCGACGAATGGAAGGCATACACTAAAGAACTTGCAGATATAACCGAAACGGTAGATAAGTATCTTGAATATAAGAAAGCTGTTAGTGAGCAAGAAGAATTAAAAGAATTACTTGCTCTTGAAAGCGACCACGATATGAAAGCACTTATGCAAGACGAGGTTTACGTTCTAAAGGAAAAAATTGAGGAAATTTCCGGCGAATTAAGAATTTTACTTCTTCCAAAAGACCCTGACGACGACAAGAACGTTATTATGGAAATACGTGGTGGAGCAGGTGGAGAAGAAGCAAGTTTGTTTGCATACGAACTTTATAGAATGTATGTTAAGTTTGCCGAAAAAAATCGTTGGAAAACTGAAGAAATTGAAAACAACTCTACCGAACTAGGGGGGATAAAGGAAGTAGTTTTCTCAATTAACGGTAAAAATGCTTATTCAAAACTTAAATATGAAAGTGGCGTTCATAGAGTTCAACGTGTTCCCGAAACTGAATCTCAAGGTAGAGTTCACACCTCAACCGTAACCGTTGCAGTTTTACCTGAAGCGACAGACGTTGAAATTACTATTGACGAAAAGGACTTAAAAGTAGATACTCTTCGTAGTAGTGGCGCAGGTGGACAACACGTAAATAAGACTGAATCTTGTATTAGACTCACTCACTTGCCAACTGGGATTGTCGTTTTATGTCAAGACGAGCGTTCGCAAACTAAAAATAGAGAAAAGGCTATGAAGGTTCTTAAGAGTAGGCTTTACGACTATTATCAATCTCAAGCAGATAAAGAATATGCCGATAATAGAAGAAGTCAAGTTGGAACTGGTGATAGGTCTGAAAGAATTAGAACTTATAACTTCCCACAAGGCAGAGTAACCGACCATAGAATTGGTTTAACCTTGCATTCAATTGATAACTTCCTAATGGGAGATATTGAAGAGATGACCGAGGCTCTTGCAATGGCAGATAGAGAGGCCAAACTTGCTGCCGAAGTAGACGAATAATAAATAAACAAAAAATATTAAACAGATAGGAGAAAAATTATGGTAACGAAAAGAGTAGAAAACATTTGCCCTTCGCTAACGTTAGAAATTACTGCGAAGGCAAAAAAGATGAAAGCAGAAGGCATTTCAGTAATTGGATTTGGTGCAGGCGAACCTGACTTTAACACTCCTGATTACATAAACGACGCTGCGAAAAAAGCAATTGATATTGGTTTTACAAAATATACCCCAGCATCTGGAACGGTAGAGCTTAAAAAGGCCATTTGCGATAAATTCTTAAAGGATAACAACTTAAAATACGACGCTAGTCAAATAGTGGTGTCTAGTGGCGCTAAAAGTTCTCTTTATCATGCAATGGCAGCTATAATAGAGGAGGGCGACGAAGTTATTTTGCCTTCTCCATATTGGCTAACTTATCCAGAACTTATTAAACTTTGTGGTGGCGACGTTGTTTACGTTAAAGCCAACGAAAAAAGTGGTTATAAGATGACTGTCGAACAATTTAGAAAGGCTATTACCCCTAAAACGAAGTGTTTAATTTTAAACTCTCCAAACAATCCAACGGGTGCAGTTTATAGTGAACAAGAAATTAGGGAAATCGCTAGTGTTTGTGAGGAGAAAGGACTGTTCGTTATATCAGACGAAATATACGAAAAATTAGTTTATGCTAACGAAAAACACTTCTCAATTGCGCAAGTTAGCGACTATATGAAAGAACACACCGTTATAATCAACGGCATGTCAAAAACTTATGCTATGACTGGTTGGAGAATTGGATATTTAGCAGCGCCAACTGCTATTGCAAAAGCAATTTCAAGCATGCAAAGTCATACCACGAGCAATCCTTGCTCGATTTCTCAATATGCGTCAACCGAGGCGCTCGTGTCTCCAGAAGGCGATAAATTTATTGAAAAAATGCAAAAGATTTTCGACGAAAGAAGAAAATTCATGGTTGAATACCTTAATGACGTTAAAGGCGTTGTATGTATTGAACCAAAAGGTGCATTTTATGTTTTTGTTGACGTTTCCTCTTGTTATGGTAAGTCGTATAATGGTAAGATTATTGAAGGTTCTCTTTCATTTGCAGACATAGCGCTAGAATCAGGCGTTGCATTAATACCTGGCGTTGCTTTTGGCGACGATAATTGTATTAGACTTTCTTATGCAATTTCAATTGAAGATATCAAGGAAGGTCTAGATAGATTAAAGAAATTTATTAACGAATTAAAATAAAATTTAAAATATTCCCCTTTTGTGGCAAAAAATTTTTAAATACCTATTGTAATTTTGTAAAAAGTGTTATAAAATATAAATACAAGATATATTAACCACAGGAGGGGAACTTTTATGAAAATTTTTTATGGACCTAAGGGAACCGGTAAAACTAAAGCTATAATTGATTGTGCCAATGATGCTTTAAATAAAGCGAAGGGGCACGTTATTTTTATTACCGATACTAAGAGATATACACACGATATAAATTACAAAATTAGATTTATAGACGTTACTGATTTTGATATTAAATGTCAAGGTGGTTTACGTGGCTTTATTAAAGGCATAGTTGCTGCAAACGGCGATAACGAATACGTATACATAGACGGTATTGCAAGAATAACAAATAAACCATTAAACGAACTTGCAAGTATATTCGAGGCGATGGAAATGCTAGAAAAGGAATATGGAGTTAAATTTATCGTAACTTGCAGTGCCGCCAAAGAAGATTTGCCAGAATTCGTATTAAAGTTCGTTGATTAGTTGCTTTTTAGTTATAAATAGTATAAAATATTAGTCGGAATATATATTCCGACTAATTTTTTAGGTAATGTGATTTATGAAGTTTATTAGCACGAGAGGAAATGCAACTGTAAATTCAGCCGCCGAGGCTATCGTTAAAGGATTAGCCAACGACGGGGGGCTATTTGTTCCAGAAATATTCCCAGACTTAAAAATTAATCTAACCGAAATGTTAGACTATTCATATCCAGAAATTGCAACCAAAGTTATCGGCTCATATTTAGAGGAATACGATAAAGACGAACTATTGGAAGTTTGTAAAAAGACCTATGCAAAATTTGAAGATGGCGAACCTGCGCCATTAGTTAAATTAGAGGACGGTTTGTTCGTTATGGAATTATTCCACGGGCCAACGCTTGCATTTAAAGACGTAGCGTTAACCCTTTTACCATTTCTTTTAAGAAAGGGTGCAGACATAAGTGGAGTAAAGGAAAAGTTTTTAATTCTAACTGCGACAAGTGGAGATACCGGAAAGGCTGCTCTAGAGGGTTTTAAAGACAAGGACGGCATTAGTATTATGGTCTTCTATCCAAGCGAAGGCGTTAGCGATATGCAAAAGCTTCAAATGCAGACCCAAGAAGGCGATAACGTTTGCGTTTTAGGTGTAAAGGGAAACTTCGACGATTGCCAAACTGCAGTTAAAACTATTTTTAATAGCACGGAAATAGAAAATGAACTTAAAGAAAAAGGCGTTTTACTTTCTAGCGCAAACTCAATGAGTTTTGGTAGATTAGTTCCACAAGTCGTTTATTATTTTTCGTCCTATATAGACCTAGTAAATTCTGGGGATATTAAGATGGGTGATAAGGTTGATTACGTTGTGCCAACGGGCAATTTTGGCGATATTTTAGCAGGATACTACGCTAAAAGAATGGGGCTTCCTATTGGTAGACTCGTTTGTGCATCTAATCACAATAACGTTTTAACCGAGTTCTTTGCTAATGGAACGTATGACGCTAATAGAGAGTTTTTTAAGACAATTTCTCCATCAATGGATATTTTGATTTCTAGTAATTTAGAAAGATTAATCTTTGAATTGTCTGATAGAGATTTTAGTCTAACGGCAAGTCGTATGAACGAGTTAAAAACTCAAGGTAAATATTCTTTGACTAACAAAGAAAAGGCTCTTGCTGAAAAGGAATTCTTCGGTGGTTACGCAGACGAAGACGAATGTCTAGATACTATTTCTCGTGTTTTTGATGATTTTGGCTACGTATTAGATACTCATACGGCAGTTGCAATGAAGGTCTGTGAAGATTACAAAGCGTTTACAAACTCTTCTAACGTAAAAGTGGTTTTATCAACTGCAAGTCCATATAAATTTGTTCAAGACGTGTTAAAGGCAATTAATGGTAAAGCCTTTAAAGACCCATTCAAGTGTGCCGAAGCGTTAAACGAGGAAAGTGCATTAGAAATTCCAAGTCAAATTCTTACCTTAAAGGAAAAGGAAAGAAGGTTTATCGAGGTTATTGAAAGAACACAAACGACGCAAAAAGTTCTAGAATTTGCATCAAAATAGTAATTTAATTTTAATTAAGGTATTTATTATATTATGGAAGAAAAGAAGATTTTATTTAGCGCAATTCAACCTAGTGGAATTTTAACGATAGGTAATTATTTGGGCGCTATAAAAAACTTTAAGAAATTACAAGACGATTATAATAGTATTTTTTCTATTGCAGACCTTCATACGCTTACAGTTAGGCAAGAGCCTGCAACTTTAAGAAAAAATACCTATGAATTAGTCGCTCTTTACCTTGCTTGTGGTATAGATGCAGAAAAATCTATTCTATTTGCTCAATCACACGTATCAGCGCACGCTGAACTTGCTTGGGTGCTTAACACTTTTTGTTATCCGGGTGAACTTTCTAGAATGACTCAATTTAAGGATAAAAGTAGAAAGCACGAAGATAATATTAATATGGGGTTAATGGACTATCCTGTTTTAATGGCTGCCGATATTTTATTATATCAAACGGAATTAGTTCCTATTGGTGCAGACCAAAAGCAACACCTAGAACTTGCTAGAGACATAGCAATTAGATTTAATAACATTTACGGAGAAGTTTTCAAAGTTCCAGATGGTTATATCGGTAAAACTGGTGCAAGAGTTATGAGCCTTGCTGAGCCAACCAGAAAAATGAGTAAATCTGACGCTAACTTAAACGCCTTTATCTCTATGGACGACGACAAGGATACTATTATTAGAAAATTCAAGCGTGCAGTTACTGATAGCGATAATAAGATTATTTTCTCGCCTGAAAAACCAGGTATTTCAAACTTGTTAACAATTTATTCTTTATTTTCGAATAAGTCAATTGAACAAGCTCAAATAGAGTTTGAAGGAAAGGGTTACGGCGACTTTAAGATTAAGGTTGGAGAAGCCGTTACCGAAGTTCTAGACCCAATTAGACAAGAAAAAAATCGGTTACTAGCAAATAAAGATTATCTAGATGATATTCTTAAAATTGGCGCAGAACGTGCTGAAAGACTTGCATATAAAACCCTTAATAAGGTTTACAAAAAAGTTGGTCTTGTGCCTAGAAAAAGGTCGTAATAATGTTTGGTTATATTAAAACAGATTATCCTTATCTTTATATGAAAGACAATATTCTTTACAAAGCAATGTATTGTGGACTTTGTAAGAGTATTGGTAAAACCTGTGGACAAAAAGCGAGGTTTTTGCTTAATTACGATTTAACCTTTCTATCTATATTTTTGCATAACGTATGTGGTAAAGACGTTGAGGTAAAAAAACAAAGATGCATTGCGCATCACATTGTTAAAAGACCCGTTGCTATTCCTGACGATTTGACGCTACGAATTGCCTCGCTAAACGTTATTCTCGCTTACCATAAATTAAGTGATAACGTTATTGATAACGATAGTGGTAGATTGAAAAGGGCAGTTTTTACTAGTTCATATAAAAAAGCCAAGAAAAAAGAGTCGAGATTAGATAAAATCGTTAAGGACTGGTATTCTAAACTTCTAGAATTAGAGAAGGAAAAAATCGATAGCATTGATATGGCAAGCGACCCGTTTGGTCAAATGATTGTTGAGGTCGTTAAAGAACTTGCTGAAGATAAATTCGACGAAAATCTATCAACGCTTTCATATTATCTAGGTAAGTGGATATATTTAATTGATGCATTAGATGATTTTGATAAAGATAAAAAGAAAAATAACTTTAACGTTTTTGTTAACGCATTCCCTAAAGTTCAAACTAAGGAAGAGCTTATAAAAAACTATTCGCAAGAAATCATTTATACCTTTAGCGAAATTATAAATACTATTGAGGAATGTTCTAAAAACGTTAAATACAATTTTAATAGCGATTTAATTTATAATATACTTGTAATGGGTATAAAACAACAAACAAAATTAATTATGGAGAATAAGAAATGCAAGAATACTATAAAGCATTAGGGCTTAATGAAAACGCTACAGATGAACAAGTTGAAACAGCGTATAATTCCTTAAAGGCAAAATATTCAAAGGATAGATTCCTTGAAGGAGACGAGGGGAACGAAGCTGCTAGAAAATTGACTTTTTTAGAAGTTGCGTATAAAGAGATTAAAGAAAATAGAGCTAATCCTTTTGGTAATAACAGCTCGTCTTTTGAAGAGGTTGAAAAACTTATTCGTGAGGGGAATGTAAACAAAGCTCAAGAAAAGTTAGACGATATTCCAAGCAACTATTCTGCTGAATGGCACTATCTTCAATCAGTTATTTTCTATAAAAAGAATTGGTATGGTGAAAGTCGCAAACAACTTGAAATCGCCATCAATATGGACCCTAACAACTCTAAATATACCACTGCGTATAACAAGTTAAAGGCAAAGATGGATAGTAATCAAAAGGCTTTCCAATCTAATTATTCTCAAGGATACGGTGGTAATCAACAATCAAACAGTCAACAAATGGGTGGAACAAACGATTGTTTAACTTTCTGTGCAACTTGGTGTTGTATGGATATGCTTTGTAGCATTTGTTGTCAATGAGAAGTAAAATTATTTCACTTTCTGCAATCTCGGCAGGTTTTATCGCTATAGTTTTAACGCTTGGCAGTTACGTTGGATTTGCTGATTTATCCTGTATAATTTTATCTTCTGTCTTTGTTGTTATGCCTTTATATTTAAGGTCTTACAAAGGTGCGTTTTTAACCTATTTAGTCGGTGGAATACTTGGGATTTTATTTTCCTTTTCAACAATACTAACTTCCTTTGTATTGCCTAGTTATTTTGTTTTTTTTGGTGTTTATCCAATAGTTAAAAACCTTTTAAGAGATAAACAAGTTAATAAGTATCTAGCAAAAACTATTGGCTTAATATGGTGCGTTATTACAATTTATGGTGTTTATTTTTATTATACCTTAATTATGGGCTTTAATCTTAACGATTTACCTAAAATCGTGGCAGATTACGTTCTAATATTTATAGCGCCTTTCTCGGCTATATTTTTTGTAATTTACGATAAATTTTTAGTTGTTTGCAAGATGCTTTTAGATAAATATCTATATAGAATCATTAAAGAAAATTAAATCATGCTAAAGAAAAATGATGAGAAAATTGGATACGTTGTAGCCGTTGGTAACGATGGCGAAGGAATTGTTAAGGACGAGGATTTTGTAATCTTTGTCCCTTTTGCTTTGCAGGGCGAAAAAATTAAATATAAAATATTAAAAGTTTCTAAAAAGATAGCATTTGCTAAACTTTTAGAAATTTTAGAGCCTTCTCAAAATAGACAAGCTCCAATTTGTCCTGTCTTTGGTAAATGTGGTGGCTGTCAACTTCAACACGTAAAATACGACGAGCAATTAAGTGTTAAGAGAGAAGGTGTAAAAAACGCTTTTAAAAAAGTTGCCTTTGTAGACGTTGAGCCTAATGAAGTTGTTGTTGGAGATTCCCCATTTAGATATAGAAACAAAATTTCCTTGCCTGTTGCTCAACAAGGAGATAATATCTTAGTCGGTTTTTATGCAGAAAATTCTCATAGAGTAATTGATATATTAGATTGCCCAATTAATCCTACTTGGACTGCTAATATTATTAAATGCTTAAAACAATATATGGCAGAGCAATCAATTAAAGGTTACAATGAGTTTGCTAAAAAAGGCGATATAAGAGAAATCACCGTTAGAGAAGTAAATAATAAACTAATAATAACCATTGTTGCATTACGTAGGCAATTAAAGAATATTAGCGCATTTATAAATTTGCTAAAATCACAACTTACAAACGAGTTTTCTCTTTATATCAACGTTAACGATAATAATAACAATAAAATATATGGCGACGATTTTTTCTTGATTTATGGCGATGGTGAATATCAAGGAGATATGCTAGGAATTGAATTTCCTATGGGTGTTCAAAGTTTTATGCAGGTTAATAACGACGTATGTAAAAAACTATATTCAAAGGTAATTGAATTAGTTGATGCAAAGGACGATACTGTTGTTATAGACGCTTATAGTGGGGCTGGTGTAATGACAGCATTACTTGCAAAAAATGCTAAAAAGGTAATTGGTATAGAAATAATTAAAGAAGCAGTTGACCTTGCTGACGATTTAAAAGACAAGAACGGTTTATCGTTAAAAATTAGTAATTATAATGGTAAATGCGAGGAGATTATGCCACGCATAATCGAACAAGAGAGACAAAATTTTAAGAATATTACAGTTGTTTTAGACCCACCAAGGAAAGGCTGTGATATAAAAGTTATTGATGCTATTATTAAAAGCGATATAGATAAAATTGTATACGTTTCATGCAAACCTACTTCACTTGCAAGAGACGTTGGTCTTTTAATTGGAACGCTTAAGATAGAAAATGGAAATATAATTAAGGCAGATAATAACGCAAATAGATATACCATTCAAACTGTAATTCCATTTGATATGTTTCCAAACACCAAGCACGTCGAGACCATCGTGTCTCTTACAAAAATTAGGTAATTACTATAATATATAATTTATCAAATTATTCGTCGAGGCTAGAAATAATGAAAAAAGTTAATGTTTTACAATTAATTGCCTGTCTTGCAATTTTTTTTGCGTCTATTTTTGCTTTAGTAAATTCAATTACTGAAAAAATTATATTTAATGAAATACTTATACTTTGTCTATTTATTTTTGGTATAGGTGTAGAAGTTCTTTCGATTATTATATCAACTTATAAATCTAAAAAAAATAGTGATAGGTGAATGTTATGTGGAATGGTAAAAATAAGGCGATAACTTTTAGTTTTGACGACGGGGTTACGCAAGATATAAGGCTTCTTGAAATCCTAAACAAATACAATTTAAAAGGCACTTTTAATCTTAATTCTTCTTTGCTAGCAAAAGATAACGTTTTAGATAGAAACGGAAGAAGAGTAAGTCATAAAAAATTGTTTGTAGAAGAAGTTAAAAATCTTTATCACGGTCATGAAGTTGCCGTTCATACCTTAACTCACCCTAATTTAACAACTCTAGAAGAAAATGATATAGTATATCAAGTCGAAACCGATAGAGAAGCTTTGTCAAATATCGTAGGATACGAAGTTATAGGTATGGCTTATCCTTGTGGTGGGGTTAATAACGATGATAGAGTAGCCTCTATTATAAGAGAAAAAACCGGCGTTAAATACGCTAGAACAATTACTTCTACCTACAATTTTGATAAGCAAGAAAATCTTTATAGATTTAACCCTTCTATTTACTACATAGAAGAGAATTTCGAGAAAGTTGTTGATGATTTTATAGCATTAAAAACTGATAAACCACAACTTTTATATATTTGGGGACATTCCTACGAAATGGACGCTGAATATATCACTTGGGAAAAGTTTGAAAGAATTTGCAAAAAACTTTCTAATCTAGACGACGTTTTTTATGGAACGAATAAAGAGTGTTTGTTAGAAAAATAATTAGATTACATAACGGAGGATTAAAGTATTGACTAATTATAGTATTACTAATCCAATAGAAATTGCAAAAAAATGGTTTGAGATTATAGGGTTTTCTAACGAAGTCGCTCAAGAATTTTATAAATCTATAAATAATTATAAAATCGATACAGACGCTTCAATTTATACTTACGACAAAGAGTGTGAAGACGGAATTAAAAACCTAATCTACTACCTTTATTTTTGTGAAAATTCAAAGTAATTATATGTTGAAAAAGGAATTCCAAAAGAGATACTCATTAGCACCATTAAAGATATAAAAATTTGGTGTGATACGTGGTCAAAAATAAAAGGTAGACTTTATCTTGGGGAATTACCTTGGCTTGATAGACATTTGTCGTTAAAGTTGTTTCAACTTGGTAGGCTTCAATTTTGTATGCAAAAAGCCCCTTGCGATATCGATAAATATGGCGTAAAAAAGGGGGAAGGTGTTATAGGTATACATATTCCTGAAGGCGAAAAATTATCCGTTGACGCTTGTAATGAGTCTATAAATCAAGCAAGGGAGTTTTTTGATAGATATTTCCCTGAATTTAATTATAAAATCTTTACATGTCATTCGTGGCTGTTAGACCAACAATTAGAAAGATTTTTATCAAAAGAAAGTGGTATAATTAAATTTTCTAACTTGTTTGACAAGGTTGATAAAAACGAATCATTTAGTAATTTAAAATTCTTATTTGATAGAAATACTACGATTGAAAATTTAATTGATAAAGAGTCAAGGTCGTCGTTATCGGCAAAGGTGAAAGACGCCGTGTTAAAGGGCGAGAAATTCTATGAAGTCCTTGGTGTTATAAAAAAATAAGGATTAGGTAATGATATGAAAAATATTATTAAAAACGTAGAAAAACATAGACAAATTATTCTAGATGCTGAAAGATATATTTGGGCGCACCCTGAAACGGGATATAAAGAATTTGAAACCTCTAATTATATGGCAGAACAATTTATAAAACTCGGCTATAATTTAACATATGCTGACGGAATTACGGGTTTTTATACAGACATTGATACGGGCAGAAATGGTCCAAAAGTTTTAATTTTAGCAGAATTAGATTCCGTTATTTGTCCAGAGCATAAGGACTCAAATCCAGTAACCGGTGCAGTTCATGCTTGTGGTCATAACGCTCAATGTGCAGCAATGGTGGGTATTGCAGGTGCATTAAAAGAACCTAACGCATTAAACGATTTATGTGGTTCTATAAGATTGTGTGTCGTTCCTGCTGAAGAACTTCTTGAAATTGAGTTTAGAAGGAGCTTAAAGGCAAAAGGTATTATCAAATATTATGGTGGAAAAGGTGAATTTTTATATCGTGGATATTTTGATGGTGTTGATATTGCCTTTATGGTTCATAGTTCGTCGTCTTTTTGCGCTTTGAGTGGGGCAGTCGGATGTGTTGCTAAAAATATAACCTATAAAGGACTTGCTGCGCATGCAGGTGGCTCGCCTAATAGAGGAATAAATGCTTTATATGCCGCGACTAATGGTTTAAACGCTGTTAACGCATTAAGAGAGACATTTAAGGAAAATGATTATATAAGGTTTCACCCGATAGTTACAAAGGGTGGCGAAATGGTTAACGCTATTCCTGAAACAGTTAACATTGAAAGCTACGTTAGAGGCGCTTCATTTGATGCTATTTCAAGAGAAAATAAAAAGGTTAATAGGGCGTTGATAGGTGGTGCACTTTCTATTGGTGCAAACGTTGAGATTGTAGATGTTCCAGGTTATGCTCCATTAAAAAATGATAAAAATATGATTGACGTTGCAAAAGAAGCCTATGAACTTATGTTTAATGAGGATTTTAAGGTTTATTCGGATATTAGCACGGGTAGCACTGATATGGGCGATTTATCTTTAATTATGCCCGTTATTCACCCTTATTGTGGTGGGGCAAAGGGTAAAGGACATGGCAACGACTATGAAATTTACGACCCAGAACAAGCGTGCGTAAAGAGTGCGTCTTGGCAAGTTGGTATGTTATTTGTTTTACTTTCAAACAATGGCGAAAGAGGTTATAAGGTTATTAGTGAATATAAGCCAACCTTTGCAAGTAAGGAAGAATTCCTAAAATTTCAAGATTCTTTAAATGATAGTGGAGATAGAATTATTTACACGGAAAACTCTGCACAAATAAGATTATAATAATTAGCATAAATTCGACTATTAATTAGTAAAATTTATTAAACCTTTCTTTATGGTGTTTAGTAATGATTCTAATTAAAAAAAGAAATTTAATTGTTGTTTGCGTTCTAATTCTTACAATATTAACGTCTAGCGTATGTTTCTACGGTATAAAAAAGGCTAATAAAAACAACGTGGAGTCATCACAATATAAAATTGTTCTTGATGCTGGGCATGGTGGTGTTGACGGTGGTGTTTCAGGTGTAAATACGGGTGTGAAAGAGAGTGAACTTAACCTTATTATTACAAAAAAACTTGAAAAACAATTATTAGAGGCTGGTTTTAACGTTGTGTTAACTAGAAAAACCGACGCAGGTCTCTATGGTTTAGCAACCGAAAATCTTAAGCGAAAAGATATGCAAAAACGCCAAGAAATAATTAATAAAGAAAGACCAAACTTGGTGCTAAGCATTCATTTGAATAAATTTAGTGTTTCAACAAGACGTGGGGCTCAAGTCTTTTACAAAAATGGTGACGAGAATGCAAAATTATTAGCAAACTCAATTCAAAACGCATTCAATTTAATGGAGGAAGCGCCTAGGCAAAGTTCAGCTTTAGTTGGAGATTATTACATATTAAAATGTTCAAATTATCCGTCAGTTATAGCTGAATGTGGCTTCTTATCTAATCCTGACGACGAAAGTCTACTAATAACCGACGAGTATCAAGAAAAAATAGCGTATAGCATTTATAGGGGAATAGTTGAGTATCTATCTAAGACTCATTCTCTTCAAAAACAAAATTAAGACTTATATTCATAAGTCTTTTTTATTTTAGCTAAAAATCTATTGAATTTTTTTTGTATTTAATATATAATATTAAAGAATAAAGATAATGGGGAAAAACTGTGTTTAATTTGGGTGAGAAAATGGATGCAAGTAAAGCTAATAATATTAATCCTATTGTGCTTGCTTTCGTCGGTGATGCCGTTTACTCGTTATTCGTGAGGGAGAAACTTGCTTTTTCTAGTGATAAAAAAGCTGGTGAACTTAATAAGCTTGCGATAGAATCAGTTAAGGCAACAGCTCAAGCAGAGTTCGTTAAATCATTACTTGATTTATTTACCGAACAAGAATTGGCTATTTTTAAAAGAGCAAGAAATGCCAAAAAGAATACGAGAGCGAAAAGCGCCTCAGTTGCTGAATACAACGTTTCCACAGGTTTTGAAGCCGTGCTTGGTTATCTTTACATTATTGGTGATATTGATAGATTAAACTTTTTATTAAATAAAGGATACAAGTTATGAAAGTAGAAGGAAGAAATGCAATATTTGAATTACTAAAGACGGATAAAGAAATAGATAAAATTTTAGTTCAAAACGACCTAAAGGATGCTGAAAGCAAAAGACTAATAAACGTTATCCGTTCACAAAAGGTTAAAATTCAATTAGTTGATAAATACGTTATTAACAAGGAAAGCGAATCGACCCGTTCTCAAGGGTTTATAGCGTTCGTTAGCGATTATAAATATTACGATTTAGAAGAAATTATTGAATCAGCAAAGGATAAGGACGGGTTTATAGTAATATTAAACGAAGTTTTAGACCCACATAACCTTGGAAGTATCATTCGTGTATGCGAATGTGCAGGCGTAGATGGGCTTGTTATCGGTAAGGATAGAAGTGCGTCTGTAAACGACACTGTTATGCGTATTTCAGCAGGTGCATTAAACCACTTTAAGGTAAGTAGAGTCGTAAACATAAATAACGCCATAGATAAACTTAAAAAAGAAGGCTATTGGGTATATGGATTAGAACTTGGTGGCGAGCCTCTATATAAGGCTAATTTAACCGGTAAAATTTGCCTTGTTGTTGGAGGAGAAGATAGTGGCGTAAAAAGACTTACTAAGGAAAAGTGCGATTCTATCGTAACAATCCCAATGTTTGGGAAGGTTAACTCGCTTAACGCTTCGGTTGCTTGTGGTGTTGCCGTATATGAAATCGTTAAACAAAGAATAACAAAGGGATAATAAATGATTGATTATCTAAAACTTACCGACGAGAAGTTGTGTGAGTTGGCGCAAAAAAAGAATACTGACGCTGTTGACGTCTTGATAAATAGGTATCTTAAGCTCGTTAAATCTATCGTTCACCATTATTACTTAACTGGTGGTGACTTGGAAGATTTAATTCAAGTTGGACAAATTGCCGTATTTAAAGCCATTACGTCTTATAATGGTAAAGTAGAATTTAAGTATTACGTTTTTAAGTGTGTTAAAAATGCAATAATATCTGCTATAAAAAAGGCAAACACCCTAAAAAATCATCCGTTAAATAATTCTTTTTCGCTTTCAGGACTTCAAAATGATGAGGAAGATAAAAACCCTTTAATTGCTGACGTTAAATTTGACCCAATTGAAAAAATAGTAAATTTAGAAACAGAAATTGAACTAAAAAATAATATAAAAGAAATATTAAGTAGATACGAAAACCTAATTTTATCATACTATTTACAAGGTTTTTCTTACGTCGAGATAAGTCAAAAACTCAACAAATCTGCTAAGTCGATTGATAACGCTTTACAAAGAATAAAAAAGAAAATCTCATTAAAAATTAACTTTAAGGGGTAGTGATGGAATATCTGGCATTATATAGAAAATATCGTCCTAATGGTTTTGACGGTGTTATAGGTCAAGAGCATATTATTAATACGCTTAAAAACCAAATAAGCAATTCAAGATTAGGACACGCCTATTTGTTTACTGGAACGAGGGGAACGGGTAAAACTTCTGTTGCTAAAATTTTTGCTAAAGCTATTAATTGTATATCACCCGTTAATGGTTCGCCTTGTAATAAATGCGAAAGCTGTGTTGCTCTAAACGACCCGTCTAATATAGACGTAATCGAAATTGACGCTGCATCAAACAACGGTGTTAACGAGATTAGAGAGTTGAGGGAAAACGTTCAATTTCCACCGGTTAATTGCAAATATAAAGTTTATATTATTGACGAAGTTCATATGTTGTCTGGTTCAGCTTTTAATGCTCTATTAAAAACGTTAGAGGAACCACCAAAACATGCAGTATTTATTTTGGCCACTACCGAGGTTCATAAAATACCTGCAACCATACTTTCTAGATGTATGCGTTTTGATTTCAGGCTTGTTGAAACGGAAAGGATTTCTAGTTTGATTGCTGATATTTATAATAAAGAGGGCAAAAAGTTTGAAAAAGAGGCTGTTTTTGCTATTGCTAAGGCAGGCGAAGGTAGCGTAAGAGATTCGCTTTCTATTGCAGATATGGCACTAAGTATTAGTAACGAGATACTTACTTACGACGACGTTATGGGTGCGCTTGGCATTACTAATATCGATATTATTGATAATCTGGTTGAGGCAATTATCTTAAGCAAATCTAACGAAGTTTTTAATTTGGTAGACCAATTAACTTCACAAGGTAAAAGCATAGGAATACTAATTAAAGATATTACTTCCTTGCTAAGAGATATGATTGTTGTTAATACTTGCTCTAACGCTAATAAGATTTTGGGATTGCCACAAAACAGGTTTGAGAAAATTAAAAGTTTATGTAAAACGGATACGCAACGCTTAATTAGAATTCTAGATTTGTTTAGTGAACTTTTGGGCAGTTTAAGATATTCTAATAATCCTAGAATTATTTTTGAAACTGCAATATTAAAAGCGACTATGCCTCAATGTGATTGTGACGTTTTAGCCTTAAGTTCAAGAATAAAACAACTAGAAGATAAATTTGCTAATGGTAATTTTACTCAAAACAAACAAGAGATTTCTATCTCTAAAGATATTGAAATTTCACAAGAGAAAAAATCTAAATTTAGGCTAAACGATTTCAATTCGCAGGAATTAAAGGGAAAACTCTTGACTGGGCTTAGAAACGTAGGTTCCGAAATGCTATGGACTATTGTTCAAAACGTTAGTTTATCAACAAATGGTAACGTTATGAGAATCAATACGCTCTCAAATAACGATTATGAAATTCTATCTAGAATCGAAGCGAAGAATAGAATTAAACAAGCGCTAGACGATTTTTATGATTTTGAAATAGAAGTTTTAGAATCTAAGGAAAACGTTGAATTAAAACAAGTTGACGATGCAACCGAAAAAATAAAGAGTATTTTTGGTGAAGATATAGTAATTATTAAAGATTAAAAGGAGATTATTATGGCAGGATATAGAGGTGGTTTTGGTGGCTTTGGTGGTGGAAATCAAATGCAAAACCTAATGAAGCAAGCACAAAAGATGCAAGAAGAGATGTTGAAGGCTCAAGAAGAACTTGAGGATATGGAAATTGAAGGCACGAGTGGTGGTGGTTTAGTAAAAGTTACCATGAATGCTAAGAAAGTGGTTTCTTCTATATCTATTAATCCCGATGCAGTTGACGTTGACGATATTGAAATGTTAGAAGATTTAATCGTTGCGGCTCTTAACGACGCATATTCAAAAGCAGAAAAAGCATATGCTGAAAAAATGGGTCCAATGGGTAATTTAGGATTATAATATGAAGGTTTATATTGAACCCATAGGTAAACTCGTAAATGAATTTTCAAAACTTCCAGGGGTTGGCGCAAAAACTGCGCAAAGATTTGCATATAAAATTATAAATATGACCGAGCAAGAGGCAAAAGAGTTTGCTAATGCAGTCATTAATGCAAAAACTAACGTAAAATATTGTAAGGTCTGTGGGAATTTTTCTGAAGATGATGTTTGCGAAATATGTAAAAAGCGTTCAAGTGAATCTATTTGTGTTGTTAAGGAACCAAAAGACGTTATTGCTATTGAGAGATTGAATGAGTTTAATGGAACCTATCACGTTCTTCATGGAACTATTTCTCCTTTAGATGGAATTGGTCCTAACGACATTAATATCAAGGGATTACTTGAGAGAATAGGTAAAGGTCAAGTTAAAGAAGTAATCATGGCTACCAATCCGGACGTTGAAGGTGAGGCAACAGCCATGTATATTTCCAATTTATTAAAACCACTAGGAATAAAAGTTACAAGGCTAGCACACGGTATTCCTATAGGAACGGAACTTGAGTATGCCGACGAGGTTAGTCTAGCAAGGGCGTTTGTCGAAAGGAAAAACATATAATGAAAATATCAGTTTTAGGCTGTGGAAGATGGGGCTCGTTTATCGCTTGGTATTTATCGAGAGAAGGACACAAAGTAACCTTGTGGGGACGACAAGATAGTAAATCTTTTCTTGCCTTAAAAGAGCAAAAAAGAAACGAATACGTTGCGTTAAATGATAAGATTAAACTTACAAGTATCTTAAGTGATGCAGTTTCTAGTGCCGATTATCTAGTAATTTCAATAAGTTCTCAAGGCCTTAGAGATTTTGTAATAGAACTTACTAAACTAGGCATTGAGGATAAAACTATTATACTCTGCATGAAAGGCATTGAGATATCTACTGGAAAGCGCTTGACTGAGGTAGTAACTGAATGTGGAGTTTCGCGTGATAAAGTTGCTGTATGGGTTGGTCCAGGCCATATTCAAGCGTTCACACAGGGATTGCCGAATTGTATGTTAATTGATTCTACAAATAAGAATTTAGTTAGATTTTTGGCTGACAATTTACGAAGCGATTTAATTAGATTTTATTATGGAGACGACTTAATTGGAACGGAAATTGGCGCTGCGGCTAAGAACGTTATGGGTATAGCAGCAGGCATGCTAGATGGTGGTGGCCATACCACACTTAAAGGTCCGTTGATGGCTAGAGGAGCTAGAGAAGTCGCTAGGTTAATAAAGGCTATGGGTGGTAACGAGTTATCGGCTTATGGTTTATGTCACCTTGGCGATTATGAAACGACGTTATTTTCTCCTTATTCTAATAATCGAAAGTTTGGTGAGGATTTCGTTAAAGGAATTAAGTTTGCTAAATTGGCTGAAGGAGTTTCTACTGCAAAAGCAATGAAACTCTTAGGTGAAAAGTATAACGTCGATTTGCCAATAACTAACGCTGTATATTCAATTATTTATGAAAGAGCAAACCCTGTTGAAGTTTTTCACAATCTATTTTCTAGAACTACTAGATTAGAATTTTAATATTAAAAACTCCATTTGCAGTGCAAATGGAGTTTTCTTAATTATATAGTTGTTGAAGTTCAATTGCCTTGTTTTTTATTTTTAATTTTAATTCTTTTGGGGAAACTACCTTAACGCCACTTCCGTAACTCATGATTTTAGAGATTAGTCCGTCGTCGATTGGAAGAGAAACGTTTGCGTAGTATTTGTCGTTTACGTAGGATACGTTTTCTATTCCAAGCCATTCCTCAACGTCGGATACTACTTTTTTGTCAATTATCATTTCAACGTCTTTAGCGACGTTTGTGTTTTCCCAAAAGTTTAGGGAAATTTGTTCTTGGTCTATTTGTTGCCTTTCGAATTTATCGTTTAAAATCTTTATATGCTCAATTCTTCCAGTTCTAAAAATTCTAAAATCATTTCTTAATTCACAAAATGCGTATGTATACCATAATCCCTGCTTAAACATAATTATGTAAGGGTGAATAGTTCTCTCGGTAATTTCTCCATTTCTATCGTGATACTTGATGGTTAACTTCTTATCGTTCTCAATTGCATTTTGTAAAATTGCAAGTTTGGTCTTGTATGCGTCGGTGTTGCCCCATGGACCGGCATCAATTATTAGATTACCCGACTTTAGGTCAAAGCCTGTAGAGTAGTTATATTTAATGGTTGATTTCATTTTATTAATCGCACTAGAAAGCGTTTTGTTTGGAACGCTGTTTTCTATGGCTGAGAGTGTGTTGATAATAGCCTCAAATTCGCTTTTCGTAAAGAAGGAGGTTGAAAATCTGTAACTATCAACTATACTAAATCCACCAGCATATCCTCTTACGGTATATAATGGAACGCCTGAAAGTTCAAGTTCCGTTATGTATCTATAAATAGACCTTACGCTTACTTGATATTTTTCAGCAAGATAAGATGCTTTTACAGTTCTCTTTGCAAGAAGGTCGAATAAAATTCCCATCATAATTTCATATTTCATAATATTTTTTCTCCTTTATACATATTCTAGAATATATTTTACATATTGTCAAATGATTTTAAAATTTTTCTTAAATATGACATGCGTATGGCAATAATAAGCGTAAAATGATAGGTGTATAGAGGAGATAACGTATGGTTGATATGATTTTAAGTTTTTTCTTGATAAAGAGAAGTAAGAATACTTGTTATACTTATATTGGCAAAAGTAGAGAATATAGCAAAAATAGACAAGTTTGTTTAAAACGTGAGACTGATAACAATGTAGAAATAAAAAAACCTTCTGCATTATCAAAATATTTTGAGAATGCAAAAAGTTTATTAAATGACGAATGTAAAACTATTGTTTAACGTAGTCGGTTAGAATTTTACATATTTTATCGTTAGAACTTTTTATCGAGAGTTTTTTTATGTTGCTTTGAATTTTTTCTTTATTTTGGTAGACGTAGTCAATAGATTCTAGCAGAGTATCGTTTTGAAGTTTTTCTTGATACAATAGCGTTACGGCGTTTTTCTTGCTAAAATATTGTGCGTTTAATATCTGGTCCCCACGTGATTCTTCTTTTGGAAGAGGAACTACGACACATGGAATTTTTAACGACAACAGTTCAAATAAAGTGTTTGAACCTCCTCTCGTTATACATATTGTAGTAATTGCGAAAGCATTTTCTATGTCGTTAATATATTCGGATTGGAAATATCCTGGATATTTTGTGTTTGATAGATTTCCTTTTCCACGCAAATGAATAACGTTATATTTTTCTAATAAAATAGGTAGGACTTCATCAATAACGGTATTTATTTTCTTTGAGCCTTGGCTACCACCCGTTATTAAGATTATTGGTTTTGTATCGAAAAAGCCAAAACGAGCATAAGCCGAGGTCTTATTAAC
This sequence comes from Christensenellaceae bacterium, assembly GCA_045651365.1. Lineage (GTDB taxonomy): Bacteria > Bacillota > Clostridia > Christensenellales > Borkfalkiaceae > UBA1259. Next base: position 70,074 of record JAZRSF010000014.1, read on the forward strand.
GTTAAAAATCTCATTTCTTATTGGTGGACCGACGTAAACACCATTCCTTATTTTTTCAGCAGTTTCAGGGAAGGATGTTAAAACCTTTTTTGAAAATTTGCTGGCTATTTTATTTGCTAATCCAACAGATAAATCACTCTCGTGCGAAATGACGGGAACTTTACATAAATATCCCGCTATAACCATTGGTATTGAAACGTAACCTCCCTTAGAAAATATAACGTCTGGAGAAGTTTTTTTAATAATTCTTTTTGCTTGAACTATACCTTTTAATACCGTAACTGGAATTTTCAAGTTTGATAGCGTTAGTTTTCTTTTTAATTTAGCCGTATCAATTTCGTAGTAGTCTAGGTTATTACTTGTTGAAATATTTTTTTCAATTCCGTTACGACTACCAACGTAGTATATTTTATCAAAATTTTTTTTAAGGTTAGGTAATAACGAAACGTTTGGCAAGCAATGACCTGCAGTTCCACCACCTGTAAGGATAATTGTTGGCATACATTATATATATGTATAATTTTAATATTTGTATACAAATGAAAAAGAGATTTGTTTAATTACAAATCTCTTTTTTGCCTTTAATTATTGTTTTGATTATCATCATTTGAAGTGATTTCTTCAGGAGTCTCAGGAGATTCTTCTTGAGTATTGAAGTCTTCAATAACGTCTCCGTAAACGTAATCACCAAGTTCTTGTTCAATTTCCGTTTGTTCTTCTACGGCATCATATTCTTGAGAATCAAAGTTTTCAATTTCAGCTTCGGCTTGATTCATTTCTTCTAATTGCTTTCTCTTTTCCTCAGCTTTCTTTTTATTGATTTCTTTTTGAGACCTTATTCTACTTGAAACGTTGTAATGAGATTTATTATTATCTGGTCCATTTCTATGTTTTCTGTTATAGTTCTTTAGTATTAGAGCGATAATTGCAAGAACTAAAACAACGCCAAGGACGATAGATGAGAATGATAACCAGAAAGTTGATGGGTCGTTCTTAGCGGCGCAACCAGAGGCTTCCTCTTCTACGACTTCTTCTTCCTCTTCAGGGAGTAGGGTATATGGGTCTATTTCAACAGGGTCAATGGTGTTATAAACTGCATAAATCATAGTTGAAGTTTCTGCCCATATATAATTTTCATAATATTCAACAATATAATCTTCGTAATCTTTTTGACCTTTATATTCTTCGTTAAATTCTTTTTCAACGTCAGTTAAAGGACGTTTGTATGAAACTAACGATTTAACGTTATCTTGGTCAAGGGCAGTTACAACGTTGAATAATGGGTGAGACTTATTCTCAAAAGCATTTTCCCATGATTCACCATCAAATTGTGAAGGAGTTTCGTTATTAATGTCATTAGCGAAGACGTATCCTTGAGATTTTTCGTTTCCGTCTCTACTTCCATTCCAAACCTCAATACGAATTTCCTTTGAAGAATTACCAGTAGCTATATAGAATTCTACGTCAATCCATTCCTTATTTTGTCTGCTCATTTCGCTACTATTAATTTTGAGCATAAGTTCTGAACTTCCGTTTGCAGAACCTTTATTATCTACGTCGCTAGAAGCGTTAGAGGTAAATGAACCAAATTTTAGAACTGATTTTTCAGCGCTTGAAACGTCAACTAGGTAAATATAAGCGACTGCATCATCACCGACAACTCTTACTTTAAGGCTGATTTTAGAGTAGCTATCAGAACTAATTGTAAACGATTTACCAACAAACCCATAGTTGTCAGGGGTGCTATTGTAAATCATCAAAGGCTGAATATTATCGGTGTAATTTCCAACAGGAATATTTGCGAGCGAGTAGTTTGTTAGGTATTTAGTATTAATTAAACCAGCATAACTACCGTTTTCACCATTACCTATTCTTGTATCTAGTTCATAGTTTGTAGAATCGTTGTTAACGTATGAATGGTCGGCAACAACACCAAAATAATCTTTTAACCTAGCAGGTCCGTTAACGATTGCACCGATTTCACTAGGTTTAGTTTCTAAAGTGTATGTTTCAGTTGTCTCTTCGTCTTCCGTAGAATCTTGTGCATATCCAGCGTAAAGTGCTATTGTCTTATTAACAGATTTTGATATAAAATCATAGTTTTTATTTTCTTCATCTTCTTCAGGCTTGTCGTCGATAAAGAAACTTACGTCGGAAACGGTAACCTTGCCAGATGCAACGTCTGTAACGTTAGTAATTGCATTTAAATCAGTTGGACCAACGTTAATAACGATATAAAACTCTCTTTCATCGCTCGTGCTAGAAAAATTATTTTGTATTAATAGGGTAAAGTTGGTGAAATCATCAGTTGGTTCTTCTATCGTTATGATTTCGGTTTGTTTTTGTTCCTTGTTACCTAGTTTGTCGTAAACGTCAACGGTAATCTTAGTAGAACCAACTATTTTTAAATCGTTTTTGATTGAGAAAGATACGAATGCGTATTTTCCTCCGATTAATTTCCAATCTGTAGAAGTAAGTTTTATTGATGCACTTGCGTTTGTTAAGGTGAATTCGTTTCCATTTTGTGATATTTTACTAACACTTGAACCAAAAATAGTTTCAGTTGAAATTGAACCACTTTGTCCTTCAATATTTGAATAAGTAAAGAACTTATTTGAATCCTTGGCGTCAACGAAGTTGCTTGAGGTAATGTTGTTGTAACTTGAAAAAGCGCTTAATGTCATATCGTAGTGATAGACTGTGTTAGCAACTGAATATGCGTTTTGCTCAAAGTAGCTTTCTTCTTTGTTTAAATCTAACTTAGTAGTGTATGCATTGTCAACGTTGGTTGGTTTATCAACTATTTCATAAGACAAATCGTCGAAGAAAACCGTTCCTTGAGTATAATAGGTTTTAGCAGTGCTCTTACCACCACCATATCCTAAGCCTAACTTAATGTTGATGCTTGATGAATAGCTAGGGTCAGCAGAAACGTAGATTTGATATTGTTTCCATTCGCCTTTAGTGTCAATAGCGCTAATTTTATAATTATTTTGCTCAATTCCGTTTATCTTGTTTGTAAGAACAATATTAGCACCACGATTTTCAGGGTTGCCGTGGCCGGTTATATTAATAGTTTTTACCCAAACGGTAATTAAAGCAGTTTTGCCTTTTTCAATAGTAATGTTTGAAGATGATTTAATATACTGTGCTGTTCCTGCTCCAATATATTTTTCACTAGGGTAGTTGTTCAACATATAAAGTTTACTATCCTTTGCATCTTGGCTGTATAAGCCTGGGTTAGCAAAATAGGTGTTAAAGTTTTCCTTTATATCGTTAACACTTTCCGTAGAGTCGTCTCCATGAATTTGATAACTTAAAGCCCTAATCAGAGAGTTATCCTTGGTTTCTCCGGATTTCTTTTCTTTAAGTTTTTTAGATATTTCAGCCCAGCCTTCGCTTGATACGTCAACGACGCCTGAATCAGCATAAGAGATAACGGCAGAATTATCGTAAGACTTAGTCCAATCGCTTGGAGATGCTAAAGGATAATCGTCTAGGTCTTTACTAGCAGTGCCTTTAGTAAAGTAAGCGTTTGCGATTTCGCCATCTTCCGGTTCCTTAAAAGTATAAGAAGGGTCAGAAGTTGAGCTTTCGGTTTCTGTAGAAGATTCTTGGTTTGTTTCATCAGTAGCTTCTTGGTTGCTACATGCCGTTAAACAAAATGCTTGTGCGCAAAATAAAAATAAAATTGCTAGAAACGTTACAAAACCGTATTTTAATTTCTTTAGAAAATTATGATTAGCCATATACCCACCTGAAATTTTAGTCTTTTCTTTTACGTGCAAAATTTTACACATTGAAAACATTATATATTATTTTTGAATAAAAATCAACATAAATAATAAAAAAAATTATATATTTTATAAATATATAAAAAAACTTATTTTTCACATAATAAAAATATGGAAAAAAAGATAAATTTAATGCGAAAAATACAAAGTGGTAAGATGCGAAATATAATCGTGGTTCTAGGTGGTGCATTGGCTGGGCTTGTTAACGGAGTTTTTGGTGGTGGTGCTGGTATGATTATCGTTCCATTATTAGTCTTTATTCTTGCTTACGAATCAAAGAATGCTCACGCAACTGCAATCATGATGGTTTTACCTTTATCTTTGTTGAGTGGTCTTTTTTATTCTTACTTTGGCTCATTGAAAGTGGAGGTCGCGTTGCCTGTAAGTATAGGGGTAACGCTCGGTGGAATCTTTGGAGCACTTCTATTAAAGAAATTATCATCTAAATGGATAGTTCTTATATTCTCAATAGTTATGTTTTTTGCAGGTGCAAAAATGTTGTTTTTTTAAAGGAGTAAATTATGAGTTTCGTTTGGTATTCTTTTGCAGGTCTTGTTGGGGGAATTCTAGGTGGTATGGGAATGGGAGGGGGAACAATTCTAATCCCATTACTATCAATTTTTTATTCAGTTGGACAACACACGGCGCAAGCAGTAAATTTAGTTGCGTTTATCCCAATGTCAATCGTTGCGATATGTATTCACTTGAAAAATAAACTTATAAAATGGAATGACCTTTTTATACTCGTAATTCCAGGTCTTATTTCGTGTGTGTTCGGTTGTTATATCGCTAGAGGGATAGAGGGAGAAATCTTGCGTAGAATTTTTGGTGGTTTTCTAGTTTTATTATCAATAACGCAATGCGTTATAACGTTTAAAACAAATAAAAAAATAAAAAAATCTTAAAAAAAATAAAAAAAGGGTCTATACAAATAAAAAAAGTTATGTTATAATTAAACAAAATATAAGGAAGAGTTTGGTTTTTCTTGACTTTTTTTATTGATAATAATTAACATGGAGAATGTAAAGTGGAAAAAATTGCAATTATTGATTTAGGCTCGAATACCGCAAGGCTTCTTATTGTTGAAGTTATGGAAAACGGCCATTTTTACGTTGTAGACCAACTTAAGGAAGCGCCAAGAATCGGCGAGGGAATGGATAGAGATGGTTTCTTAAAACCAGAACGCATTCACGAAACTATAACTACGCTAAAAATGTTTAGAAAACTATGCGACGTTAACGGAATTGAGCGCATTATTGCCGTTGCAACTGCCGCTGTGCGTCGTGCTAAAAATCAACGTAGTTTTTTAGACGAAGTTTCCTCTACCTGTGGAATTAAATTAAAGGTTTTAAGTGCAGAAGAAGAAGCGCTATTAGTTTACCGTGGTGTTATTAATACCATGGATATTTCCAAGGGACTTATTTTGGAAATTGGTGGTGGTAGCACTAAAATCGTTTATTATAATAGAAGAAATCTATTAAACTATGAAACGCTACCTTTTGGAGCTATAACGCTTACCGAGCTTTTTTCAGGTGAGGGAGTTTCCCCTCAAGAACAAGCAAAAAAGATTGAGGAGTTTTTCACTGAACAGCTTAAGAAAATCGAGTGGCTTCAAAACGTTGACCCTGAAGTTCAAATGATAGGCGTTGGTGGTTCGTTTAGAAATCTATGTAGAATGACTAAGATTATGAAGAAATATTCTCTTAAAACTATTCATAATTACGTTATAAACGAAACTGACTTTGACCACGTTTACGATTTAATTAAGGGGCTTGATTTAGATAGAAAAAAGAAAATTAAGGGGCTTTCTAGTGGTAGAGCAGATATTCTTCCAAGCGCTCTTGCTGCGATTTCTGCTTTTAAGAAATATATGAATCTTGGGAACGTCGTTATTAGTGGAAGTGGTTTGAGGACTGGTTTAATGTTTAATTACGCACTCCCTACGACCGTTGATAAACCAATTTCTGACGTTTTAACTTATAGTTTGAATTCGTTAGTTGATTTTTATGATTGTAATCAAAAGCACGTTGAACAAATTGTTTCCCTTTCCGTTCAGTTGTTTAAGCAACTAAGAGTGTTGCATAAATTCCCAAGGCAATATCTAAAGATTTTAAAGGTTGCCGCTTATATGTATGAGACAGGAAAGAGAACTGCTTTCTATAATTTTGAAAAGCATAGTGCATATAATATTCTAAATTCAAATATTTACGGCATTAGCCATAGAGATTTAGTTTTAGCATCATTCGTTGTTTCGTGTACGGGCATTGACGATATAAATCAATACGATTGGGCAAGATACAGAGAACTATTAAACGACGAAGATGTTGACGCTGTTAGAAAGATGGGTATCATGTTAAAGATTGCTAGTTCGCTTGATAGAAGTTGTTCTAGTGTAATTAAAGGAATTAACTGTGATATACTAGGAGATTCCGTTATCATGAAAACTGAAGTGGATGGCGACGCTAAGCTTGAAATAAATTCAGCAATGCAAATTGGTTCTGAGTTTAGGAAGCAGTTTAGGAAAAATTTAGAGATACTATAAAATAAAAAGCAACGTCGCTAGTCGGCGTTGTTTTCATAGGTGTTAATATGGCAAAGAGTAAATATGCTATAGATTTTGATAGTAGTTATACCAATATTTATAAACTAGGAAGTGGACTAGTTTTGTCGGAACCCACGGTTGCTGCTGTTGTTGACGGTGGAAAAGGTAGCGTTAAAGCAATTGGGTTTGATGCAAATAAACTCATTGGTAAGACTACGAAGAATACTAAGACGGTTTTTCCTGTTTTTGAAGGTGAGATTGTTAACGAAAGAATAGCGTGTGAGTTGTTAAACGGATTTATTAATAAAGTGGGTGGAACAGGTAAGCTTCTTACTGCTGAAGCAGTTATTTCCGTTCCATGTGGTATTAACTATGAAAGTATTGAGAGATATAGAAAAGTTGCAAAAAGTTGTGGCTTTTCAAAAGTAAACTTTATTGAGGCGCCCATATTATCTGCGTTAGGTCAACGAATACCACTTAGTGATTCTGAGCCTTTCTTCGTTATAGATATGGCAGGAGGAACTACTAATATAGCGGCCGTTTCCCTAGACGGGGTAATAGCAGGTGTTTCCGTGAATTTTGGTAGCAATAAAATTAGTGCTGATATTATAGATTTTGTTGCTGAAAATTACGGCTTGCAAATTGGTTTGTTAACTGCCGAGCGAATAAAGAAGGAAATAGGTAGCCTAGACGTTAACGATGGGTTATCTACTGTTATTAACGGAAGAGGGTTGAAATCGGGGACGCCACTTGCCTTAACCGTTAAGTCTTGTGAGTTATTTGAGCCAATAAAAATATATTATGATAAGATAGCAGAGATTGCTCTAAACGTTTTAAGGAAATTGCCGCCTGAGGTTTCAGCTGAGGTTCGTCATTCTGGTATATATATTGGAGGAATTTCTTCAACTATTTACGGGCTTAAGCGTTATTATGAAGAAAAGTTCGATATGCAAATAAATCTTGCTGAAAACGGTGCATCTTCTGTTGCTCTTGGTGGTGGTGTTGCAATTTCGAACAACTCTCTTATTAAAAAACTCTCATTAAACGTTAAATAATACTAAAAACCCTATATTTTGCCATTATTATTGCAAAATTACGGGTTTTTTTATTTTAAAATTTACCTGAGGTTAAAAATGGCAAAGAAGATTGTTATTACTTCAGGAAAAGGTGGCGTTGGAAAAACTTCTGTTACGGCGTTTTTGGGTAAAGCATTGGCTAGTCAAGGGGTAATGGTCGTTTTAATTGATTTGGATTTTGGACTTAATAATTTAGACGTAGTATTAGGACTAGAAAATTATTTAAAATACGACATTCAAGACGTTTTAGATGGTAAATGCAGAATAAAACAAGCGTTAATACAGGATAAAACAAATAAGAATTTATTCGTTCTTTCCTCTGGTAAGGCTCCAAATAGTCCATCTCTTACCGGGCAAAAAATAAAGCTTTTAATTGAAAGCTTATCCTCATTATTTGATTATGTTTTAATTGATTGTCCTGCTGGTATAGATTTAGGCTTTTATAGGGCTGTTAGTGTTGCCGACCAAGCGTTTGTTGTAACGACGCCTACGCTTTCAAGTTTGCGAGATGCAAATAAGGTTATTACTATTCTAAAATCTTATCAATTAGAAAAAATCAAACTTATTGTGAATCGTGTTAGGGGTGATTTAATCTTAAGTGATAAAATGATGTTGCCAACGGATATAGAAGGGCTTCTAAATATAGAATTAATTGGAGTCCTGCCCGAAGAGGACGCCGTTTTTTTGTCAAATGGAAACGTTTCTAAGCATTCAGATTCGTTTAGGGCATATCAAATTCTTGCTAATAACGTTATAAAAAATTCTAATAAAAAGTATGATGCGCTAAAAAAATACACGGGTTTACTTGGCAGTATTAAAAGGAGCCTTAGAAAAATATGAGTAAAACAAGTAGTGATATTGAAAGGATTAATAACTTGATAAAGGGGGACAATGACCTTTTAGATGAGAAGTTTATGCAGTTAATATCAATAGACGTAACGAGGGTTGTTGGGGAATACTTTTATTTAAATAAAAAACCTATAATAAATATAGAGAAAAACGTTAAGGGGTTTGTTGTAAATATCTCTTTCCTTGCCGAAAACGTAAAATGCTTTAAAAATGTGTAATCGTAGGAAATATATATTAAAACACTTGTGATTATGCCACGCATAATGGATATATTTTTCCTAAAAACAACTATATTTAATGAATTTGCATATAATAATTACATGGGATTTGTAACTGGACTATTTATAGGTGCTAATTTAGGCTTAATTGTTTTTGCGTTAATTAGAAAATAAATTTCAAATTATTATAATAAGACTTAAGCAGGTAGACAAGCAAGTTTACCTGTTTTATTATTCTAAATTTCTTGACTATTAAAAAAATATTTAATATAATTAAATATATTTTAATTACTAGGTGAGTCTTATGAAAAATGTTTTTGACGTTCTTAAAGAAAGAGGATTTATTAAACAAACCGTATACGAAGATGATTTATACCAATTACTTGGTAAGGAAAGCGTAACGTTTTATATTGGTTTTGACCCAACGGCTGATAGCTTGCACATTGGCCATTATATCCCAATTATGGCAATGGCGTGGATGCAAAGATATGGACATAAACCAATCGCATTATTCGGTGGTGGAACTGGTATGATTGGCGACCCTTCTGGGAGAAGCGATATGCGTCAAATGATGACTAGAGAAACCATCGACCATAATATTGAATGCTTTAAGGAACAAATGTCTAGATTTATCGATTTTTCAGGGGAAAAAGGCGCTATTATTGCCAATAATGCCGATTGGTTATTACAATTGAATTACGTTGAATTTTTGCGTGATATTGGCGTTCATTTCTCAGTTAATGAAATGCTTACGGCTAAGTGTTTTAAGCAAAGAATGGAAAAGGGTTTGACGTTTTTTGAATTTAACTATATGCTAATGCAAGGTTACGACTTCTTACATTTGAATAGGGAATTTGGTTGTGTTTTAGAAGTAGGTGGAGATGACCAATGGAGCAACATGCTTGCAGGTGTGGACCTTATTAGAAGAAAGGAAAAGAAGGACGCCTATTGTTTAACTTGCACACTTTTATTAAATAGCGAAGGTAAGAAAATGGGCAAAACTCAAAAGGGCGCTCTTTGGTTAGATGAGAAAAAGACTTCTCCATACGATTTCTATCAATATTTTAGAAACGTTGAAGACGTTAAGGTTGAAGAATGTATGCGTCTATTAACCTTTATGGATTTAGAAGAAATCAAGGAACTTACTAAATATCAAGACGAGAGAATGAATCAAGCAAAAGAAAGACTTGCCTTTGAGGTTACTAAACTTGTTCACGGCGAGGAAAAAGCATTAGAGGCTCAAAAACAAGCAAAAGCAGCCTTTGGTGTAGGCTCAATGGAAGATATGCCGTCAGTTGACGTTAGTGCTGACGTTGAACTTGTTTCAGACTTACTAGTTGCTTGTAATCAAGCAAAATCAAAGGGCGAGGCAAAACGTTTAATCGAAGGTGGTGGAGTTTCCTTAGAAGATAGCAAAGTTACTGACGTTTTTGCAAAAATTCCTACAGATTTAAAGGAAAAGAAAGAGTTTATTCTTCATAAGGGTAAAAAAGTTCATATTAAGGTAATTCTTAAATAAATGAGTAGTTTTTATACTGTGGATGGTGAATTTTCATATTCCGTAACTATAGAACGCTCTAAATTTGTATGCTATCTAAAAGGCATAGAAAATGAGGAAGAGGCGAAAGAATTCATTTTACAAATAAAAAAAATGAATTCTTTAGCAACTCATAATTGCTCTGCCTATATTGCCGACCAAAACGGACTCGTTATGAAATTTTCCGACGACGGAGAACCTCAAGGCACGGCTGGACTTCCAATGCTTGATGTTTTAAAGAATAAGAAAATTTATAAAGCTGTAGCAGTGGTTACAAGATATTATGGTGGAATTAAGCTTGGCACGGGTGGTCTTACTAGAGCGTATTCAGGGGCAGTATCGGGCTGTCTTTCTACTAGCAAAATAGTAGAAATGGAAGACGGAATTGAGTTTAAGATTACATGCGATTATGAAAATTATTCTAGTTTACTTCGCTTGTTAAGTGTTCAAGAAATTAAGGTTTTATCTACCGATTTTAATGATAACGTATCAATCAAATTCGTGTGTAAGAATTGCTATCTTAATAATATAAAAACTCAACTTTTCGACCTTTTTAAAGGTAAACCTTTATTAAATGAGGGTGAAAAGGGATACTTTTCTTTTGGAGAACTATGCCAAAAATAACTCAAATTTCAGTTCAAGAAAAAAATAAAAAACGCTGCAATATTTTTATTGACGGCGATTTTTTTATTGGTATTCCTATCGAGCTGGTGTATTCTCGTTGCTTAAAGATTGGTGAAGATGTTGATAAGGCGAAATTATTAGAAATTGCAAGTGAAAAAGAATATTTAGATGCCTTATCAAAAGCAACGGCATACGTTTCTAGAACCTTGAAAACAAAAAAACAAGTAAAAACGTATTTGCAGAATAAAGGCTATGCTGAAGATATTATTGCTAGGGTAATAGGTAAATTATTAGAGTATAAATATATTGACGATAACGAATATGCAAAAAGATATATCGACAGCGTTTCTAGTTCGCAAGGTATTCATATGACGAAATATAAGCTTATGTTGAAAGGGCTTAAAAAAGACGACGTCGAAAAAGTTTATAGTGAATTGAACGTTAATTCAAAAGAAAATGCTCTACATATAGCACTAAAACATATTAAAAATAAGGAAAATACAAAAGAAAACCTATCTAAAACGTATAGATACTTGATTTCTAAGGGCTTTACCTATGACGATGCAAACTACGCTATAGAAAAATTAAAAGAGGATGAATAATGGAAAGAATTTTATCTAATTCTCAAATGCGAGAGGCTGACTTATTTACTATAGAAAAGTTAGGTGTTTCTCAAGAAGAACTCGTTTTAAGGGCAGGAAAGGCCGTAGCAGAAGAAATCAATCGCCGTTTTATGGGTGGTAGGGTTTTAGTTTGCATTGGTTCTGGAAATAACGGTGCAGATGGCGAAATCGTAGCAAAGGAATTAAACAAAATTCATGGATTTGCCGTTGACGTTATATTTGTTAGAAATGGAATTTTTCAAAAATTTAACAATAAATACGATATTATAGTAGATTGCATTTTTGGAACGGGACTAAATAGACCTGTTGAAGGAAAGTATAAAACGGCAATTGAATTAATTAATAGTAGTGGTGCTTACGTTATATCGTGTGATATTCCAAGTGGACTAAATGGTGATACTGGGTTAGCAATGGGGGTGGCTGTTAATGCTAACATAACGATAGCCATTCAAGAGTTTAAGTTAGGGCATTTTTTAAATGACGGTCCAGATTATTGTGGAAAGGTCATTGCTAAAGATATAGGTATAAGCATTTGGGGCGAAGATTTTGCCTATAGGATTTCTAATGAAACTGCGAAATTATGCTTTCAAAACAGAGGTAGAAACGTAAACAAGGGGGATTTTGGAAAAGCCGTTGTAGTTGGTGGTAGTAGAGATTTTACAGGTAGTGTTATGCTCTCTAACAATGCATTAACAAGTTTAAAGATGGGAATAGGTTATAGCGCAATTGCAATTCCTAGTTCATTAATTAGTTGTTATGCAAACGTTAACCCTGAAAACGTTGTTATTGCCTTAAAAGATAAGGGTGGATATATTAAATTCGACAAAAAAGCCCTATCAAAAATACTAAAATATCATTCTATTGCTATTGGAATGGGTATTGGTGTTAGCAAAAACGTTTTTAAAACGATTAAATTTTTACTTGAGAATTATACTGGTAACCTAATAATTGATGCAGATGGATTAAACACGATATCTAAATTTGGTCTAGAAGTATTAAAAAATAAAAAATGTAGGGTAGTTTTAACCCCACACGTTAAGGAATTTTCTAGATTATATAACCTAGATAAACAAGAAATTATTAATAATGGGATAAATCTTGCTAAGAAGTTTGCAAACGAATACAATGTAACGTTGATTCTCAAAAGCGCTTGTTCGATAATCACAGACGGCGAAAAGGTTGTTCTAAACACCACTGGTTGTTCTGGATTAGCAAAGGGTGGAAGTGGCGACGTTCTTTCAGGAATATTAGCTGGAATATTGGCTCGCACAGACGATTTTTTTGATGGTGTTTGTGTTGCATCTTATATATTTGGCTTAGCAGGAGAATTGGCTCAAAAAGAACAGAACGAATACACGATAGTTGCCACGGACGTCATTAATAATTTATATAAGGTAATAGATTTGGTTAGAGAGTAAATAATCCAAAACCACTTCTAAAAAACATAATACTAAAATAAACGTTTAATACTATTAAGATAGGCATTGTAACCATCATAAAAATACTTTTTAGTCTGTATTTGTATATAAACATAAAAGCATATATTGACGGTGCGCCACCTAATAAGCCTGTAAAGAACAACTTTGAGTCTGCAATAGACAGGTTTTCCTCATCCCCGTTTTGTCTTGCTCTTTTTTGAAAGCCTAACATTAACGCTCCGTAAACGTTTATAGCGATTAAATAAACTATAAACATTATATAAAATAAAATTTTCATAATTTCCTATAAAAATATTCTTTGCAAAAATCAAAAAAATAGTATTTATATGTAGAAATTTTATTTTTTTTATGTTACAATAATTAAAAGGATGGACATTGACTTATGAAATGTATGTATTGTGGCTGTTTAGATAGTAAAGTTATTGACTCTCGTTCAACGGAAGATGGAACACTTATTCGTCGTAGAAGAGAGTGTATTCAATGTGGAAAAAGATTTACCACCTATGAAACTGTTGAAAATACACCAATATTCGTAATTAAATCTAATGGTAGTCGTCAAGCATTTGATGCGCACAAGTTGAAAAACGGAATAATTAAGGCTTGTGAAAAGAGACCTGTTTCTACTGCAAGAATTGACAAAATCGTTGATGATATTCAAAAGAAAATCTATAACGCATTACTTCAAGAAATTACTAGTAAAGAACTAGGCGAGATGGTGTGCGAAGAACTAAAAACTATTGACGAGGTTGCATACGTTCGCTTTGCTTCGGTATATCGTTCGTTTACAGACATTACTTCGTTTACTAAGGAACTAGAAAAACTAGTTAAAAAAGATTAAAGAATAGGGGATAATTATGAATAAATGGGATAAGCGTTTTATGGAACTTGCTGAAACTGTTGCAGGTTGGTCTAGTTGCTATCAAGAGAATAGACACGTTGGAGCAGTTGTCGTTAAAGATAAAAGGGTTTTAACAACAGGTTATAACGGCGCACCTGCAGGAATTAAAAGTTGTGCTGATAGAGGTGAATGTTTAAGGCGTGTTAGAAATATTGCAAGTGGAACTATGCAAGAGGTTTGTTATGCTGTTCACGCAGAGCAAAACGCTATTTGTCAGGCTGCTAAACTTGGTGTAAGCCTGGAAGGTGCTACAATATACGTTACGCATCAACCATGCGTTATTTGCACGAGAATGATTATTAATTCTGGTATCAAAAAGGTTGTGTATAAGAATGGATATCCTGACGATTTTGCTTTAGAATTATTTTCTCAATCTGACGTTGAAATAATTAAATATAATGAAGAAAAATAATTGACAATCAACATTTTTCGTGATAGAATATAGAAGTTGTTTTGAGGAAGACTCAAAGAACTTCTATGTTTTATGTGGAGAGCTATCGAAGTGGTCATAACGAGAGCGTGTCTTGGGCGAAGCAATCGTAGTGAAACGGAGATTCAAACCGTGTAACGGTTTTCAACTTTTCTAAATAAAACAATTAAATAAAATAGTATGGAGAGCTATCGAAGTGGTCATAACGAGAGCGTGTCTTGGGCGAAGCAATCGTAGTGAAACGGAGATTCAAACCGTGTAACGGTTTTCAACTTATCTA
>JAZRSF010000015.1:0-13298 GCA_045651365.1 Christensenellaceae bacterium
ACTTAATGTTCCAAATAATTTTAACATTTCCACAAAAACTGATATGTTATTTTTATCTATTTTAAAAGATGCAACTTCTTTGGTTTTTGCTGTTCTTCCTAATAAGTTTTGTGAATTTTCCAGCTCTGTTATAGGAAAACATAAAAATAGCATAGGTTGAATTCCAATTGCATATTGTTTTTCTTTAATTATTATTTCTGTAACTATTTCAAAATTACCAAACTTGTAAACAAGCAAAGGATACTCTACTTGAGTCCACAAAAAATCAAAACCATTTATTTGTTTTTCTACAAAATTTGTTCGTTTAATTGCCAACTCTGGATGCGCAATAGGATTATCCAAAAAGTCGTTTTCCCTTAAGTTTATTAAATATGTTTTAACATCTTCGAGTTGTTTTTTTGTAACTATATTCCAGTCATAGAAATATTTAATATACTCAGATAATTCGTATAGTGCCTTTTCTTTTCCATTAGCACCCGTGAATCTCAAATCTTTTAATGTTGTTCTTTTAAGTTTTTCGGTTTCTGCCACAACAACATCATATCCAATTTGCCATTCAACATAACACCTTTGACAAAACGGTTCTTGTTTTGTTGAAACAGGAACTCCATATTCGTTTAATAGGCTTCTTCTCTTTATTCTTGTCTTGTCTGTTCCTTTTGTAAGTGGAATTGAAACTCTTATTTCTTGATTTTTTATATCTTGAATAAACATACGTCGCCCCCATTGTTATTCATTAAATAAATTTTTAAAATAGTTGTCTATTAATTTGTAGTCGTTATTGTAATTATATTCTATATTCTTTTCTTTTAACCAAGGGTGTCTTTCTAGACTATTCGTTATAAAAACATCTTTTAAAACTTGAAATTCTTTATTATTTATAAATACGTCAATATTTCCATAATAGTAGGGTAATTTATGGATGTATCGTTTAAAGACGTCAACATAACAATAATAAGCGAACTTGTCTTTATCGATTATTATAGAATTCTCGCTATAATCTTGAATAAATGTTCTACTTCTATTTAAGGCGTTAATATCTCTCATTGTAAAAAAAAGTATATCATCATTTTTGTAGGACTTGTACTTAGAAGGGTACTTATGAATGTAGTTTTTTATTGAGTCCTTTTTTAAGGAAAATTTCTGACCGTTAATCGTATAGAATGTTAAGTTTTGTATTTCTTCAAAAGTTAACCCTTTGTTATCACGTTTGTATAAAGCTATAATTATAGGAAAGCCTTTTGTTTTTGAAGTCATACTAAATTCTTGACTATTGATTATTGAGTGGTCAATGAGTGTGTACTTGTTAAAAAAAGGCTTTAGCAAATCATAATTTGCTTTTTTAATCATATAAGAAAGAGGATGCAAAACTGCAACATAATCGGCTCTTAATTTGTTGTATGATAATAAAAACGAAATGCCTAGGTCTCTAGTTTTTAAATCCTTATCAATTTCACAAGGTTTTTCGTTTTTTAGGTCTTTTTTAACTTTTGAAGTAGTGTCATTGTAGGGTGGGTTTCCAATAATAATGAGCTTGTCTGAGTCGTTTAAGGAAATGGACTCGCGAGAGAAATTGCTCAAGGTGTTAAAGCAAAAATATTCACTTTTTTTATCTTTTGACATAGCTATTTCAACTGCTTTATCATCGATATCGCAGCCGATTGTTTTTACGTCTGGTAATGATAGTAGAAATGATCCATAGCCACTTGAAGAGTCTAAGAAAATGAATTTGTCATAATCTTCAACGTTGTATTTAATTTTTTCTATTAAGTTGCAGACAAATCTTTGTGGTGTATAAAAACAACCATAGTTTGTCATTTCTTGATAATTTAAGTGTTTTTGAACCATAACTCCCTACAAAGAAATACTGTTGATATGTTTTTTTGAATTATATCATATTTTTCAAGCAATTGCAACACTATTTAGAATCAAATTAACTTTAGCGCAAGCGAAAACAAGAAACATTATAATTACTATTATTACTACAAAAAGAAATAATAGTTTTTAAACGAAAAAGAAAACGTGCCTGAAAACGAAAAGTTTTCAGGCATTTTTTTATTTAATAAAACCGTTTGCAAAATTGTTTTAAAACTTTGTAGCACAATTTAAATTTAGTAAAGACGACTAAATAATATTCATTATAATGTAAAAGCACACCAAACTGGTGTGCTTTTTGCTTGTAAAAAGTGCTTTGCTTATTTTATAGTGGCTAAAAACTAAAGCGTTAATATTCATAAAAATAAGTAATACTATAACTGCTTACGTTATACGTGGTTTCGCTCCCATAAGATCTTATTATTATAGTATCGTCGTCAATGACTTTTACACTAACGTAGTCATGATTTATTCCGCTTGTGATTAGATATACTGCATAGACAACGCTCCCCATATTGTAGTAGCTATGGTAAACGTATTTCCCTTTGTCGGAATTGTTTAATCCGCAAACGCTAGAAACGGTTTTAACGTAGGGGCTGAGAGATTCGGTTAAATTAGGCGAGCTTATTTTATATTTTTCTTCAACTGCGTCATATTCGCTTTTAGAAACGAAACCTACAAGTGATAAATCCATCGATGCTGAAGAATATTTTGACGTCTTTTTCCCGTCAACGGTAAACGTTACGGAATACACTTCTACAAAGTCGTTTTTTTTGCACCCTTTGCAACTTGAAAGAATGCTTATAGATAAGGTTGTTAAAAGAATAATGGCAAGAAATTTTTTTATCATAAATATCTCCTTATAAAATGCGAGTTTTAACACGCTAAACGATTTTTGACAAATAGTTTATAACGAGTTTATTAAATCATTATAATATAAATTAAAAAGCCTTTACTAAATAGAGCGCTCAATTATTTGTCCTTTCTTGGTTTAGCGGTTTCTTCTATGTCGGCACACCAGTTTTTAGCAACTCTTCCGGTTTTTCTATAGTTAGATATCGTTTCACTCATTGCGCAATACATAACGTCTGTTCCACGTTCTACGCTATAGTTAGCCGCCCTTTCACTGCGAATACCAATATTTTCTGCCGTTTCAACTGCGTCGATATTTGCAGCTACAAAGAAGAATTCCCAGCCGTATTTTTCTTCTTGTCTTCTTATCATTTGTTTCACGCGTGAGCTAGAAAATTCTCTACTAGCGTTTTCCATACCGTCGGTTGTAATTAAGAACAAAGTCTTTTCTGGCACGTCTTCTTTTCTCGCGTATTTATGAACGTTACCAATATGCCTAATCGCTCCGCCAATGGCGTCTAAAAGGGCTGTGCAACCGTTAACTTGGTAATCCTTTTCCGTCATAGGCTCAATGTCTTTAACGTCAACTCTATCGTGTAAAACCTTTGAAGTGTTAGAAAAAAGCACCGTAGAAACAAGAGCTCTTCCGTCTTCTTTCTTTTGCTTTTCAATCATAGAATTAAACCCACCAATCGTATCTTTTTCCATGCCTGACATAGAACCACTTCTGTCTAAAATGAATACGAGTTCAGTTGTGCCGTTACCTTTCTTTTCAACTGCTTCTTGTATTTCCTTTGGGATACCTTGTTCTTGAACGTTTTCAATTTTCTTTTCCATAAAAATTCTCCTTTTAAAAAAATATGACTACTCGGTTTTGCAACCTTGTAGCCATATTATAACAAATAAAAATATTAAATAGGTCGAACGTCAAGCGACAAATTTTAGTGGTAAAAACTGCCTAAAGAAATTTGGTCAAACTCAAACAAAGCTTCGTTAATTTGGTAGATATCATAATTGCCTGTATGAATAAAATAACGAATTATTTTATCAAACACGCTACTTTTAGATAATGTTAAACTGGCAGTTGAGAGCAGATGTTGAGTTTCTTCCAAATTGAGCTTAAGAGCGATTGCAAAAGCTACTGCTATTTGCTTGCTTGGTCTTTGGTTTGGGTTATTCTTCAACTTATTGAAGGTCTTTCTGTCAACGTTTGCCTTTTTGTAGCACTCTACGTCGGTAATTCCTTTCTTGTCAATATATTCAAAAAGCGTGTCTATAAACGGTTTTTCTAAGTCGGTTACGTAATCTTTTAAAGACTTTAATTTTTTGCTAGTAAAAGGGTAAGACGCTTTAACTTCTCGCCTTGGAGACGCGCTTTGGCGCTTTACGATTGGCGCGTAACTTGCGCTAACTATTTCATAAGGGGCAGAAGGGTGTTCACTTTTTTCTTCAAAAAAAGCTTTTTCGCTATAACTAAATTGTCTTATATCCAACGGATTTTCGCCAATGAAGTCGACAATATCTGCAAAGAGCTTTTTGCTAAACTCGTAAGACGTTTTATCGTAAACACAAAGATACACCGTCAGTTCGTTTTCGAATAAATATTCTGTGATAACGTCGATGGCAAACTTTAAAACTTGGTCTTTAGGGTAGCCGTATGCTCCAGAAGATATAAGTGGAAAAGCGATAGAATTACAGCCGTGTTCGGTTGCCAACTTTAAGCTCTCGATATAACAAGATTTAAGTATGGCGCTCTCGCCAGCATAGCCACCTTGCCAAATAGGTCCAGACGTGTGAATTACGTATTTAGCAGGCAAGTTATACGCGCTTGTGATTTTTGCAGAGCCAAGCCCCAAAGGGTATATTTTTTTACATTCTTCGTCAAGTTGCGGCCCAGCTGCAGTATGAATTGCATAGTCAACGCCACTATATCCAACCATTTTTCTGTTGGTGGGGTTTACAATTGCGTCACAGTTAACTTTAGTTATGTCTTGTCTTATAATATGTAATGGCATACGTTCTGTTTCCTTTAATGGTAAATTTGCGCAATCTTTTTCAAGATGCTTGACATTATATTATTATAGCCTAAAGATTTAAAAAATTCAAGTCCAAATTTAGGCGAGATTTAAGTGTAACATAAGATATTCAAAAGTCAATAAGAGCAACTCCTAGATTTTTTTAACTTCCCAAACAATATATGTATGACCTTCCCAGTTCTCAATTATAGAGTTAGACTTTAACTTCTTTCCGAGCAGTTTTTTGTGTTCAGGATTTTTGTGAGAATTGACCTCAATTGTAATTTCATCACCAGTATAAATTTCTTTTAAAATGACTTTTGTGCCGTTGTTTACAACGCCACTTGGTATCGGATTCTCACCTGGATTAGTAAAATCTTCTTTTTCAAGATATTTACACATGTTGTGACTTGTGCCAACACAAGAAATGTTTTTTAAAGCAGAACACATCCGTGTTTCTTCATTATAATAAGCACATTTGTGTTTGCTTCTGCCTTTTATTGTCTGAGGGTCTTGTTTAGTATATCCTATTTGTACACCTCGCCCAATATCGGGTATCCCTTTGTGTTTATTATTCTTCACAAGTTCCTTTTATCTCCTAAAAATATCATTTAGCCTTGTATTTATTTTTTTTACAATTTCAAGTTTTTCTTCGTTCGTTTTTCCTTCCGCTTGCATAACGGCATTTAGAATAAAATCTTTCTCTTCTATAGTAAACACCCTACTATCCATATATACGCCCTTGCGTGTTTTTACGATAGGATACCCACAATCAATTAAAAATTGAATGTTACGCCCTACAGTTTTTCTATCACAAGGCATCACGCCCGATATAATTTCCGCAATTTTGGTTTGAGATAAAACGTTATATCTATCCGTTTCATTCTCAATTAGCCTTAATATTAATAAAATCAATGCTTTTTTACTTGGTTTCATTTTAACCCTCCTACTTCTATTATAACATACCGAGTGGGCGAAAAACCGCCCATCTTAAAAAATTTTAATAAATTTTATTAAATATTAATAAATTATCCTTAAAAACGTTTTAAATCATTTTCGCTATTGATAACATTGCTATTAATCGACTTATATCCACCTTTAACTAAAATATCGCCGTATTAAATTGTCGCATGAAAAATCGCAACCTATTCCTAGTTTGGATTAGGTTGCGATTGGCGGAGAAAGCGGGAGAGCAGTCTCTAAGCTCCTTTGCATTTGCTATTGAGTAGCGCGCTCAAAATTGGCAAGCAAATTTTGTTAGAAACGCACAGACTACAAAACAAAACCCCTACCACCAAATGGTGATAGGGGTTTTGCTTGGCGTAAGGCTAAAAACCTAATCCAAATTTTTACATTTAAGCTATTACTTTAAAGTCTTTTTGAGAAACTAAAATTTCAACGCTTTCGTCAGCATTTTCGCCTACGTTATCAAACAATATAGCCCATTTGCCGTTTATAGCGTAAGGCTCTAAAACACATCCAGTCATACCTTTAAAAACGCCTTCTTCGTTGTATTCGGGCTTATCTACTAAAAGTTCAATTTTATCGTATTCTTCTACGTTTATAATAGATAAAGAATCGTATTTGTCAATATCGATATTTTCCATCGTTTCTTTCATTTCTTCTATTGTTTCGGCAGAAAAAATCTTGCTAAATTTAAACTTTAAGAATTCTTTTTTTACTTTGGCAAAAGCAAACTCTCCTACGTTTTTGGGGTTTGAGAACCAAACTAAACAAGAGCAGTTGTAAACTTTAACAACCGTACCGCCATAGCCTTTAAAGATTCCTTTTTTGCTTAATTCTTCTAGGTTTGCTATTAATTCAACTTCATCCCAAAGATTCATTTTACCCTCCTAATGGCGTATTACAAGTAATTAACAAAGGGTGGACAAGCCCTACTAATAAAGTTAAACTCGTTTTAAATCATTTATGTCAACCGAAATACATTTTTCTTTGCGAGTCGAGGCTGAAAAATCTACTAAAATAGAATTTTTTACAGCACGCTCATAGATGACAATTCCTTTATCTCCCTTTTTAACTCCATGTTTTAAATATTTGCTTTTATCTACTGTTAATTCCACGTAATCGCTATCGCAAAAAGGTTGTAAAACAAAATTTTTCTTATTTGCCATTTCTTCTACGTGGGTTGTGAGATGTTCTTTTAAAATCTCTTTTACGTTTTGTGGTAACTCATAAGGTGTTGCGATAAAATCAGATATAGGAGCATCAAATACAGCATAATCTCCAACGTTTTTAACGTTGAAAAATAAAACCGTAAAAACGTCGTTTGTTTTTTCTAAAACAACGCCCAATGTGCTCGTGTCTTTTTCGTATTTTTTTGCAACGTCCTCAGATTTAAATTTAATTATAGTAAAATCAATCATTCACCCAACCTCCAAAAGGAGTAGTAGCACGAATTTTTCCCTCAGGCTCTATCATCCAACCGATAAAAACCTACCACAAAAGTGATAGGGGTTTTGCTTGGCGTAAGGCTAAAAACCTAATCCGAACCGATTTAAAATTTATCAATTATAATAAAATCTTTTCTTTCGACGCCTATTTGCGCAATATCTTTTCCCGTCCCTCTTTCAGAGAATATTATTTCCCAATGGTTGTCGATAGCGTAAGTGCTTATAACCGAGCCTCTATCGCCTTTGTGTACTCCGTGTCTTGCATATTTGCCATCTTCAACTATAAGTTCAACAACGTCTAATTCTTCAACGTCGCACTCGGTTAGGCTCACGTGTTTTTCCATATCAACGTTTTCAATAAATGCCTGTGCTTCCGCAATAATTTTTTCATGAGGACGAAAAACGAAGGAAAGATATTTTTTATCTACCTTAGCAAAAGCATATTCACCTAAGTTTTTAGGGTTGTAAAAGCTTACAGTATAAATATCACCTTCCGTTTTCACAATCGTACCCAAATAGTTTTTATGAATTCCTTTTTTCTGTAATTCTTTTAATTCTTCTATTAATTTTATATTGTCAAATAATTCCATATATCCTCCTTTTAATCATCAGCAAGTGGCGTGTTACAAGTAATCAATCCCAAAGGGTGAACTTTCCAACCACTAATAAAGTTAACTTTTTTACCTGTTGGCGAAGTTAATTCTATAATAATGTTAATGTCTTGACCATATTTAGGATTTAGCCCACGGATAATATAATCTCCGCTTAAATATTTTTCTCTCGCTTGATTTTCATATTCGACTTTTAAATGTTGAGAATCTTTTATTCTAAAACCTAAACTCTCAAACAAACCCTTTTTACCATTGTTGATGTATTTCTCGGAAAAAACATATCCGCTAAACTTTTTTATGTCGCAAACAGCCCGGATTTGCTTTGTTGGCTTTTGTATATTGAACAATTCACAGTCGCAGTTATCATGCAATAACCCATCGTGGTCGCCTTGTTTTTTAGGTAATCTACTTTTTACAAAAAAACAACCGGAAAGCACGGTGCATGATTTACAGTGTCCAAGCATCGCCAGCAACTCCCTCATAGACTATCTTTCAGAGTCTTCCGAATCTGGGACGCTGAAATGATACCACTTTACCCAACTATTATCTACTATTTCTCCATTTTTGTAAACAAAATTTTCAAATAAACTTTATTAAACATCCATAAATTTTATTTTTTAGGCGCAATTTGAGTGTAACATAGATTTTGCAAAAAGCAAGGTTTTCCGGAGAAAGAATTTTTATAACGTAAAAGGCGTAGGATAGCAGTAGAGTGGATGTAACGTTATGTTGCCGACTGCCCACCCGTTCGAATCCCATTAAGGATAGGAAACGGAGGATGAGGGAGGTTGCCGTATCTCGCAAGCGAGAACTCTCGGCAAGATTCCTAACGGAATACGCTCAAAATTTGCAAGCAAATTTTGATAGAATCCCTCACATCCGCACAACCAAAAAAGCACACCCAAATGGTGTGCTTTTTGGTTGGCGGAGGATGAGGGATTCGAACCCCCGTGCCTTTTGGGCAAACGGTTTTCAAGACCGCCTCGTTGTGACCGCTTCGATAATCCTCCGTAAATTATGAACTATTAACAAACTCTTCTAGATTCAACCGACGTTAGTCGGTATAATCCTCCATAAATTATGAGCTATTAAATTACTCTTTAGGTTACACCACCGCAGGTGGTATAATCTTTTTGCTCAAAAACGTTATTTTCGTATCAAGCCTTTACATTATAGCCTAATTAAATTAAAAAATCAACTATTTTTAAGTGGTATTTTTATTTTTTAGCACTTTTTTTAAAACAACTAAAATTTATGGCAAATATAGTGGCAGAAAGGGTGTTTTTTACTTTTTTAAAGGGTTATTTTACAATTTGTATGGACAAAATTTGTTTTTTTTGCTATCATTAACTAGCAAAATACAATTATTGTGAGAGATAGTTATGGCAAAGAAAATAATGAAGGTTGCATATAAGATGCCACCACAAAAAAATTGGAATTCTTTTAGAGATGCAAATCAAAAAAATCCAAACTATATTACAAAAGAACATTATAAGCGTGTGGTAGATGCAGGTTTTACTCACGGTATGGGGCTTTTAGAGCACGGCGCAGACGTTGCAAAGCGCGCTTTAAAAACTGCTAAAAAGGTAGGGCTTAAATATTACGTTAGAGATGCCGTAAACTGGGCTAATATTCTTCACCCCGACTATTTTTATTACAATGGCAAAAATTACAAGAAGTATATGAAATATTCTTCTTTTGCAGGCGTATATATTTTCGACGAGCCAAACACCGTTCTATACCCAAATCTTTCTAAAATGGTTAAGGGTTATAACGAGTTTTTCAAGGGCGTAGGCGAACCACTCGTAAACCTTTTGCCAACCTATGCTAGCCACGTAGAGCAACTTGGCGCAGGTAGCTACGAAGAGTATATTGAAGAATACGTTAAGCAAGTGCCAACCACCTACGTTATGTATGACCATTACCCTATAAGGGTAAAAAACAAGACGGAAGAGTTTTTAAACACCGACTTTTTGTATAATTGCAAGGTTGTTGCAGATGCTTGCAAAAAGCACGGAAGGCAGCTTAGAACCTTCGTTCAATCTTCTGTTATGGATGCAGGAAAAACCGATTTTCCACCGGAAATGCTCGATTTTCAAATACACACGCACTTGGCGCACGGCTCTCAGGCTTTAGTTTATTATTACTATTGGGCAGACGAGTGCGATAACGCTATAAGTGGCATTACAGATTGGCACGGAAACCCAACTCCGCTTTATTACGGTGCAAAGAAAATTCACGGCGAGCTTGCTTTATACGAAGATAAATACTTAGATTGCAAGTGGGTTGGCTCTCGCTACGTTAAAGGCGCAGAAAAGCACCATAACGACGTAGATTTTGCCCGTGTTGGAGTTGATGAAAGCGGGGAATTTAAGGCTCAATATGACCTTGTGGTTGGCGAATTTGATTATAACGGTAAAAAGGCGTTATATCTTGTAAATTATACCTACCCAAGATTAGGTCTTGAAAACGAAGTGGAATTTGACCTTACTGAAGACTGTGAGTGCTACCATAACGGTGAAATGATAATTTTAAAGAAAGGCAAAAACACCCTTAAGTTAAAGTGTTGTGGCGGAGCGTTTATTATTCCTAAAAAATAAGGTGTTTATTATTCCAAAAAATAATTCACAAAATTGGCGAGTCTACGTTTTAGGCTCGCTACTTTTTATAAAGTGTTTAAAATAGTCGAAAAAGGGGTTGCAAATCGCAAAAAGTTTACTATTCGTTACAATTTTATTGTAAAAAGTGATTTTATATGTTAGAATATTATCATTCTTAAAGGAAGGTTGTTAATTTGAACAGTCAAATTGAAATGGTTGAAGAAGAAGTTTCAACTGAAAACCAACAAAAAAACAATATATGGCGAAAGATGGGTAAAAACGTTTGGAGTTTTTTAAAACAAAACTACGGTTTTTTTGTTATACCTTTATTTATTCTTGTTGTTTTTGCTTTGGCCTACGCAAAATTTGATATTTGGCCGTTTGGCACGGCAATAATTGCAAGTTACGATATGCTTGCACAGGTTTGTCCTATTTTAGAGCACTTTTTTGATGTTTTTCAAGGCGAAAGTGGGCTTTTCCATTCTTTCCACGTGGGAAGTGGTATGGATATGTTTGGCATACTTGCATATTGCGCTATAAGTCCGTTTACTCCATTATTCCTTTGCGCTGGCGAGGCTGGCTCGCTACTTATGGTAAGCATTGTTCTTCCCCTTAAATTCGTTTGCATAGCAATTTCTGCATTTATCTTTTTAAGGGTGTATTTTAAGAGTATTCCACAATACGTTCAAATCGTATTAGCTATTTTATACGCTTGCTCTGGATACGCATACGTTGCAAATACTTATATTATTTGGATGGATATTATGATGTATATGCCACTCGTTGGCGCAGGCATCATAGAATTTTCAAGAAAAGGTAGCATAAAATTACTAGTTATTGGTTTTACCCTTAATATTTACGCTTGCTTTTCTATTACTTGTTTTTCGTTTTTCACTCTCTTTCCTGTGCTTGTTTTCTACGTGCTTATTTGCAAGAAGAAGGAAGAATATAGAGAATATCTTTCTAAACTTAGTCTAGCGTTTGTAGTGGCTATTGCGCTAGCTCTCCCAGTTTTAATGCCAGCCTTAGTTGCTTATACAAAAGCAGGTAGAAACACGGGGCTCTTTTCAAGAGTTTATGAAATTTTGTCTAAAGAAAAAGTTTTAAAAGGTGAATTGAATATTCACTTATACGAAAAATTTACGTATATTCTTTGCGATTCTACCTTTATATTTTTAACGCTCGTTTATTTTATCAGGACCAAAAAGGGGGATAAGCTCGCAACGTTTTTATTCGTTGCGCTTATATGTTTGCTTATTCCTTGTTTAGTAGATGAGAGTATGTTGCTCCTTAACATGGGCTCTTATTATAGCTACGCTCTTCGTTTTGGATTTTTATTTAGTTTATATTTTCTTTACGTTTCGGCAAAGGCTATTGAGCAAATGATAGAGAGCAAGCTAGACGAGAGAAAGATTAGCAAAAACTCAGCTAACGTTTCAATTGTAGTGGTGGCAATCTTAGTTTCTTTAGCCGTTATAGCGACGATTGTTTTCTTTGATTTTATTTTAGACGGCAGATACAAAAATGCAAAGTGGGTAACTGCAATTTTTGGAACGGGAATAGATGCAGGTCCGTTTGAAAATTATTTTGTAACGTTTGCTCATAGCGAAGGTGGTTTTGAAGCTATTTCCGCGCTTTTTATCGTGAGTATGATAGCCTTTTTAATCACGGCAATACTTGTATGGGTAAAGCGTGTAAAGATAAAAGATATAGCTTGTTATCTTTGCATTTTAGCCCTTTCACAAACTGTATTTTTTAATTTTTCGTTAGTAAAGGGCAATAGGCAATCTGCTAGCTATCAAAAATTTGATTGCTATAGTGAGATTTTAGACGAAATTGAAGAAATAGATGAAGAAGAGTTTTATAGGCTAAAAAATTATAAGTATCATATTTCTTCTAATTCGCAGATGATTTACGGTGGTTATTCGAACAGCTTTTTTAGTTCTATGGCAGACGCTAAAAATATAACCGCAGCTAAATTTTTTGGATACTCAGGAAGTATGACAAACTCTACGAGAAGTAACGGTGGAACAGCGTTTTCAGACGCGTTTTTAAGCTATAAATATGTCGTGTATGAAATTGCTAATATCAAAGACGCAGAAAGAAGTTATTACTCCTACACTGGTATTGCGGCGCATGGCACTCCTTCGGTAAAGGTTTCCACAAGAAAATCTGGCAAGACTAATACGGTTACTTGGCACGACATAGACAAAGAAAAGCATGGCAAGGGCGAGTGGTCTAAACTCACCGTAAAGGTTGTAGGTAACGTTTTCTATGGCTATCTTGGCAAAGATTTAATATGCGAATATACTATGGATAGCGCAAATATAACTGCGATAGAAGGCAAAACTAATAACGTGTTCGGCTCGTTTAAAGATTTAGTGGTTACAGATACCTTTGGGAATGAGATTGTCGGTGACTGGGATTTTTCTTCAGACTGGGAAATTGAAGATAACGTTTACACTACGTCAAAGTCCACAAATGCAATTTCGTTCACGGGTGAAATGGAAAACGTAAAGACGGTGAGCGCAAGGGTTTCATTTAGCGAAGGCGTAGCGTCTACGGATTGGATTGGGTTGTCCGTAACTACTGACAAAGGCACGGCTTATAGAATAGTAATAGAGCCAAACGTTGTATACAGAGTATACAGAAACGAGATAGCCTTTCCTAGCGCGATGGTTTTAAAGAGTGCGGACCTTAATTTTGAAGGCAAGACCAAAGAAGAATGTTATCAGCAAATAGCCAATATGCTCGCAGAAGGCGAAGATTTTGACGTAGAAGACGAAAGAATTTCTATTTCCGAAGCCAAAAAACTTTATAATATGATAAAGGATAAGGGCGTAGACTACACCTTGACAAGAAGTGGCATAAAGGTTGATACCATCTATGCAGAAAAGGGGCAAATGTTATTATTGTCCTATGCAAAATTAGACG
>JAZRSF010000016.1:0-39935 GCA_045651365.1 Christensenellaceae bacterium
CTATCTTAACCCCCAAAGCAATAGCCGTGGGCTGCTGCTCGCTAAGCGCGTAGTATGCGGTAAAATCTTCAGCTATCTCGCCGCTAATAAGTTTTGCACTTCCAGAATACGGTTCTTTAAGCCCCATGCTGCGAACCACGGTTAAACGTCCGTTCTTACCAACGCAGCCACCGACGTCCAATTTCCCGTCCGCACGCAAAGGGAGCTCTGCTCTTGGATTATCAATAAAACCGCGCATGTCAAGATTGCCGTTCCCACAAACGGTTATTTTTCCGCCAACCCCGTCACCCGCAACGGTAACCGAAAGCTTGTCGCTATTATTTTTAAGATTGCTTGCCATAAACGTACAAACGGTTAACGTGCGCCCAAGCGCTGCCGCCGTAAGCGGCGTTAAGCCGTGTATATCCATAGCGTCGTTTACCATCTCGGTAGTATCTAAAACGGACATTGAAATTTGATCTTCAAACACCAACGCCTTTAATAATTTGTTCACTTTAGCCCTCCTAGGTGAGTGATTATTAAAGACGCCTTTACCGGGCGTCTTTAATGAGATTATCTGTTTCTTTTACGTTTAGCAAGTTCCTTTTTAGCCTTTGCTATGCGCTTTTCTCTTTCCTCTTCAGCGCTAAGTTTTGCTTGCTCGTATTTGATAAATTGCTCGTCGTTCTTATGCTCTTCAACGTATTTAGCGTGATCGTCGATAATGGCTTGTTTACTCTCGTTGAGCTTAATAATGTCTTCACGTCTAAACGACTGCGGAAGCTCTGCAAGCTTAAGATCGTCGGTTATCGGCTTAATAGGATGTGATTTAAGCGAAGTGAGCATTGCCGAATCAACTTGCTGCTTGTATTTTTGCAACGACTTAGCGTCGTCGTCTTTAATTCTATCGTAAATACCCCTATTCTTTTTAGCGCCGGGGACTTTATCGTTTAGGAATTGGTCGTATGCCCATTGTGAGAAATCCGTCCAAACCAGCATAAACAACGCAACGCCGAACATTAATATCAAAACCACGCCGAGCGTCAATAAGAAGTTGCCGCCGATAAGCATAGGCAACGCCGTAACCAAGCCTAGCGCGATAAAGAAAACGCTTTGCGGAAAGAGCGCAATTGAGAAGAAAAAGCTGTTCTTAAGTAGCTGCATAAACTTAAGCTCGTACGTGACGCCCATCGCGAGCATATGAAGGGTCATAATCGTATAGAAGGCAATAATAAGATATGCAAACACCTTGGTTATGACGAAAAGCCAGTTGTTTTCAGGGTTAGACACTATACTCATATCGCTTACCGAGATAGAAAGAATCATAAGGTAGATAACGATTGAATAAGCGAGCATAATTTTTAGCACCACCTTAAAGTTTTGCCTAATGCCGCGCCAGAAATCGTTAGCGACGAAAATTCCTTCCGTCCAAACCATATTTCTAATTACGTACATACCGCCCGAAATTCCAAGCGCCGCAAAAATAGAAACCAGCGGAAGGAACAAGAAGAACATCATATTTACGTTAAAGATGATGTTTTCCGAATATCCAACCAGCGTGGGTGCTGCTAGATAACCTACGCCAAAGCCCTGCGAGAATGGATAAAACGTTCCATAGTTTGCAATGGCTGTGTATCTAAAAAACAGCAACGCGAACAGTGGAATAAAGAATAAAAGCGTCATTAAATTTATTATAACGAGCTTCCAAAATCTCCCCTTAAACACGTCCCAAAACAACTGCCATCTATTAGTAGGAAGAGTGGACCTTGCATAGTCTTCGGACTTTTCCTTACCCAACATCATTCTGTTAATCAAATTGTTAACTTTATTAGCCATCTAATTTCTCCGTTAAGTAAAATATCGCTAAAGTGCACACCGCGAATATTCGCGGATAAATTGCACCATTTTCAGTTTACACTAAAATGAAAGATTTTACAAACAAATTTGCACTTTTAATTAAAATTAATTAAAAAAAACTTTACTTTCTCAGCGTATTTTGATAAACTAACTGTATACTAAATTACTAGGAGTGTATTTGAAATGAAAAAGTACAACGTTGCAGTCGTCGGCGCAACCGGCATGGTAGGTAGAAAATTCTTGGAAGTGTTGACCGAAAAGCAACTCCCCGTTGAAAATTATTATTTATTCGCATCAAAAAAATCGGCGGGAAAGGTTATCGACTTTATGGGCAAGCCACACGAAATTATAGAACTTGCCGAAGAAAATCTAGAAGGCAAGAACATTGACATCGCGCTCTTCTCAGCAGGCGGTGACGTCAGCAAGGAATTCGCACCGATTTTTGCTAAACACGGCATATTGGTCGTTGACAACTCAAGCGCTTGGAGAAGAGACGAAAACGTTCCGCTAGTAGTTCCGGAATGTAACGCGGAAGCTATTAAATTGCATAATAATATTATCGCTAACCCCAACTGCTCTACCATTCAAGCTATGGTAGTGTTAAAGCCCCTTCACGAAGCGTATAAGATTAAGAGAGTCGTATACTCTACTTATCAAGCCGTTTCAGGTGCAGGCGTAAAGGGTTACGACGATCTTAAAAACGGAATTAACGGCGAAGCGCCCAAAAAATTCCCCTATCCTATCTTTGGCAACTGCATTCCGCACATTGACGTTTTCCTAGAAAACGGATATACCAAAGAAGAAGATAAGATGATTTTTGAAACCAAGAAAATCTTGGGCGATTGGGATATGAAAATTACTGCTACTTGCGTTCGTGTTCCCGTTTACTATGGTCATAGCGAATCAGTCAACATTGAATTCAAAAAGCCTTGCACCCTAGAACAAGTTAAAGAAGTTTTATCTAAAGCAGAAGGCGTTGTTATTCAAGACGACGTTAAAAACAACGTTTACCCAATGCCTTTAACTTGTGAAAACAAGAACGAAGTTTTCGTTGGTAGAATTCGTATGGACGAAACTGTCGAATCTGGCGTTAACCTTTGGGTTGTTGCAGACAACATTAGAAAGGGCGCCGCAACCAACGCCGTTCAAATTGCTGAAAAGGCCATCGAACTCGGCGCAGTAAAAAATCAATACAACGCATAACTCTTTTAAGGGGATAATATGAATAAAACTATTTTCAAAGGCACTTGCACGGCTATGATTACTCCGTTCACTAACGACGGAATCGACTACCCTGCTCTTGCTAAACAAATTGATTTCCAAATAGATAATGGTATTGAGGCACTTTGCATTCTTGGAACGACGGGTGAAGCACCTACCATTAGCAATAGTGAATATGAAACGATTGCTAAATTTGCTTACGATAAAATCGCAGGCAGAGTTAAATACGTGCTTGGAACGGGTTCTAACTGCACTAAAAAGGCTATCGAAAAAAGTCAGTTAGCTCAAAAAATCGGCGCTGATGGTCTTTTAGTTGTTACACCTTACTATAACAAATGCACGCAAAAGGGCTTAGTTAAGTATTATAACGATATTTGCGATAATATCGATATTCCCGTTTTATGCTATAACGTTCCTGCAAGAACGGGTGTAAACATTTTACCTCAAACAATGGCTGAAATCGCCGAACACAAAAATATCGGTGGTATTAAAGAGGCTTGTGGCAACATGGAGCAAATTTGCGAAACTGCAAGACTTATTAGAAACAAAACGGCTCTCTACTCTGGCGACGACAACCTTAACCTTGCTATGCTTTCTATCGGTTCGTTAGGTCTTATTTCAGTTGCGTCTAACGTAGTTCCTAAAGAAGTCGGCGACGTGGCTAAATTATTCTTTGCAGGTAAAAACCAAGAGGCGATTGCCCTACAAGAAAGACTTCTTTCTTTAATCGACATTATGTTCGTTGAAGTTAACCCTATCCCTGTTAAAAAAGCAATCGAATTGCTAGGCTTAGGTAACGGTATAGTTCGTGCGCCTTTAACTGAATTAGAGCCACAACATACCCTAGAAATGATTAAAATCCTAAAAGATTTCGGTCTTAAAATTAAGGAGTAATAATGAGTAACTTACTTATATGTGGTGCGCTCGGCAGAATGGGCAAAAAGGTTTATGAAGCAAGCCTTAATTCTTCTTTAACAGCCGTTTGTGGCGTTGATAGATTTGAAGATAAGTCTAACTCTAACTTCCCTATTTATTCTTCTCTTAACGACGTTAAAGAAAATGTAGACGTTATTATCGACTTTTCTGCACCTGCTTCCCTACCTCAAATTTTAGAATATGCAGTTAAAAATAACGTTCCTGCAATTTTATGTGCAACAGGTTATTCTGCTGACGACGAAAAAGCAGTTTTAGAGGCTAGTAAAATCGTTCCTCTTTTCCGTTCTGCTAATATGTCTCTCGGCGTAAACGTTTTAATCGATTTAGTTAAAAAGGCTAGCGCTATTTTAGGCGATAAATTCGATATTGAAATTATTGAAAAACACCACAACCAAAAGGTTGACGCTCCTTCCGGCACGGCTCTTATGCTCGCTAACGCTGTTAAAGAGGTTTTACCTGAGAAATTCTACGTTAACGGCAGAGAAGGTTTAGTTGGAAAGCGCACAAAAGACGAAATTGGCATTCACGCTATTCGTGGTGGAAATATCGTTGGCGAACACGACGTTATTTTTGCAGGCGAAAACGAAACGGTTACCCTAACCCATCACGCACAAGATAGAGGGGTTTTTGCTAACGGTGCTATTAAAGCCGGTGAGTTTATAATTGGTAAAAAACCTGGTCTTTATAATATGACCGATGTTATAAATGGTTAAAATGTTAAAACAAAACCTAGAACAAATTTTTTCTACAATAAAAAACGGCAACAACCTAGGCGAACAAGTTATAGTTGTCGGTGCAACCAAAATGGTTTCGCCTGAAATAATTAACCAAGCAATCGATTTAGGACTTCAATACGTTGCCGAAAATAAAGTTAACGAATTTAGAGAAAAACACGATAAAATCGTTGGCGCTAAACAACATTTTATAGGGCATCTTCAAACAAACAAGGTTAAATACCTAGTTGGACAAGTTGAGTTAATTCATTCGGTTGATAGCATTCATCTTGCCAAGGCTATATCTAACGAGGCTATTAAAAAGCAAGTAGTTCAGGATATTTTGGTGCAAGTGAACGTAGGAAAGGAAGAGCAAAAACACGGCTTGCTCCCCGAAGAAGTTTTTGATGGAGTTAAAAGCATATCTTCCCTACCTAACCTAAAAATTCGTGGACTTATGGCTATGTTACCACTAACCGACGACCACACTTTTTTAAAATCTTTATGCATTGAAATGCGAGATTTTTTTGACCAATTAAAAGAAAAGGGTTATCAAATGGACTATCTTTCGGTTGGAATGAGCGCAGATTATAAAATAGCCGTTCAAAACGGCAGTAATATGATAAGGCTTGGTAGCACTATCTTTGGAAAAAGAGAATACGGAGGTAAAATTTAATGGGTATATTCGATTTATTCGGTAGAGAGCCTAGAACGAAAACTGCTCAATCAACACAAAGGGATTTCGACATTCCTACTAACTCTATGGAAGAAAAGAAAGCGCCAGTAAGCGTATTTGTTCCCACGTCTTTTGACGATATAGAGAAAATTATACAAGCACTAAAATTTGGAAAAACTGCCGTAGTTCATTTAACCAACCTAAAACCAGAAACACAAATCCGTGTTTTAGATATGCTTTCAGGTGCTATATTCGCCCTTAACGGTGGCGTTTACGAAATGGAAAAAAACGTGTTTATGTTCTCCCCTTCAGGCGTTGAAGTATTATAATGAAACTAAAATTAAAGGCTCGTTGCAAAAGCAACGAGCCTTTTTATTTTTATAAAATTTACGCCCAAACGAACCAACAGAATAAATATCCTGCAAGAACGGCAACAAGCGTGAATGGTATACCAATTTTAAAGAAGTCTTTATTTTTAACTTCATAGCCTTCTTTTCTTAAAATACCAATACCAACAACGTTTGCAGATGCGCCAACTGGAGTTAAGTTTCCACCTAGGGTTGCACCACATAGCAAACCAAAGTATAACATTATTAATAGGTTTGGAGCCACCTGTAGACCTGCAATTACAGGTAACATAGTTGCAACGTATGGAATATTATCGATAAATGCCGACGCAAGAACGGAGCCGAACACGATAACGGTGTATAGTAAGAATATATTCTTGTCGCCAAGTTTTGCAAACAAACTACTAATATCAGCGATAATACCAACTCTCTCTACCGTAAATATTATAATGAATAGTGTTGACAAGAAGATGATGGTTTCATAGTCGATAGAACTCTTAAAGAAGTTGGTTACCCTTTGCTTAAAGTTTCCTTCCTTTCCTTCTTTGATAGCTATTTTATCGTCTACTCTACATTGAATTAGATAATACACTAAACCAACCACGCCAACAGACATACAAATTAATCCGTTAGTAAGGTCCATTTTGTTAGGAACGAATGAGAATGCAATAAGTAGTAAAATGGTTAAAACTAATAACAAAGTAGGTATCGACGAGGTTACCTTTATATCCTGCGCTTGAAGACTAATTCTCTTATTGCTCTTTCTAAACAAGAAGAACAATACTGGAATGGTAAACAACATTCCTAGTTCTACTGCCCAGAAAATTGACAATCTTCCGTCCATAATGAAGAAGTCCATAAAACTCATATTGGCTTCGCCTGCGAGCATGATAGAGGTGGTATCACCTACTAACGTCGCTGCACCTTGTAAGTTGGAAGATACGGCTATTGATATAATTACGGGGATTGGAGAAACGTTTGATTTTCTCGCAATGGCAAGTCCTATTGGGGCAAGCATTAAAACGGTTGCAACGTTATCGATAAACGCTGAAATAAAACCACTTATTATCGATAATAATACTAGCGTTACCATTGTGTTAGGGATTGCGCTAGCAAGCTTGTCCGAAAGTTTATTAGGCATTCCCGATTCAGAGAAAAGCCCAACGGTAATCATTATACCGATTAGCATTAATACTACGTTGTAGTCTATTGAAGTTAATACGTTTAAAAAGCTTACGTATTTAAAAACTAACAGTGCGCCTGCTGTTATAATAGCTGAACAAGAAGTTATATACATCTTATATTTTGGCAATGCTATAATCGAAACGTAGGTTAGTATAAATACAACTAAAACAAAAATCTTCATAAGTTTCTCCAAAAAAAAGACTTTTATCGCTTAAACGATAAAAGTCTTGTTAAAACTACATAGGTAATTTTGCGTTACCGGGCTACGCCGTATTGACGATAACGCATCACGGATTTTCCGTGCCAACTACTCCCTTTTATATTATTATTGGCAAATTAGTTTCTTACTTCTAAAGCGTCGTAAGTTGCGTCTAAAGAAGCAATCTTTTCATCAAATAATGCTTTTTCTTCAGCAGTTAAAGGAAGTTCTACTACCTTTTGGAATCCAGAGCCACCAACCATGCAAGGAACGCCCATGCAAAGGTCTTTAGCACCGTATTCGCCGTTTAGAACGGTTGATAAAGGTAAAATAGTGTTGGTATCAGCAACAAGTGCTTTGATAAGTTGAACGGTAGATGCAGCGATTGCATAGAAGGTTGCACCCTTTGCTTTGATAACTTTAGAACCTGCAGCAACCATGCCTTGGTAAATGTTAGCAAGTTCAGCATCTAATTGTTCTTCGCTTACGCCCATAAATTTCTTGCAGTATTCTTTAACAGGATATCCAGCGATAGTGCATAAACTCCATGGAGCCATACAAGCGTCGCCGTGTTCCCCGAATACGTAAGAGTTTACGTTGTGGGTGTCTACTCCACAGTATGCTGCAACTGCTTGACTTAATCTATTAGAGTCTAGTAAAGTTCCAGTTCCAATAACTTGGTTTGCAGGAAGGCCAGTGCATTTCATGGTTACGTAAGTTAACACGTCTACAGGGTTAGATACGATTACGTATAATGCGTCTGGAGCGATTTTTGCAACGTTAGGCATAACGCTCTTTAAGATGCCGATATTGATTTTAGCAAGGTCTAGTCTAGTTTGACCAGGTTTTCTGCCTACGCCGAAAGTAACGACTACGATATCAGAACCTGCAACGTCTTCGTATTCACCACTCCATACTTTTACAGATGGAATACATGCGGCGCATTGAGAAATATCAAGAGCCTCGCCTTCTGCTTTTTCCTTGTTAATGTCAACCAAAACGATTTCAGAACATACGCCTTGTAATGCTAAACAATAAGCTACGGTTGCACCTACGTTACCAGTTCCTAGAACTGCAATCTTTCTTTTCTTTTGAATCATTTTGCCAATTCTCTCCTATTATAAAAATTGTATAATATAATAATACACTATATTGATTTTTTTTGCAATAATAATAGTGAACTTTTTTATTGCTTTTTTTCTACTAAATTTTTCGCTACGTTATAAATATCCCCAGCTCCTAAAAATATTATACCTTCAACCTCGTTTTTATGGCGATTTATAAAGTTTTTAAGCATTTCTTCATTATCGGCGTGATAAACCTCATTTAGGTTTTTCTTGTTTAACTCAATGAATAATCTGCTTGAACTACCTTCCATATCATAACTCTCCCTCGCAGGATAGGTCTTATATATTATTAGTTTTTTTGCTAACGACAACTCTTTTACGAAGTCTTCTAAAAGCATTTTAGTTCTTGAATAGGTATGAGGTTGAAAAACGACTATGTAATCCTTTTCTCTTTCACTAATAGATTGAAGCGTTGCCCTTATTTCTCGAGGGTGATGGGCGTAGTCGGTTATACATTCTACACCTTCGTAACTTCCTATCTTTTCCATTCTTCTTTTTACACCGTTAAAAGCCTTAAGGCTTTCTTTAACGGTCGTGAGCGATACTCCTAAGAGGTCTGCCATTGCACATACGGCTAAGGCATTGTAAACGTTGTGTCTACCCTCTATGCTTAAATCTATCTTAACCTTTGCCACCCCGTTTCTAAACAAGGTAAATGAATAGCCCTTGCCGTTGTATTTTATCTTTTTAGCCATATACGTTGCGTTGTTTGCTATTCCAAAAGTTACGCTATTTGAATTTGAAATTCTTTGGCAATTTTCGTCGTCGGCATTCATAACCGTTATGCCGGTTGAGGAAAACTGTTCAAAAGCCGTTATCATATCATCCATGTCTTTATAACTTTCCATGTGGTCGTTATCTATGTTTAAAACGATTGAATAATTAACGTCTAAATCTAAAAAATTCTTTCTATATTCACAAGCCTCGGCTAGGGCAATTTGCCCTTCACCGTATAAATAATTACCAAAATGCTCGTCTTCCCCACCTAAAAAAATCGTAGGATTTAATTTTTCGTTAATAAAACAGTGAGCGAGCATTGCTGTGGTCGTAGTCTTTCCATGACTGCCACATACTCCTATTCGTTTTTTGTAACTTCTTAAACACTCGTTTAAAAACACGCTCCTTTTAATACATGGCACACCGTGTTCGATTGCATATTTGATTTCCTTATTTGATTGATACACTGCAGAAGTATATACTAAAGCGTCAGGTTTAAACGACGCAATATTTTCTTCTAAGTTGTTTTTGTAAAGCGTAACTTTAAGGTCTATTAAATCCCCATGATAATTACCTACGTTTAAGTCGCTACCACCGACTTCCTTGCCCATGCGTAGTGAATGCTTGCAAAGTCCACTCATGGAAACGCCTAAAATACCTGAAAAGAAAATGCGATTAAAATTACTATAAATATTTTTCATATTGTTAAATTATGAAAAAAACGTCAAAAAATAGAACTTTTTTTAAAAAAACAAGCGTTTTTTTCAAAAAAACTATTGAAATGACCTGTTATATATGATAGAATAATTACAATATCATGATAAGGAAGGTTTTATTACAATGAAGATTACTGACGTAAGAGTTCGTATCGTTAAAAAGGACGATAGTAAACTCAAAGCTGTTGCTTCTGTAACCTTCGATGACTGTTTTGTTGTGCACGACATTAAGGTTATTGAGGGTAACGAAGGCTACTTTATTGCTATGCCTAGCAGGAAAACTGCTGACGGCGAGTATAAAGACATTGCTCATCCAATCAAGACGGAAATGAGAGAAGAACTTATCAAAGTTATTCTTGCCGCTTTTGAAGAAGAAAAAGCAAAACCTCAAGAAGATTAGTCGACTACTTTTCTTAAAAACGAAAAGACCTTGCATTTTTGCAAGGTCTTTCTTTTTTTAGTTTTCTAATTCTAACTGCCTTCTTCTTTCCCTATTAGACATTGTGATAACGTATTGTAAAATTATTATTACTATAGCCATTAAGCAACCAGCTATTATTAGACCTATAATATAATTTCCCGTCAAGTCGTAAACCAAGTTCATAAGTGGAGCCCCCACTGCATAGCCTGCAGTGTTTACCGATACGATTATTCCCAAATGTTGATTATAGGATTTTTGCCCAAACAAATCTAATGCATATATAGGTAACATTATTGTTTCTAAAGGTAATGCAACCGAGCCTAAAATTGCACTAACAAAGGCAAGCACTATGCCTAACGGCGTCGCATTTGTAAAGGCATACGTAAACATAATTATCATTGATGCTATGCACGATAAAGTTACCGTAGTTCTTAAGCCACATTTATCGTATAAAAAACCTGAAACGAATTTAAAACCAGCAAGCGCAATCATAGATACTGTTAAAACGATTGAGACGATATTTGGAGAGATTCCGTTATCACTCATAAGGGGTGTAAACACACCCGTTACGCCTTGCAAAACTACACCCGTTAAAAATATTGCAACTAAAGCAAAGTAGAAAAAAGGTCTTTTCACAGTTTCCTTAATATCTAACCCTACCCAGTCATTGCCACGACATTTGCTTTTTCCACCTAAATCCTCTTCTTCCTCAACGATGCTAGGTTTATTCTTAAAGAAAAAAATCATAAGTATAAAGATTACTGCAACTACGCTGGCTACAATTAAGTAAGCCGTTTTATATCCGTCTAGTGAAGCTGAAATTATTGGATTTAATATGTTAACAGCAATTGCCCCACCAATCCCGTTAGAACATAAAATCAAGCCCATAATAGTGCCTTTATTTTTTTTGCTCCAAATATTCACAACGTACCCAACTATTGTAGTGCTAGTCCAAGAAAAGCCTATACCAAGCAACGCTCCACCTATATAAATTAAAAGAAGGTTAG
The DNA here is from genome assembly GCA_045651365.1 of Christensenellaceae bacterium. Taxonomy (GTDB): domain Bacteria; phylum Bacillota; class Clostridia; order Christensenellales; family Borkfalkiaceae; genus UBA1259. The sequence goes on from JAZRSF010000016.1 coordinate 11,102, forward strand.
TTGCAAAAGCATAGCATAAAATCGCGCTTATTAGCGCAACCAAACCTGCTAGTATTAACTTTTTTGCGCCAAATTTAGCAATTAAATAACCAAAAAACAAATTAACAACGGCAGTTGAAATATACCTTAAACTGTCACCAATTGAATACAAACTCCTTGCAATACCAAGTCTTTCAGTTTGTGGCTTAATAAATATACTTCTTGACGAGCTAGCCCAACCTAAAGAAAACATAATCATCAAAAAGCAAAGTCCTATTATAACCCACTTATAGTCAAACTTTCCTCGTGTTTTTTCTTTCATTTTCATTTCTCCAATCGTTTATGAAATTAATTATAAGCATTGTTTAGATAAAGTCAAATTTTTTCCTTCGTAAAATAAAAAACGGCAAACCTTTTTGCCGTTTTTTATTAAAAAATTTTATACGCTAACTCGTTTATAAAATCTAAAGATTCAAAAAGTTCTTTAGTTTCGTTAAAATCGTTTTGGTAAACTTCTAAAAGCAACGCTCCGTCAAAGCCCACGTCTTTTAGTCTAGTAAATAGTTCACTAAAATCCGTTATTCCTCTTCCAGGCAAGCACATTTTCCCATCTTGGTCTATATCTGACAAATGAACGGTTACAATATCCTTTCCCATTTCTTTTATAAACTCACGATAATCGACGTTAGATTGTCTCGCCTGTTTTATGTCAAGCGTGCCTTTAAGCCCGTATGTCCTGCTTCTAAGTTCATTAAAAAAACCAACGTAGTTATAATACGCCCAATGCACGTTTTCGTATGCAAGCGAAACGCCGTATTTACCACACAAGTCTATGATTTTTTGCGTATGCTCGGCAACCCTTTCAAAATTTATAGTAATAGGCGTTCTTTTAAGACGAGCTACCCCGTGAAAGGTGTAATATTTTGCACTCATCTCTTTTGCACACTTAAGAGTGTCTTCTAGTAAACAAAAGGAATCTGCCCTCGCCCTATCGTTTAGGCTAAAAAGTTGTGGCTCGAATTGAGTGGTTAGGGTATGTATAGAATGAACAGGCATATCTCCCCTTGCTTTATTAAGTTTTCTGCCAAACTTTTTAGTATATTCGCAGTAGGATTCTAAAAACACTTCTGCCGTTTGCACGCCATTTTGGCTTAAAAATTTTAAGCCGTCTTCGGTGTGAAATCTACCAAAAAGAGATGCCGTCGATATTCCCGTTTTCATTCTTTTTCCTTTCAATTAATACTATTTTTTGAATATAAAATTTTGTCCGTCAGCGTCAAGGGTAATAACCGAATTTTCTTTTAGGTCTCCCCTTAAAATCTCTTCGCTTAATTTATCTTCAACGTTGCGTTGAATAACTCGTTTAAGTGGTCTAGCGCCGTAGTTATTGTCGTAACCTTTTTCGATTATTAAGTCCATAGCACTAGGGGTTATTTCCATACTAACGCCCAATACTTTTAAACGCTTTTTAAGGCTAGTTAGGATAAGTTCGGCAATCTTAGACGTTTGTTCTTTAGTTAGTTTTTGGAATACGATTATGTCGTCTATTCTATTTAAGAATTCAGGACGGAATTTACTCTTTAATGCGTCCATATACCTAGAACACATATTATCGTATTCGGCTTGAGCGCTAGAAGTAAAGCCAAGCGTTGCCTTTTGTTGAACTTCGGTTGCGCCTACGTTTGAGGTTAAAATTATAATAGTGTTTTTAAAACTCACTACTCTTCCCTTATTGTCGGTTAGTCTGCCGTCGTCAAGAATTTGTAGCATTAAATTAAACACGTCTGGGTGTGCTTTTTCAATTTCGTCGAACAACACTACTGAATAAGGTTTTCTTCTTACCTTTTCGGTTAGTTGCCCAGCCTCGTCAAAACCAACGTATCCTGGAGGCGCACCAACCATTCGGCTTACGGAATGCTTTTCCATATATTCGCTCATATCGAGACGAATTATGTTTTCTTCGTTACCGAATACAGATTCTGCTAAAGCCTTGGAAAGTTCAGTTTTACCAACGCCCGTTGGTCCAACGAATATAAACGAACCGATTGGTCTATTTGGGTCTTTTAATCCTGCCCTAGCCCTTCTAATAGCGTCTGCAACTGCATGAACAGCTTCGTCTTGCCCAATTACTCTTTGGTGAAGAATTTCTTCAAGATTTAGTAGTCTTTGAGCTTCGGTTTCGGTTAATTTAACTACGGGAACACCCGTCCAATTACTAACAATTTTTGCAATATCGTCCGGGGTTAATTGAAGTTTTTCAATATTTCCCTTACGCTTGCTTGCACTTGCTCTTATTTGGTCTAGTTCAAGGTTTACTTGCTCTATTTCCTTGTTGAGTTTTAATGCCCTTTCTAGGTCGTCTCTTCTTTTAGCCTCTTCCTTTTGAGCGATTAGGGTATTTAGTTCTTTTTCTTTTTGTTTTGCTTCGGCTGGAGAATTATAACTGTCTAGTCTAACTCTTGATGCCGCCTCGTCTATAAGGTCGATTGCCTTGTCTGGTAAAAATCTATCGGTAATATATCTATCCGATAAAGTAACGGCACTAACGATAGCCTCGTCTGGTATACTTACTCCGTGATGAGATTCGTATTTATCACGAAGACCCTTTAGAATTTCAACCGTTTCTTCAACGCTTGGTGCATTTACTGTTATAGGTTGGAATCTACGCTCTAAGGCAGCGTCCTTTTCAATATATTTTCTATATTCGTCCAAGGTGGTTGCGCCTATCGTTTGCAATTCGCCACGAGAAAGCATTGGCTTTAGGATATTTGCAGCGTCCATGTTGCCTTCGCCCGTGCTACCTGCGCCAACGATATTGTGAATTTCATCAATAAATAAAATTATATTTCCGTTTTGTTTAACGACGTCTATTGACTTTTTAAGTCTTTCTTCAAAATCGCCACGATATCTTGCCCCAGCTAGCATTCCTGCAAGGTCAAGCGAAAATACGATTTTATCGGCCAAAATTTCTGGGACGTTACCTTTCACAATGGCTTGAGCCAAACCTTCTACGACTGCAGATTTACCAACGCCCGGTTCGCCGATTAAAACGGGGTTGTTTTTAGTTCTTCTAGAAAGTATTTGAACAACTCTATCAATCTCGTCCTTTCTGCCTATAACGGGGTCTAACTTACCGTCTTGTGTTTGTTTATTGAGGTTAACGCCAAATTTTGAAAGTTCCTTTAAGTCGTCGTTCTCTTCATTTCTTTCGCTAGTAGGGCTATTAAACATACGATTATCAGCAGAATTCTTAAAAGTTCTACCAAATACGCTATCTTCCTCAATTTGGTCTTCTAAATTATCCTCTTCTTGAGGAAAAATCGACGAAGTAATATCGCTAATCATTGCGTCAACGTCTACGTGCATTGCCGTCAATATAGTTACGGCAAGACTAGACTTATCTACCAATATAGAAAGCAAAAGATGTTCAGTACCAACAAAACCCGAACGAGCCTTTAAAGAAATATCTACTGCACGCTCAAAGATTTGCTTTGTTCGTGGTGTAAACATGTTTCCAGGCATTACGCAATCTTTATCTATTCCTTTTTTGAAATAGAACAAGTATCTATCGTTTTCTACTTCAGCCTCTCTTAGAATAGCCGCCGCCCTACCGTCGGTAACGTTTAGAAGTCCAAACAAGATATGTTCGCTTCCAATATATCTACAGCCAAAGCGTTTTGCTAGGGCGCTCGCATATTCGATTACTTGATTAACGTTTCTTGAAAAAGCGTCGTAATACATACTACTCCTTTATTTTTAACAATTTTTTCCCAACCATCTCGGCTCTAACTAGGTCTCTATCCGTTGCCGAAAGTTTCTTTCCGTAAAACCCACATAAAACTGCAGGACGAACGTCAATAATTAGTTGGTCTATTTGGTCTATGTCTTTTATATCTATCATTCCTAGCATTGCACCGAGTTTAACTTCTGCTATATGAGATAAAAACTCTTCATAAGTTAGCAAAACGGCGTTAGTTAGCACTCCAAAAGATTTCCTCGCCCTATCCATAGTGCGAATTTGCCTTTTAACGTATAGCCTATTTTCTTCTTCCCTTTCTGCTTTGCAAATTCTAATAACTGCATCTTCTACAGAACGCAGTATCTCGTATTCACTAACGCCTAGCGTTACTTCGTTACTAACTTGATAGTTGTAGCCTTCGGCTTTAGTTCCCTCACCGTATAGCCCCCTTAAAGTTAAGCCTAGTTGACTTAACTCGTCTTCTAACGCAGGAATTTTCCCACTTTCTGTAAGGGCAGGTAAAAAGAGCATTACCGACGCTCTCATTCCCGTTCCCAAATTGGTTGGGCAAGCAGTTAGATATCCAAAATCTTCGCTATACGCTAGGTTTAGGTTTTTAGAAAGTGCCTCGTCTATAACTTCCAGTTTTTTATACGCTTGCTGTAAGGCTAATCCGTTTACAAAACATTGCTCTCTTATAACGTCCTCTTCGTGAATCATTACCGAGATGTTTTGAGCCTCGTTTATTAAGGCAGCGCCAAACTGCTTATTTTCTATCAATGCGTTACTTATTAAATGTTTTTCCTTCATTTCTTCTAAAGTGAGGTCTTGAAGATTAGAAGCGTAATAAAGATTGAACGTATCGCATTTAACAAGCGCGCGATTAACCTTTTTAATTATATCCTTTGCCGTAGCCAAATCAGTTATTCTAAAAGGATAGCCCTTTAAGTTTCTTGCTAGCCTTATTCTCGTTTTAACGACGGTGCCCTCAAGTAAGTTAGGATTAATTTCCATTACAATATCCCCCTTTCTTTAAGGTCTTTTATAAGTGCGTTGAGCTCTAGCGACACTTCGGCTACTTTAGAAAAATCGCCATTTAGACCTGCGATTTCCTTTTCTTTTAAAAGGCGAATATATTCGTCGAAAAGTTGCTTGTCTTCCCCACTGATTTTTGGCTTTGCACCTTTATGATACGGCGTTTTTTGAATCTTTTTTAAGGTTGGCAAAAGTTCCCTTTTGAACTCAAGGTAACAATCGGGACAACCAAACACGCCGGTTTTTACAAATTGTTGCCAAGTGCAACCACACTTGCTACAAAATTTTTGATACATATTATAACTTGCTTGCTAAATCCTTAATCAATTCTATAGTTTGTTTTTTAGTTTCATCACTTCTTAAAGCGTACTCAAGGTTAGCGCAAATGTAACCGAATTTATCGCCAACGTCATAACGCTTGCCTTCAAAGGTGCTTGCTAGAAGTTTTCTTTCTTCGGCTAATTTGTCTAGAACGTCGGTTAAATAAATCTCATTGTTTCTAGGTTTAAGATTTTTAAGCATTCCCATAACTTCGCCGGATAAAACGTATCTACCAATTATAGCATAGTTTGATAACGCCTCGTTAATTGATGGTTTTTCAACTATTTTATCTATGGTGATTATGCCGTCTTGCTCGTCGCATACGCCTATATTGCCGTATTTAGAAACGTCGTCGCCAAACACTTCCATGGTAGCGATTGCACTTTTACCAGTTTTTTCGTAAACCTCGACTAAACGTTTGATACAAGGGGTATCGTTTTCTCCTGCATAAAGAAGTTCGTCTCCTAAAAGTAAGGCAAAAGGCTCGTTTCCAACGTATTTTTCGGCGCATAGTATTGCGCCTGCTAATCCGTTTGGAACTTCTTGCACTACAAATTGAACGTTAAACCTATGCGTATCTTTTGCAATTTGATATAACTTTTGCTTGCCATCTTCCAAAAGTCTTTGCTCTAGACTTTCGTTTACTGAAAAATGGTCTTTAATGACCTCCGAGCCAGGACTAACTACTATAACTATGTCTTCTATTCCTACTGAAATCAATTCTTCTGCTATGTATTGAATGGTTGGCTTATCTAAAACCGAAAGCATTGGCTTTGGAATAGCCTTTGTAATAGGTAAAAACCTAGTTCCTAATCCTGCTGCAGGAATAATTGCTTTTTTAACTTTCATCATCATTCTCACTTAAAATTTTTATTTTCCAAATCTTTTATTTTATTAACGCGTCTTAAATGTCTTTCGTCCCCACTAAAATCAGTGTTTAAGAAGGTGTCTACGATTAATAACATCAATCCTGCACCAATCACCCTTTCGCCTAATGCTAAAACGTTTGCGTCGTTATGAAGTCTCGTCATTTGCGCAGAAAAAACGTCTTGACAATGAGCGCACCTTATCCCCTTAACTTTGTTTGCAACGATACTCATTCCAATACCCGTTCCACAAATCAAAATACCAAAATCGTATTCCTTATTTGCAACGGCCTTAGAAACTTGCAATGCGTAGTCGTTGTAATCGGTAGACTCGGTTGAAAAACAACCAAAATCCTTAAATTCGATAGCATTCTTCTTTAGATAATCTATAAGCACCGGCTTAAGATTTATTCCACCGTGGTCGCAACCAATCGCTATTTTCATATTCCCTCCTCGTCGTTTAAAATTCTATTTAATATTTCGTTGCACACGTCTTCGATTTCGTGCGAAGTTTGTAAATATGCAGAGATATCCATCCCGTATGGGTCTAAAACGTCTCTTTGCGAAGTGAACTCGCTAACGGCGAATACGCCTGGAAAATTGGAAATTCCCCTTTTATGCTCTTTAGTCATGCAAATTACAAGGTCGCTTTTAAGTAGCATAACGGGGGTTAATTGTTTAGACCTAAACGAATAACTTTTTAGCCCCATTTGTTTCAAAGCAAGGCTAGAATTTTTACTAATTTTTTCGCCCTCGTTTGCACATAGCCCTGCACTAGAAACCCTTACGTTTTTTATTCCTGCAAGTTTCAGCTTGTTCTTAAGAATAATTTCTGCCATGGGACTTCTACAGGTGTTTCCCGTGCAAACGAATAAAATCTTTTTAATTTTCATCCACAAGATTTCCTTAATCTATTCATTATACCCATATTAACGCCCTCTTCATTTGGCATTGCTATGGCTATTATTATATCGGCTTGTTTTTCGCCTTTTAGTAAAGCGTCGTATAGATTAGATGCTATTTCTTCTTCGGTTTTTCCTAGGTTTAGAAGATTTTTTCCCTCGAAATCATTAACGAATTCTTGGGCGCACATTATAATAGGTTTTTTACCTAAATCTAGCCATTCTTGATAAAGAGCGTTTGCCCCTTGCGTGTCGCCGTATTCAAACAGCGCTGTTTCGCATCTTGGCTTATAATGACGATATTTTACGCCCGGAGATTTAACCTTGTCCGATTCCTTATGCTTTGCAACCTCGCATTTACAGGCTATTTTTTCTATCATCTCTTTGGTAACTAGCCCTGCACGGAGAATTCTTGGCGTTTCTTCAGTAACGTCTAGCACCGTGCTTTCTATTCCCCCTAGACATTTTCCACCATCTAGAATTAGTGGAATTTTGCCGTTAAGGTCGTCGTAAACGTGTTGTGCCGTAACCGGACTAGTATGCTTTGAAAGGTTTGCGCTAGGTGCTACGATAGGCATGTCAATTGCCTTTAATAGTTGTTGACAACCTTGGTGAGATGGCATTCTAACAGCTAAGGTATCTCCACCACATACAGCCTCGCTACATACAACGCCCTTACTTTCTAAAACTAAAGTTAAAGGCCCTGGCATATATTCTTTTATTAATTTATAAACGTAGTCGTGTTTTATGATTACGAGTTTTTCTAGGTCGTAATCTTTATGAACGTGGGCTATTAAAGGATTGTCGCTTGGTCTACCCTTTACGGCGAAAATTTCTTTAACTGCGCTAGAATTAGTTCCAACTGCGCCTAGTCCGTATACCGTTTCGGTTGGCATGCCTATTAATCCTCCGTCTAGCAAGATTTCACACGCCTTTTTCACGCTCTCATTAGTTATTCTTTCAATTTTCGTTTGCATTCTAGAAAATCTCGTCGTCAACGCTTTTTAGTTCTACCTTCACGTTTTCGTTCTTAAAAGGTAAATCTTCATACTCGCTTTTTATTGGCGTTACTCTTTTTTGCTCGCCGTCTTCCATTTCGGGTTCACCCGTTTCTTCGTTAAGGTTAACGAACTTAGTGCATTCTCCTCTAAAGTAAAGCTTAACTAAACCAGTAGGACCACTTCTATGCTTTTCAATTAAAATTTCAGCAACGTTTGCCGCAACCTTTCCTTCTTCGATATCCTTTTCGCTTGCACTCTTATCAGGACGATGAATAAACATAACTATATCTGCATCTTGTTCGATTGCACCAGATTCACGAAGGTCTGATAGTTGTGGTCTACCCTTTCTAGTTTCAACGGCACGGTTTAATTGTGATAAGGCTAAAACTGGAACGTTTAATTCTTTTGCTAAAATTTTGAGACTTCTTGAAATCTCGCTTATCTCGTTTTGACGGCTATCGCTATTTCTCGTTTTATCAGGTGTCATTAAGCCGATATAGTCGACCATAACTAGGTCTAATCCATAACGGGATTTAATTCTTCTACATTTACTAATTAACTCTCTAGGTCTAATAACTGCAGAATCGTCTATAAATATTTTAGAATTTGAAAGTAGCTCTCTAGCCTTGTTAATTTTAAGCCATTCGGCCTTGCTTAAAGAACCTTTTTTAGCGTGTTCCATAGAAACGCCTGCAACTGAACAAAGCATTCTCTCAGCAATTTGCTCCTTACCCATTTCTAAAGAAAATACTGCGCAGGAATGACCTTGAAGAGCAACGCTCTCAACGATATTCATTGCAAATGACGTTTTACCTACTGCAGGACGAGCGGCGATTATAATTAGGTCACTCTTATGTAAACCATTGGTTAGGTTGTCTAGTCCCTTAAATCCGGTTTTTATACCTTTCATACTTGACTTATCGTTGGTAAGTTCGTCAAATTTATTTAGAACTACGGGAATAAGGTTGCCGATTTTTTCCACTTCGCTAGTGTCTGCCTCGGATGAAATATCGTAAACCATTTTTTCAGCAAACGAAAGCGCACCTGATTTATCCGTGCTAGTTTTACATTCGTCTATAATTTCAGCCGAACCCTTTATTAACCTTCTAAGTAAACTATCTCTCGTAACGATATCTAGGTATCTTTGGTAGTTTGCGCTAGATGGCATTACGTTGGTTAGTTCGGTAATGTAAGAAATTCCACCAACGCTATCAAGCGTGCCGTTCTTTTCTAAAACGTCGGTTAACGTAACTAAGTCAACCGGTTGATTTAATTTGATTATATCTAGCATTGCACTAAAAATAATTCTGTGTGATTCGGCGTAAAAATCTTCTTCTTTTAGGTAAGCGACTACTTCTACTTGAATTTTAGTGTCGAGAAGCAGACAACCTAGTAATGCTTGCTCTGCCTCTAGGCTATGTGGCATATCCCCCATCATATTATTCTTTTTTGCCATTTGTTTTTCTCCGTTATAGTGATTTAAATTCGTTTAATGCGTTTTCAAAGGTTTTAAACGCCGATACGAATGGTTTTTTATCGGTAAGGTCTACCCCTGCAATTTTAAGAAGTTCCACAGGGCTATCGCTTGCGCCTGAAGATAAAAACTTAAAGTAATCTTCAACGGCTTTTTGACCTTCGTTTAATATTCTATCGGCAATAGCCAAGGCACTCGTTATGCCAGTAGCGTATTTATACACGTAAAAGGCTCTGTAAAAATGTGGAATTCTTGCCCATTCGTATTTAATTTCTTTGTCGTGCTCTATTGCGTTGCCGTAGTATTTTTTGTTTAGTTTTAGGTAGTATTTAGATAAGTTATCCTTAGTTAATGGAATTCCCTTTTCTACCGTGTTATGAGAATAATATTCAAATTCGGCGAATTGAGTTTGACGGAAAAGCGTCGTTCTTATCATTTCCATCAAGTAGGATAATAAATACTTTTTAAGTTTTACGTCTTTTGCGTTTTTGATTAAATAGTTGCAAAGCAACACTTCGTTTACAGTGCTTGCAACTTCGGCTACGAATATAGTGTAGTCGGCTTTAGCGTATGGTTGGTTTTTGTTTGAAAAATAAGAGTGTAAACTATGCCCCATTTCGTGAGCAATGGTAAATACGTCGTGAGTTGTTTTTTGGTAATTTAGTAAAACGTATGGGTGCGTAGTATATACGCCTGCACTATACGCCCCACTACGCTTGCCGTCTTTTTCATAAACGTCTATCCATCTTTCATTTCTAGCCTTTTCTAGAAGTGCTTGATATTCCTTGCCTAAAGGTGCTAAACCCTCTACTACTAAGTCGTATGCCTTATCGTAGTCTAGTTTTAAGTCTGCGTTTGGAACGGTTGGCACGTAGATATCATACATGTGCATTTTATCCACACCAAGCGCCTTTTTCTTCTCTTCCATATACTCGTGAAGTATTGGCAATGCGTCACTCACGGTATCTAGAAGATTTTTATAAACTTTTTGGTCTACGTCTTCGTTAGAAAGCGCCATTTCTAAGGCTGACTGATAATTTCTCGCCTTGGCAACGAAAACGTTCTTTTTAACGCTTCCGTAATAGGTGGAAGAAATAGTGTTAATTAGTGAAACGTATGCCTTGTAGTATTTTTTGAAGGCTTTTTTCCTTAATTCTCTATCAGGGCATTGTAGCATTACGCTATAAGTGCCGTGAGTTAATTGAATAGTCTCGTCGCCCGTGTTTAATTTGCCTAGTGGCAAGTCGGCGTCGTCTATCTTTGAAAAAATGTCCTTAAAACTTGAAAAAACTTCGCCACATTGAGCCAAAAGATTTTCTTCTTTTTCGCTTAAAACGTGTTCCTTTGATTTTAGAACGCACTTAAGCGAATAGTCGTAATCTTTTAGTTTAGGGTTTTCTATTAAGCCTCTTAAAACACTTTCGTCTAATGCAGTTAGTTCTGGTTGAACGAACGATAAGGACGAAGAATATTTTGCATATAGTCCGTTTATTTTAGAATTCATAGCGTCGAAAATGCTATCCTTAGTATTTTCGTCGTGTTTCATCATAGCGTAAACGGCTAGCCTTTCTATGATTTTGCCAACTTCTTCTAATTCCTTTTGAAAATTAAAAAATACGTCGGCATCGCCTAATTTTCCCTTATACTTATTAAAGTTTAACTTCTTTTGAATATCGTTAAATTGCTTATTCCATTCTTCAGCACTATTAAAAATATCTTCAGTTGCCCAAGTGTATTTGTTTTTCAATTTTAATACTCCGTTTTAGTTTTTATTACTATGTATTGGGGCAGGCATTCTTCCACCACGATTAATAAAGTCTGCACAACCATAAGGACTTACCTTCATTATAGGTGCGCTACCTAATAAGCCACCGAATTCAACCTCTTCGCCTACGCCCTTGTTTGGAACTGGGATAATACGAACAGCCGTCGTTTTATTATTTATCATACCGATTGCGCATTCGTCTGCGATAATACCTGAAATGGTCGTTGCAGGTGTATCGCCTGGAATTGCAACCATATCTATGCCTACACTACAAACTGAAGTCATTGCTTCTAGTTTATTAAGGTCGATTGCACCATTTCTAGCCGCCTTAATCATGCCAATGTCTTCGCTAACAGGAATAAATGCGCCAGATAATCCACCCACTCTTGAACTTGCCATTACGCCACCCTTTTTAACTGCATCGTTAAGCATTGCAAGACAAGCAGTCGTGCCGTGACAACCAACTGATTCTAGTCCCATCTCTTCTAGGATATGAGCGACGCTATCGCCCATAACAGGGGTAGGTGCTAACGATAAGTCTACAATACCAAATTCTGCGTTAAGCCTTTGGGCGGCTTGACTTGCTATAAGTTGACCTGCTCTAGTAATCTTAAACGCCGTCTTTTTAATGGTTTCGGCTACTTCGTCTATGCTTGCACCCTTAATACTCTTTAACGCATGGTGAACTACACCAGGTCCGGAAACACCTACGTTTATAACCGTTTCGCCCTCGCCTATTCCGTGGAATGCACCTGCCATAAAAGGGTTGTCCTCTACGGCGTTACAAAATACTACGAGTTTAGCACTACCAATGCCGTCTTCGTTGGCAGTTTTTTGGGCTGATTCAACTATAACCTCACCCATTAGTTTAACTGCATCCATGTTGATACCCGTTTTTGAAGAGCCTACGTTTACAGAAGAACACATTCTTTGAGTAACTGAAAGCGCCTCTGGAATGCTCTTAATAAACGACTCTTCAAATGAGCTCATACCTTTATTTACGAGCGCAGAATATCCACCTAAAAAGTCTATTCCACAAGTTGATGCAGCCCTGTCTAACGCTTTTGCTAGAACTATTTCTTTTCCTGGAAAATTTGCAGTAAGTATACTTGCAGGGGTTATAGAAACACGCTTATTTATGATTGGAATGCCGTATTCCATACCCAAATCTTCTGCAACTTTTACTATTCTTTCTGCTTTTTTACAAATTTTATCATAACAAAGGTCGGCAGTTAACTTTGCGTCGTCTCTTATGCAGGATAATAATGAAATACCCATGGTTATCGTTCTAACGTCAAAGTGTTCCTTTTCGACCATGTTTATAGTTTCAATTATGTCTTTAGAATTTATCATAGCCGTCCCCTAAAATTATATGGTATGCATTGCGTTAAAGATATCTTCGTGTTGAACGTGTATAGAAACGCCCATTTGCTCGCCCACACCATTTAACAACACGATTATTTCTTTTAAAGAAAGGTTGCTATTTGCTATATTGCAAAGCATAATCATTGTAAAATATCCTTGGGTTATGCTTTGGCTAATATCCTCTATATTTACCTTGTTTTCAGCGAGTGCCGTTGAAACTTTTGCTATTATGCCTGGTTTGTCTTTTCCTATTACCGTTACTATTGCTTTCATCTTAGTTCTCCTGTGAATTATCTTCTTCGCATTCTAATATTTCGTATTCTATCAAAACGTTTCCTTGAGTGACGTATTTTACTAGCGCACCTTCTGGAATTTCTGGAAAAGGAAACTCGTAAAACACTAAAACTTTTCTTTCAAAGGGTTTTTTCTTGTATTTATTCCATTCGATAAACACTAGCGACTTACAATCAACGTTATCTTTGTTTGTAAGCATGCCGTCGTATTCAAAAAATTTTCCTTCGAACGTTTCTTTTATTCCCGTTTCAAGTTGAATACAAAGTTTATAAAATTTATTTACCCTTTTATATGGAATACCTAAATAGATAAAAGATGCTATTACGAATATGCCTGTTACTGGATAATGTATCCATTTAACCGTTTTTATCTGTGGCGACTTAAAAGGTAGGGTTAAATACCAACCTAAAACAATTCCACTCTCTATTAGATAAACCCCTAAAATGCATATTAAGTATATCCATAGCGCCCTTTTACGCTGAGCTGAGACTTGCTCGTATATTTCATGTTTGTAATACTGTGTCATCTTTTCCTCTTTAACGTTTGTAGTCCGTCCTGATTTTTTTAAGTCCTTGTGGAGTAATTACGAATAGTTCGTATCTGTTTGAATATTCAGCCATAATATAATTGCTATTTTGCTTTACTCTGTAATATTTCGGCGTTTCTTGTTCAATAGCCGTGAATTGTTCGGCTGGATAATTTTGTTCAGTTTGAATTGGCATTTGCGTTTGGCTTATCGTAGAAGGAGTTACCGTTTGAGCTTCTTGCGCCGTTTGGTCGTTTGCTACGATTTGAATCGTAGATTTCTTTTTCTTCTTTTTGTCTAAGCCTAAAATCTTCCTAACCGTTAAATAAAGTGCAAGTAATATTGAGCCTATAAATAGCACAACGAAAATAATTAGTGGAAATCCACCTTCTTCAAAAACGCCGAGTGCCCATAGTAATATGCCCACCAAAACTAACAAAATCGTAAATTGTAAGTTAAAAACGCATAGTAACCTATAGGTTGCTTTTAACGCTGTGGCTATAATCTTTTTTATCGCCCTAAAAATAAACATACCTTTTCCTTTTATGAGAATAACTTGCTTAACCAAGTAGTTATAGGCTTAATCCATATAGCGAATTTGGATACTACACCTTCAACGTTTTCAACCTTGCAACATCCGTCAACTCTGGAGTCTTCACTGTCTAATCGGTTATCTCCTAAATAGAATATCTCACCTTGTCCACACACCCATTCTCTAGGATATCCTTCTATAGGGTTGGTTTCTATCCACTCGTCAAGATAATCTTCCTCTAAACGTTTGAATTCACTCTCTCCTGTTTTCTTAAGATAAACGCTTCCCTTTTCAATTTTTATAGTATCACCTTCAATCCCAATAACCCTCTTAACAACGCTATATTCAGTTTCGTAAACAATTTCCATCTCGTGGCGTGGGTTGTTGATTGTTAAAATATTGCCATCAATAGTATACGATAAAGTTCCGTAATCGTTTTTTACTTCTACTACCCTAAGACAAGGATAATGCAATTTTGAAAGGTCTACTTTTCCATCAATAGGCGTTATTTCTTGAGTAAAGGCGTCTTTATGCTTTTTAATGATGACTACGTCTCCTCTATCGACGTCTGCGTAACGGTTAACGATTAACACGTCTCCGTGGGAAAGCGTGCTTCTCATTGAACTACCCTCGACGCTTACTTGAAACAACACCTTAGTAAAGAGAAATACGTTGCCAATTAAAATGAGAACGAATATACCGGCGAACGTAAAAAATAAAATATTACTTCTTCGCTGTTTTTTTCGCTTTTTTTCTATATCTTCTTGAGTTTCATCAAGTTGAGTTTCATCGGCTATAGCCTCTTGATTTGTATCGACTTGAGTTTCCTCCATTAAGATTTCTTGGTTTTCCTTCATTTATCTCCCTCATGCTTTGTTTCTTGATAGATTTTTGCCATCTTTTTAACTTGGTCGACCGATAAGAACAGGTTTCTACCACAAGTTAAACATTTTAATTTTATATCTGCACCCGTGCGAACTATTAACCATTCCTTACCTCCACACGCATGCTCTTTTTTGGAAATTATCTTTCCACCTTCTTGATAAATCATTTTTATTATACCCAAAGCACGTTGTTTATTAAATATTCGCCGTCTGCGTGAATTTCTATTGCCTGAACGTCCTTTAATCCTCTTAACGCCATACCTTCTGCCGTTTTAAAGTTGTTTAAGGAAAATTTTAGGTTGTGCCATACTTCGCCACCGTTTACTTTTATCGATGCTAAATATTCTCTCTTGTTCCCATAATAGTCGCAAACGAGTTTAACCGTTATCCTACCGTCCTGTTTTAAGTATGCATCGAATAATAATATGCTCTCGTCTAGAGGACGATATTTCTCTAAGCCTATCCTAAATGAAAGCAAGCCTGTTTTACAAGTAATGCCGATAATGTCCATTGCTCCATTTTTTTCTTCTACATTATAGTCTTCCTCTAGAATAATGCCAAATGGTTTTTTAAGTCTGTTTCCTGCAGGATAAAAGGCACTATCGCTATTATTCTCTCTAGAAGAATAAATAATCTTGCTCTTATATCCACTTTCTATTTCAGTTTCGGTGAACTTTTTACAAACTACGTCGGAGTCTATAACGTATCCGTTTTTATAAATTGCCTTAACAAAAAGAAAAGCCACCTTTGATTTAAAATATGGTAAATATTCACAAGAATAATCTCCGTTTGTGAGTTGGTTTAAATCTACTCTTTGCCATTGACGTAACGACGGATTATATTTTTCTTCTGCAGCGAAAAGATAAACTTCCTTTAGTTGTCTTTTATCCACAGAAACAAGACAATTTATCTTGCCGTTCTTTACGTCGCATTTAATAAGTGGGTCTTTTGGTATAGAAAACACATTTTTATCGCTAGAGGTAAGGTTTTGCTTGAAAAATTTAAGAAGATTTTCATACTCTGCTTTGTTAATGCAATCTCTTCTTCCAACGGCGCTACAAGTAACGGCTGGAAGTTTTTCGTTAATTCTAGCGTAAGTATCGTGCGAACGCTCAAAATCATAGTCTGCGCTGTTCGTTGCAGACAAAATAATAGTTGGTGCAGTAACGTGGTTTGCATATGCTTGAGGCTCTATCCCTGCTAAGTAGTTTAATTGTGAATCCGAGAATTGTTGGTCTACGTTGCCTTGAAATTTATAATTGCCTTTATAAGCTCTCCACCCAGCATTCAAAATGAATGCTAAACAATCAAATTTTTCAGTTGCAGTCATATGCCACAAGACGGTTGCGCTGTCGTCAATACCAAGTCCAGCAACCTTCGAAACCTCTGGTAGAGATTTAAGATATTTAAGAGCGTATCTAACCGTTAATCCCCACTCATACCAATAAGTATTTTTAATATTTCCATGAATTAGATAGTCTTCGTCCTGTTTGGCGCAAATATAGTTAGCATGCGCTAAGCTTGTAGGATACATGGTGAAGTTCGTGTTTATACCGTCCTCGCCACCAACGTTTACTACGAATGCTGTATAGCCTTTTTTCGCAAGGTCGGTTGCCAACGTCTCGTCTGCCCCATCAGTAAATTTTTGAAGTATAAAGATAGCAGGTGCTTGCTTTTTTGCCTGTTTTTTCGCAAGCACTGCATAAATTTTAACCGTTCCGTCGTCTACGATTCGCCCATCTATTCTCATTCTCGTAAGAGTAACGCTACCAGACTTATATTCTCCAATAATTTCAGCTTTGGGAATATTATCTATTTTGACGTCGCTCCATATTGAAGAAGGGGTTAAAATCTCTCCTGCCATAAATCTCTCCTAAAAGATATTGCCCTAAAATAAAAGTATATAACAAAAATATCTTTTATAGTTGCTTTTTTGTTTTTTTTGATATATAATGGTTTTCACACTTCTAAAAAAAGTTACTAAACGCCTATTATAGTTATATTATATTATATACTACTTTAGTATTTAGTGCAAGGTATTTTTCAATTTTTTGGGGTTTTATTTACCAAGGAGAAGTATGATTTGTTCCTTTTCTAAAGAGTTTTCTAAAAACGCAATTACCAGCATAGAAAATTCCTTTATAACTCAATACATGCCCAACGCAGGGGACAATGCCGTTAAGGTTTACCTTTACGGTCTATACTTATGCAATCACCCTGAAAAAGAAATAGACGTAAAAGAGTTTGCACAAACGCTTCTTTTAACCGAGGAAATCGTTAAAGACTGTTTCTATTATTGGGAAGAATTTGGATTGTGTTCGGTTTTATCTAACGAACCTTTTGCTATATCCTACTTACCAATAAACACCATCTCTTCAAAGCCAAGAAAATACAAGGCTGAAAAATATAGCGACTTTACCAAGGGATTACAAGTTTTATTGCCTTCTAGAATGATTTCTACAAGTGAATATACCGAGTATTTCAACATAATGGAAGCTTATTCTATTAAGCCAGAAGCAATGCTTATGATAGTTAAATACTGCGTCGATAGAAAAGGCACCGATATTGGATATCACTACATAAGCAAGGTTGCTAAAGACTTTGGAAATCGTGAAATCAACACGGCTGAAAAGGTTGAAAAAGAACTTTCTTCTTACGTATTGAGAACGAGTGAAATCGCCAAAATTTTATCAAGCATGTCTATTAAAAGACAGCCTGACATAGAGGACTTGAACCTATTTAAAAAGTGGACTAACGAACTTCATTTTGAACCAGAAAATATTATATTCGCCGCAAAGAAAATAAAGAAAGGTAACGTAAAAAAATTGGACGAGTTATTGCTTAAACTTTACTCTACCAAGTGCTTTTCTAAACAGGAAATTCAAACGTATATCGAAAATAGCGAGAGAATATTTAACTTTACGATTAATCTTAACAAAACGCTTGGCATTTACGTTGAGGTTTTAGAGCCTGAAATAGACTCTTTCGTAAGCAAGTGGATATCCTTCGGTTTTACCGAAGATACCTTGCTATTTATAGCAAATAATTTGTTTTTTGAAGGCAAAAACACTCTTGCTGAGATGAACGATTTTATAGACTATCTAAGAAATCGAGGGTTTATAGATTTATCAAGTGTTAACGACTATTTTGAAGAACAAAAACGCACTGATGAATTTATCAAAAAATTGCTTTTAACTATTGGTGTGAACCGTCGCCCTACCCCTTGGGATAGAGAGAATTACGCAATGTGGAAATCTTGGAATTTTACCGAAGACATGATAATAGAAGCAGGCAAACTTTCTTCAGGAAAATCCTCGCCGATTGCCTATATGAACGGCATACTTTCCAATTGGAAAAACAACTCGATTTTTACTCCTGATTCCATAACCGAAAAGGCGCAATCTAATCAATCTCAAAACACCCAAGAAGAATACAACAGAGAATACGAAAGAAGAAGAAGTTTAGCAGTGTCGAGGGCGCAAAAGAATACCGAAAAAGCAATGCAAATAGAGGGCGTTAAACAGATTTTATCTAGACTAAATAGTCTAGAAAAAGACCTTGCTTTTGCTGAAATTGCAGGCGATAATGAAAAACTCTCTTCTCTTGAAAACGAACAAAAGACCTTGCGTAAAAACGCCGAAAATTTGTTGGGCAAAAAAGGACTAACGCTCAAAGAATTATCCCCTGTTTATGCTTGCAACAAGTGCAACGACACGGGATACGTAGGAACTCATAGATGCGATTGTTTTAATAAAAATGTGAATTAACAGCACTTGCGTAGAGATTTAATCTCTACGCATTTTTTAAAAATTTAACGCCGACAAACTTAACGTTTGTCGGCGTATTTTTTAATCTCTATCTTCGATTTTTTTGTATTCCTTTCTGCCGTTAGTCGATACGTATGCAGGACGGATAATTTTACCGTTATTTAGAATTTCTTCAATTCTATGAGCTGCCCAACCAGCCATTCTAGCAACGGCAAACATTGGAGTATATAGTTCAATTGGAAGTCCTAGCATGTGATATACGAAACCACTATAGAAGTCTACGTTTGCTGAAACAGGCTTAAAGGTTCTCTTCCTCTCCATAATAAGTTGTCTGGAAATTTCTTCAACGTTATTATAAAGTTTGAATACTTTTTGCATGCCTTTTTCTTTTGCAAGTTGTTCGACGAATCCTTTGAACACCTCTGCTCTAGGGTCTGAAACAGTGTAAACTGCGTGTCCCATACCATAAATTAAGCCTGCCTTGTCGAACACTTCCCCATTTAACATCTTGGTTAAGTATTCTCTCAACTCTTGCTTGTCATTCCAGTCTTTTACGTGCTTTTTAATATCGGCAAACATATCCATAACCTTAATGTTTGCACCACCGTGCCTTGGACCTTTTAGCGAACATATAGCGGCAGTTATTGCAGAATAAGTGTCGGTGCCTGCACTAGTTACAACGTGAGTTGTAAAAGTAGAGTTATTACCACCACCGTGTTCTGCGTGAAGAATAAAGGCTATGTCTAATACTTTTGCCTCTAATTCACTAAAACTTCCGTCAGGACGGAGCATATGTAATACGTTTTCTGCAATAGAAAGTTCAGGCTTTGGCTTGTGAATAACCAAACTCTTGTTTTCGTTATAATGCAAATGCGCATTGTAGCCGTAAACGGCAAACATTGGCATAACCGATACTAGCGTTAAACATTGACGCAACACGTTATCAATTGAATTATCTAAGGCATTATGGTCGTAACTGTAGAACATTAAGATACTTCTTGCGATAGAGTTCATAATGTCCTTACTAGGACTTTTCATAATAACGTCTCTAACGAAGTTCTTAGGTAATTTTCTATAGGTTACTAGTAGTTCGTTAAATTCTTTTAATTCTTCTTGGTTTGGTAATTTTCCAAACAATAACAAATAGGTGATTTCTTCAAAGCCACAACGATTTTGGTCGTTATAACCTTCGATAATCTTTTTAACGTCAATACTACGATAGTATAATTCGCCAGGAATTGGCTCTCCGTTTTTCTTAGCAATAACGTCTGATATGTCAGTTAAACCCGTTATTACACCAGTTCCGTTTTGGTCACGAAGTCCACGCATTACGTTATTTTGTCTATACGTTTCCTCGGTAAACTTAGGAGTAGCTTTTTATATTTCGGAAAGCTTATTCATTTCCTCATGCATTAATTGATTTTTCATACTCTTCCTCTAATCTGTTTAATTATTCTTCTATCCTAATTATTCCGTTAATCTTAACTACGTCTTCTAAAGCGTTTAATTTATCAACGGCTTTTTTGATTGAATTTTCCATACATTCGTGTGTAGTAATAACTACTTGCGCAACGTTATCCTTAGCCGTTACTTGAATAACTTCTTTTATGCTTATATTGTATTTACCTAATACGCCAGACATTTTTGAAAGCACGCCGGCAGTATCGTTAACTGATAATCTCATATAGTATTGAGAACAGAAATCGTTTGCAAATTTAGTCTTTTCAGCACCCTTTTCGCTATTATCGAATGGTGCGTAGAAATATTCGTTTGCATGGCGAGCGGCAAAAATAACGTCCGAAACGATAGCGCTTCCCGTTGGAAGAGCGCCTGCGCCCCTACCGTAAAGCATGATTTCGCCAACTGAATCGCCAACAAGGTGAACAGCGTTAAAACTATCGTTAACGCTAGCAAGTGGATTTTCGTTCTTAACGAAGGTTGGGTGAACTCTAACTTCAATACCTGCACTAGTCTTTTTACCAATACCTAAAAGTTTGAGCGTGTAACCCATTTTCTTTCCGTATGCAATATCCTCTTTATTTACGTTTGTAATACCTTCTCTATAAACGTTTTGATAGGAAATCTTGGTATTGAACGCTAAACTTGATAATATTGAAAGTTTATACATTGCGTCGAAGCCTTCAACGTCTGCAGTAGGGTTAAACTCAGCATAGCCAAGGCGTTGAGCCTCTTTAAGAGCATCTTCATAAGACCAACCTTCTTTTTCCATTTTTGTTAAAATATAGTTGGTAGTTCCGTTAATTATACCCTTTATTGATTGAATATTATTTGCTTGCATGCTTTCTTGCAACGCTCTAATAATTGGAACGCCACCTACGCAAGTTGCCTCGAAAAATAACCCTACTCTACTCTTCTTTGCAGCAGATTCAAGTTCTGGCCAATGCTTAGCAAATAATTCCTTGTTAGAAGTAACTACCGTCTTTCCACTCTTTAGTGCCTTTAGAACAAAAGTCTTAGCAGGCTCGATTCCACCGATAACTTCTACTACGATATCAACAAGTGGGTTGCAAGCAACTTCTTCTATGCTTGAAGCTATAACATCTTCTGGCACGCCCATAGAAATTGCTCTTTCTTTATTTTTTTCTAAAACGTTTTCTACGGTTATATCTAAATCTTGTGTCTTTTTAAAGTATTCTTTATTTTTAGTAAGTATGTCGTAAGTGCCTCCACCAACAACGCCTAAACCTAAAATTGCAACGCCTACTTTTTTCATAATTTTAACTCCTTATTTTGCTTGAGTATTTAATTTGTAAATGGTATTTAGCCCGTCTAACGTGAGCGTTCTATCTACCAAGGTAATGCTTTTTACTTCTTTTGCAATGATTTCACCAAGTCCACCAGTGGCAACGACTTTGATGTCATCCAAATGCAATTCTTTTTTAATTTTGTATAAAATGTTATCAACTAAACCTGCAAAGCCGAATATGATACCCGATTGCATACAATGTTTAGTGTTTTTACCAATTACCGTTTTTGGAGCGTCTAGTTCTATCATTGGAAGTTGCGCCGTGTTTGACACTAAACCTTCCAAAGAAGTTTTAATACCAGGCGCTATTATTACGCCCAAAAGTTCGCATTTATCGCTAATAACGTCAAAGGTGGTTGCCGTTCCAAAATCGATTACTACTACCGGTCCACCATATTTCGTAAATGCCGAAACGCTGTTTACGATGATATCTGCGCCCACTTCTTTTGGGTTATCTGCCTTAACGTTTAGACCCGTTTTAACACCCGGACCAATCATCAGTGGCGTAATATTAAAGAAGTATTCACACATATGGCAAATAGTATAGTTCAAAGACGGAATAACTGATGAAAGGATAACTCCATCTATATCGGTTTTTTCAATTCCTCTCGTTTGCAATAGATTAACTAATACAGAACCGTATTCGTCAGCCGTTCTAGATAATCTTGAGGAAACACGGAAGGAAGCAACTAGTTCGTCCTCCTTAAAAACGCCGTATTTTATGTTGGTATTACCAACGTCTATAGCAAGTAACATATTTCACCTATTAGAAAGCCTTATCAACGATTTTTATAACCTTGTAAAGCGCAGGAGCAACTAAAACGTTAACAGCAAGTTCGATAAAAAAGTTAACACCAACTAAGGAAATAATAATAAACCCAAAGATGTTAGAGCCCCCTGCTATCGTTACGATTGCATCCCACATACCTAAACAACCGAGAACAAAAAGTCCCGTATTAACCACTGGAACAATTGACGACGCTACGAAAACTGCAACGTATGCGTTTTTCTTTTCAATTATTTTATAAACGTATCCACAAAGTAAACCTGCAACGCTAGTTTTTACTATGCAAGTTAGTGCTGCAACTAATGGAGTCTCCGTCCAAATAAGCGTATAGAAAGGAACGAGCCCTACAATTACCTGAATTAAAACCACAACGCCACAAGCAAACCCCAAAACGAGTCCTGCTATTGGTCCAAGTAAAATTGCACCGAGAACGATAGGGATAAGCGTAAAGTTAAGTTGAACAGCACCGATATTTATCGAGCCACCAAAAGTTTGCAAAACGATAACTAAACTTAGTAAAATTGCAAGCCAAGTTACCCTGCGAGCAGTAAAATAATTGTTTTTATTCATTTAAGCCTCCAATCGAGTTTACAATTAGTAATACCCGTAAGAAAAAATTTCTTGCGTAATTTTGAGTCGAAATAAAGATTTTCGCTCTACGCAAGTTTATTTTACCATATTTTTTTAACCTAAGGCAAACAAAAAGCAAGCCTATTCGTAACATTTTCGGTTTTTCCAGATTATATTGATAGTAGAAAAACTTCGCCGGCACAGATTTTACATAGGCGGAGAGAAATACTTGGAGGTTCTTATGAACAATTTCGATTTTTTAGGTGGCAACAACTGTTGCCTATGGATTTTGATAATACTTCTTATTATCTGCCTTTGTAAGAGTGGTTGCTTAAACGGTTTATTCAGCAGTTGCTACTGCTTGCCATTAGCATTACTCCTTTTATGCTTATGTGGTAAACACGGCGGTGGCTTCTTAGGTGGCTGTGGTTGTGGTTGCAAATAAGCAATAAATAATAAGCGAGGCTCAAAACGTAGCCTCGCTTTTATAATTATTATTTTTTGTTCTTTTTAGCGAATTCCATACATTCTACGAAGGCAACTACAGCCTGCGCAATAACTCTATGCCCTATCCTATTAGGGTGAAGTCCGTCTAAGAAAAATTCGCTTGCGCCTTTTGGTGGAGTGTCTAAAACGCAATGGTTATATAAATCGATATAAGGAATTCCGTAGCCGTCTAAAACTTCTTTCATAACGTTAACGTAATCGCTTAAAGTTCCAACGTCCTCAGTTTTATTTTCACCACGAACGCTATCTTGATTATGTCTTTGCATAGGCAAAATAAAGACAAGTTTTTCCCTGCCGTATTTTGACTCTAGGATGGAAATAAGCGTTTTTAAGCCACCGTAAAAAGTGTATGGGTCTTCACTAGTAATATCACCCATAGGAGCATCGCCATGACCAAAGTCGTTAGTTCCACCGAACACGAAAACGTAGTCAGCGTCGTTATCCATTGGAACGGCACGAAGTTGAAAATCGTCTGGGAAGTAATCAGGAATGTGAATTTTTGCAATTCTCGTTCCAGAAAGCCCATAACTTCTAACGGTGCATTTAAGCGCCTTTGCTACTAGGTTAACGTATTTATCTTCTTCCTTAAAAGGAACTGCTTCAGTAATGCTATCGCCTAAAAAATTTATAATCATAATAATCTCTCCGTCTTGTCGTTTAAGCCCAAAAATTGACTTTTAAGCCCTGCTGCGTTAAATTTTGATTATTCCTTAATAACAGGGAATTCCATGGTGTCAACGGTCTTTCTCGTCTTATACTTACCACGAGTAAAGTCTGGGAATTCAACGGGAACGCTACCTTCTGCGATAGACTTTTCAGAAAGAGCAGTAACGCACATCCAAGTAACAGCGTCGTAAACGTCGATTGGCATTGGCTTGTTATACTTAATGCACTCGATAAAGTGTTTAAGCATAATGAAGTCCATACCACCGTGTCCGGCTTTCATTTGTTCAGGAGTTATCGTTCTCCAATCGTCTGGAAGATATCTTGAATACTTTTCGTCAGAGAAGAATAAATCTTTGTATGCAGTATGTTCGTGGTCGAAAGAGCCGTCGTCAAGAATAACAGAGTGGGTGGTTTGGTTGTAGAAACCTTTAGTTCCACTTGCAGTTAGATTACGTTCGTATAAGCGAGGAAGAGTCGTGTCTAGTTTTAAGAAAACGGTTTCACCGTTTTCACATTCAATCATAGTGGTAACAACGTCACCTTGCTTGAATTCTCTATCCCCTAAACGGTCTTTGTATTTAGGATTATTTGCAATGTAGTGCTTTAAGCCGATTGACTTAGACGCCATTGAAACGAGTTTAGTAAAACGGTTACCAGAAGTAATGTTTAAGATTTTAGCGATAGGACCTAATTCGTGGGTTGGATAGTTTTCGCAGTTGTAATTGGTATATTCGGGTAAGCGATAGTGGTGGTTATCAATACCACTACAAATTTCCTCACGAAGGTCGTGGCAATAATAGCCTTGACAGAAAGCAATTTCACCTAAAGCACCGTTTCTAACAAGAGAAGTAACTAACGCTTCGTCCTTATTATAACAGCAGTTTTCCATGAAGAAAATAGGGGTGCCGGTTTCTTCGTAGCAGTCAACTAACTTCCAGCAATCTTCAATGCTGTGTGTTCC
Organism: Christensenellaceae bacterium; assembly: GCA_045651365.1. Lineage (GTDB taxonomy): Bacteria > Bacillota > Clostridia > Christensenellales > Borkfalkiaceae > UBA1259. Next base: position 35,810 of record JAZRSF010000016.1, read on the forward strand.
ACCAACTTCCATCGCAACAGGAATACCAAGATGCATACCTTCTAGAGCAACTTTAACGTGCATATCCCAACTAGTTGAAATAATAACTGCGTCTACTAAATCCTTAGTCATCATTTCCCTATAATCGGTAGTTTTGAAAGGTTCTGGATTGCCTTTATCAACAACTTTTTTTGCGGCAGCCTCAACACGGTCTTGGAACTTATCGCAAACGGCAGTAACTATAGCCTCTTTAGCGTTGTTTAGAACGTTTCCAAGTAAACCAATGTTGCCTGCAGTGTTGTGGAATGCAGCACCTCTACCACCTAAGCCTATAAAGCCAATTCTTACTTTTCTATCTTCCATAATCGCTCCTTTAATGACAAGTAAAATTTTGTTATATAATTTAGATATATTATATAACTAGCAAAGTAAAACCGCAAGTAAAAAAGACGAATTTAATTCGCCTTTTTAATAATTGTGCATATATAAAATTGTAATCGTGCCTTTTAACCTTATAAAAGCATTAACGCTAAAAAAGTTTTGGTTGACCTTATAGTTGATTTCGTGGATTATTTTCGATAATTTTTTATTTAACCTTTAATAACTGGATATTTAAGAGCGTCAACGGTCTTTCTCGTCTTATACTTACCACGAGTGAAGTCTGGGAATTCAACGGGAACGCTACCTTCAGCAATTGACTTTTCAGAAAGAGCCGTTACACACATCCAAGTAACTGCGTCGTAAACGTCGATTGGCATTGGCTTGTTATACTTAATGCACTCGATAAAGTGTTTAAGCATAATGAAGTCCATACCACCGTGTCCAGATTTTATTTGCTCAGGTGTAATAGTTCTCCAATCATCTGGAAGATATTTCGAGTAGTTTACGTCGTTAAAGAAAGCATCTTTGTATGGAGTATGTTCGTGGTCTAGATTGCCGTCGTCAAGAATAACGGAGTGAGTTGTTTGGTTATAGAAACCTTTAGTTGCACTAACCGTTAGGTTACGTTCGTATAAACGAGGAAGAGTCGTGTCTAGTTTTAAGAAAACCGTTTCGCCGTTTTCACATTCAATCATGGTGGTTACGACGTCGCCTTGTTTGAATTCTCTATCCCCTAAAGCCTCTTGGAATTCTGGGTGGTCTGCAATATATTGTTTTAAGCCGATTGACTTAGACGCCATTGAAACGAGTTTAGTAAAACGGTTACCAGAAGTAATATTTAAGATTTTAGCGATAGGACCTAATTCGTGAGTTGGATAGTTTTCGCAGTTGTAATTGGTATATTCAGGTAAGCGATAATGGTGAGTATTGATACCATTACAAATTTGTTTACGAAGGTCGTGGCAATAATAGCCTTGACAAAAAGCAACGTCTCCTAACACGCCGTTACGAACTAACGAAGTCGCTAAAGACTCGTCTTTATTAAAACAACAGTTTTCCATAAAGAAAATAGGAGTTCCCGTTTCTTCGTAGCAATCGACTAATTTCCAGCAGTCCTCAATATTATGAGTTCCACCAACTTCCATTGCTACTGGGATACCTAGGCGCATACCTTCTAACGCAACTTTTACGTGCATATCCCAACTAGTGCAAATAATGATGGCATCTACTAAATCCTTAGTCATCATTTCTTTATAATCGGTGGTTTTAAAAGGCATTGGGTTGCCTTTAGCAACAACTTTATTTGCAGCCATTTCAACACGGTCTTCAAACTTATCGCAAACGGCAGTAACGATTGCATCTTTCGAGTTATTTAATACGTTACCAAGTAAACCAATATTACCAGGCGTATTAAAGCAAGATGCTCCTCTACCACCTAAACCAATAAAACCAATTCTAACTTTTTTATCTTCCATAACAACCCCTCATGAAATTAATATATATATTATATAACTATAAAAATAAACATTCAAGTGAAAAGGCGAATTGAATTTGCCTTTTGTTATAACTATTTGATATTACGCAGGTTCAGACCATTCACCCTCGCCACCATTTTCAGAGCCACTGTTTGCCTCTAAAATAACGGCTATATAGTATCCACAACGCTCGTAATTTACGCATCTTTGATGAGCAAGACCCTCTTTGTTTTGTCCTGGCGCAACAAGAATTTTATTTTCGCCGTGTGCAACGTCGTGAGCGGCGTATTCTTGAAAGATTAAGCTTTCGTCTACAATTTCGTGCTCAATATTAAGAACCTCTTCGCAATTATTGCAATAATAATGGTCGCAACAACCTTGTAAATAACAAGTAGACTCCCTAGCTTCAACAAAATCTAAATCATGCCCTAGTTTTGAAATAACTGCCGTTTCTTTATGTTCGCAACCTTCGTTTAGACAAAAGCGAACAACCTCTCCATCTTCGGTGCAAGTAGCCGATTTAGTAACAGTCCAACCACCGTAGTTATGCCCTTTTTTGCAAGGGTTAGAACTACAACCAGAGAGAACGAGAGAAAAAACAAATATGAATGATAAAAGTAAAACTAAAATCTTTTTCATAATTACTTTACAATACCTCAAGGGTATTATACTATATGTTTTAGAAAATTTATATAAGAATATTGACATTTCAAGCAGAAATTGAGGTTATACAACTAAAAATTGCCAATTTTTTACATTAGTCAATAAACTTAAGGAAACATTTAAAGAGACGCTAATAAATTCAAGGGGAAAAAAGATACGCTCCACTCGCTCACGCTTGGTCGGTATGACAGGCTGGGGTATTGCTCGGTCGGTATGACACTTATTCGTCATGTTGAGCGAAACGAAGTGAAGTCGGGCGTAGCCCATCGTAGTGTAAACGGTGATGCAACATCTAAGGGATTCTTCGACAAGCTCAGAATGACAATGATGGCGCTTAGATTGACGGGGGTTGTCGTCCTGAGAGGGGCAAGAACAATGGGCAATCTAAGGACCTAATAAGTAGATTCCTAGATTGTCCGTCTAGGTGGTATCGTCTCAGAATGACAAAAAGAAAAAGAGACTTTCGGTTAAGAAAGTCTCTTTTTGTTAAGCGAGTAATCGCTGTCTAGTTTTTAGTTTCGCTATTAAGCATTGGCGATTGGGTGCATTGTAGGAACACCTTTAGTGATGGTCCATAAGCCCGTAGCAGTCCAAGCAGCAAAGTCGTTTGCTGCTATCGCCGTTTCGGTTTGCATATTATCCACAGCAGTATAACGTTTAACACCACTTAAAATCCTAATTGTCCTTGAGTTATTAACTTGGGTTGTTGTGTTATATTTGTAAATGAGTTTTTCTGTTGAGGTTACGTCATATAATGTTCCTTTATTAGTGATATCAACCATGTAGTTATATGGATTTACAACAGGAACATCATCTACGTATGCAGCATCAGCAGTTACATAATATAAATATGTTTTAGTTAAAATAGCATTACCACTTGCATCCTTAACGTCACATTGAACGCGGTCACTATTAGTCATAATAGGCACTGATTCAATAACGTAAACGTCAGTCATTGTTGCATATGAGGCTGGGCCAACAAAACCGTGACCATTACCATTTGTCCTAGTAATATCGTTATCTTGGATGAATACTCTATTGATAGAACTGGTGTTATCTGAAGAATAACATAAGAAGTATCTTTGAGTTGCACCTAGTCTATACATTGATAGATAAACGTCTTGAATTACAGAGTTGTTAACTATAGAATTAATAAATGGAGTTCTAACAACGCCAACGTATTTTTGAGATGCATCTGAAGGTTTAGAACTACCACTATACATATTTGTAAACGCTACGTTCTTGATAACGCCGTTATTAACGTAGGTAAATAAACCTAAACCTTGTTGAGCCATATTATTTGAATTTGTAGTTCCTGTAACTATAGAATTAGATACAGCATCAACATACATATTTTTAATAGTATAACCTTGACCATCGAATACACCTGAGAAACCGTAATTAGTAGGTTGTATTGACGACACTGCAGCCGCTCTAGCATCAACGTGAAGAGTTCCATTCGTAGAGTTAGAGTAATGTGTATATGCACCAGCGTCAATATCGTTTACAACTACGTGGTAGCCGTCCCAATACCAGTCGTCGGCGTCGTAGGTTAATATACCTTCTTCATCGAAGGATACGTTTCCATCTAAGGTAAAGTAGGTAAAGTCTTCTGCTTCGTCAATAAT
>JAZRSF010000017.1:0-3774 GCA_045651365.1 Christensenellaceae bacterium
GTTATATTGATACATTTTTATTTTAATACAAATACAACTTATACATTTAAAAAAAATATTGATTAGGTTATAAAGGATTATATTTTACCTAGAAAGTTGCTACATATCTTCTAAAAGAAACCTTTCAAATTTGTCAGTGAATGTGCCATTCTCTAACAACTCATTATATTTATCAATAAAATCTTCATCTATATAAATATATCCACCTTTTGTGGGCGGGAAAAAAGAATCATACAGACAATTACCTTTTTTATGCTTGCAATTCTCATAAAATTTGTTTCTATGATTTGCAATTTGTCGAAGAGTATCATTGTATTCAGAATCTCCAAATTCTGTTTCATGAATTTTATACCCTCTGCTTTTACAAGGTTGCATATTGTGTCGAGGGTCAAGAAGTACAATGTAAAATATAGTGGAATTTTCATTAAAGAAACCGATGATTCTGCCTTTTCCTTTCGATAATTCAATTTGAATTATTGGAAATTCTTTATCATTATTCAAGTATTCTTTAGGAATCCAATTTAAGTCCGCCCTTTGAAGAGGTATATTCTTTTGCTCCCACTTAATATCGTGAATACGATATGTGGATTTATCATTAAAATTACCTAATAAAGAAGAATCTTGGTTGCATAAATCTGTTAATCTGTCAATCAAACTTATAAACCATTTCGCCTTTTCTTGACCTAACTCGAAATACTCTATTTGCCTGAAAAAACGAAAAGAGAAACTAAAACAGATGTCTTTTTTATAAAGCGGTAATTTTGCATACCCTTTATGGTCATTATCTGTTAGTGAGATTTTTCCATTTTTCACCATAGAAAGATTTCATTGTTTTTTCAGAAATTTCTTTAGTACATCTCTCTGTTGGTTTAAATCCAATTCTTGCTTCTTGCCAAGGACGTTCAGAGTGTGTCATATTTTCAAGTTCAACGCCTGAAAAACACATATAATTCTCTAGTATAAAATCAATAAAATCAGAATCTTCTTTCTTTATACTGTCAAATACATTTTTATTACAAACATCTGTAATATTAATTATAGAGTATAAAGTTTTTGTATCTTTAAATCTTTCATATATTGAGATAGACACAGGACCATGTATCCATGCTTGGAATTTACCATTAAAGAATACACGTTCTCTTATACCCAAACTCCATGCCTGGATATAGTACATAATTTTTTGCAATTTTAGGTTTATAAGAAGATTATTGTCATCTTCTTGATATGCTCTTAAAATCACATAATCAACAATGTCGTTGATATCATACACAGTGTTCATAACAATTGTTTTTGCAAATATAATCTATTAAATGTCGATTTTCAAAGTAAAAACGACTATTTAACATTTGATTTTATTGTTTACCAAACACTTAATTATCATTATTTATAATCTTCTTTGCTTCCTCAATATTGATGTGAGCAGTTCTTCCATTTTTATGTAGTAAAGCAAGCAAATGCCCACCATTCAGCAATTTCAAGGGTTTGTCCTTTGCAAATTCATAGGAGTCATGTCCATAATCAGATGTTGTAATCAAGATACCAGAATTTGCTCCCTCGTTGATAACTGTTCCATACAAATCTCTGACAGCAGAAACACCCACTGTGTTTGTATATCGTTTTGCTTGAATAACAATTTTTCCACCACGCAAAGGGTCTGGGTCGAAAACAATAGCGTCAACTCCACCATCTCTACTTGCTTGTGTTACTCGTACCTCTCCACCATTCCTTGCAAATTCCATTTCAAACAGTTCCCTAACAAGGTGTTCAAAATCTTCCCAATGCATGGCTGCAAGATTTGTTCCTTGATTTACCTCAACATCTTTGCCCTCAACAAATCTTCTATCTTTCTTGTTGAAAGTTAATATTGGGGTTATTGGAGAAATATCTATAAGTTTTGCAGCAGAAACGCCTTTTAATGCCTTGAAACATGCTTTGGGTTCAACTTGTGACAAGTTTATCTGTGAGAATTTTTGTCTGTCAACTTGAAGAGATAGAATACATTTTCTTTCTATTATTCCAGTTGCAGGGTTTACTTGTGTTACAAAACCATTGAAAGTTACGCCATTTATCTCATTCTCTGTATCAATAGAAAATATCTCATATAATGAGCGAAGTGTTATTGAGTATAATACATTCTCATATCTTTTTGCGATATAACTTTCAGTGTATGTTTTAGTCCTTATTTCTTTTGATGAAGCAATATATTTATACTCTTTTACCTCCGAAAAATTTGACATGTTTGGTAGTTCATAATTTACTACTAACATATCTTTTTCTTTTATACTTTCTATCTCCTTTCTAAAGTCTATTCCATAGTTAGAACTTTCTAGTGCAGAGCAGATTTTTTCTTCGATAGAATTACCTTTTGCTAAAAGTTTAGGTGCTTGATTTATACCATTTAGTATAATGGTTTCCAAACTGTCCTCTAAACGCTTGATTTTTCTGTTCTCTAAATAACAAAAGAGAAAACATTCTGCTTGTCTTGAAAAATTACCTTTTTTAAATATTCTTTCTTCAAAATCTTCTTCTAGTATTATAGAACAATGATATTCATTGTATATAACTTCAATTAAACTATTGTTATTTGAATCTTTAATATAAATATGGTATTCTAAATCAACTTTTTCACATAACGAAAATAGTGTTTTTATATCAATGTTCTCATTTATCGTGATTTCATATATATTATAGTTAACCTTTATGATATTTGCTCCTATTTCTTTTAGTTGACTTAACACCTTTTCTTTTTCTCTTTCTATCGCAATAATGTATAATGAAAGAATAATCTGTGAGAGTTTTTTGCGTTTGTTTTTTTCTTCTATTTTAGCGATTATTTTTGCATACTTTTCCTCACATTCCCTTTGCTTGCGTTCTTCCTCTTGCTTTGCTTTAAGTTCCTTTTGCTTGCGTTCTTCATCTTGCTTTGCTTTAAGTTCATTTTGCTTGCGTTCTTCATCTTGCTTTGCTTTAAGTTCCCTTTGCTTGCGTTCTTCCTCTTGCTTTGCTTCAAGTTCTTTTTGCTTGGTCTTGTTGTAAAGAATAATAGAAAAGATAATTGTAATTGTGATTATAGTAAATGCTAACATGGCAATTTATTTTATTTGTGTTTGCTTATCTATTCTTATTATTACGCTTCCACTCTTTATTTGTGGTGGTGTTTATAATGCCCTTTCTAATTACGCAAATGTAATCCATTTGCATAAAATCCTAAAATTCTAATTTTGATAAAGAAAATTATCAATTTTATCAACTATTTAAGTAAATTCTCCAATTCGCTCCTGCTATTGAACTGATATATCTTTCCTCTTATCTTAATAAACCCCTCTACAGCCTCATCGCCCATAGGTTCAAAAAAATGTTTCTAATTACAAATATAGTGATATTTACAAATAATAAAAAGCGACAAACCATTTTCACCGTTTGTCGCACAAGTTTTTAAAATTGTCGGAATGAGGCGACTCGAACGCCCGACCCCTACGTCCCGAACGTAGTGCGCTACCAACTGCGCTACATTCCGTCCCTTTTAACTGCCACAAAGATAAGGCAAAAAAACAAAATAGTAAAATTTTTAAAGATTTTTCTCGATTTATTTGCGTAAATAAAAAACTTGTCCTATCTTTGCACTCGCAAAACCAAGGTGCCATAGCTCAGTTGGTAGAGCAAAGGACTGAAAATCCTTGTGTCCCCGGTTCGATTCCTGGTGGCACCACAGCAAAGAAAAGCAAAACAACGTAAAATCCTGATTTTCAACGAAAATCGGGATTTTTTATTTTC
>JAZRSF010000018.1:0-4526 GCA_045651365.1 Christensenellaceae bacterium
CCCCGGCGATACAAATTGGGATTACGTTAACCCTAAATCGTTCTTTGAACTTCTTAAAGAGTCTGGCATCCTTGACAACGAATATGCTTTCAAAACTATGGAAGCATACATAGATGTTATGGGTGCCGATTCTTTTTTAGACAGAGTTCGAGATAAAGGTTTGAACTGGGATGATGACATATATATTTATCCTGATTCAACTTGGTATGACTTGGGTTATCAATTCTTACACGATAGCTATGGCGATAGATTAGACGCTATAGACAACTATATCGACTATGAACGTTATGGCGAAGAACTTAAATACGATGGTTTCCACGAATATAGTGATGGAATTATTGAAATTAGATAAGGAGATTGAAATGGAAAAATCTAGACTTAAACAATTATTATACAAAGCTATTAAATGGATTGAAGAAGATTGTGCTGATTTCTTTGTATCAGAAGTTGGTAATGAATACGAATGGTTCGAAGAAGCAATCGGCATCACTGAAGAAGAACTAACCGAGCTTGGCATTACTTTAAGCAAGGGTTATGAAGAAGAATAAAAGGAGATTAAAAATATGAAAACAACTATTGAACAAAGAAAAGAAAAAGCTATTGAACTTATGAAACAACTAAAAATTTATACGCCATATATTAACGACTTTAATAAAGAAAACCTTGTCACCTATTTTGAAAGACACATAGGATATTGGGCGTTTCAAAATCAAGAATTGCAAGATAAGATTAAGAAACTTGAAGAAAAATATAACTTTACAATTTACGCAGCAACTCACGAAATTTTAGAGTTCGGTGAATGCTATAGTTTTCTATACATACCAAACGATAACGAAGATTGGGATTACTTGCTAGACCCTATCAACAGCAAACAATTTTATGCTCGTTCTTACGTATGGAACAAAGATGACGATTGGTGTTCTGAATTTGGAGATATTGTTGTATCAACTGCTCTAGGTGGTTTAAGACGCATTGGCTAAGGAGAATTTATTATGAAACGTATTAAAGAAATAGAACCTATTTTAACGGCTATTTATTCACTTAACCATTTAGGTGATAAAGAAAATCTAGCATTAGTTACAGAATACGCTTTACACGAACTTTGTGACTCTAACACAAATATGCTTAAACTTGTAGTTCATGTTAGTAAAAAAGAAAACTTAATTAAAGATACTTTACGCCTATTACGAGAAGAAACTAAATTTAACGACTTTGTTAAACGCAAAGAAGAATATAAAAACAAGGAGAAACAAAAATGAAAAAATATGTTTACATGGTAGAGTTTGATTGGAGCGTTGAAGATGGTTGCAACGTTGAAACCGAACTCTTTTCTAATTATAAAAAAGCATTAAAACGTTATGATGAAATTATAGAAAACGAAAAAACTGATGGTATGTCTTGGGTTGCAGATGCAATAAATCCTGATGGCACTATCGTAAAAGGCTATACGTTTGAAGAAATTGGCGATAGAACAAAACAAGAAAATTTATATTGGCACTTTGCTTCAGATGATTACTATACGTTTCACTCAATTATTCGCTTAGCAAAAATGGAAATTAAATAAGGAGATTAAAAATGGCTACATTAAACGATTTGAAAAAATACTTAAACTATGAATTTTCAACAGGTTGTTATACTGGTGAAGATTACAAAACATTTCAACGAAAATATATTAACTACTTAAAATCAATAGCTAAAGAAAACGGCTGGGAACTTGTAAATGTTGGTAAAAACCACTATCAGTTCTCGGCCTTTTTCAAATGCAAAGATAAATGTGTTTACTTCTCTATAAGCGACGTTAGATTTTGGGAAAACGAGTGGTATAAACACATACTGGTTAGAACGGCAAGCCACGAAAAAGATTATCACGGTGGTGGAAATTGCTATGCTTCCTTACCTACCCTGCCTTTCGCTATAAAAACATTATTTGAACGAGGTCATTATTGTGAAAACGCTTTCTATTCAATCGGGTTATAAAATCTGTTACAAAGAACAAGGCAGTAATAAATATGTTCGACACTTTATGACCTATAACTATAGAGATGCAATCAAGGTTATGAACTCTTACCGAAGATATCCACCTACTGCTAGAGAAGATAATCATAAACTTAAAAAACCTAAATGGCGTGTTATCCCTATAACAATTAAAGAGATACACGATGGTATATGGCGTGAAGTTCCTTTCTAACTAGAAAGGGCTTTTTTCATATACAAAATAAAATCAAGGAGGATTAAAAATGACATTAAATTTAACGGCTACAAATCGCCAAGAAGAAATCATTAAAGAATATTTAGAAAATAATGCAAATGAAACGCTTGCAGAAAAAATCAACAATGGCATTAAAACTGAAAAAGACGGTAAATCTTTAATTAGCAAAAAGAACTTAAACGGCTTTTTCAAATATGCAACTGAAGAAGCTAGAAAGTTAGCTGAAAAAGGTGCTAATAGTGCAATGGTTGAAGACAAAGTTGTCTTTGGCTGGGCTATGCACTACTTTGAAGAAGATAGCATTTTAGGAACATTATACAACGAAGATGGAACTGAATATAAACCTGTTGTTAAAAAGACTACAAAGCCAACTATTACAACAACACCTACACCTTACGTTCCACCTGTTAAAAAGCCTGAACCTCAAATGTCTTTATTCGATATGCTAACACCTAAAGAAGAAAAGAAAGAAGAACCTAAACCTGTTATCGAAGAAGATAAACCTTCTTTATCATATAAAGCTCAACTTGCGACAAAATCTCAACCAGACCCTTTAGATGATGAGCCTAGTGAAGAAGATATTCAAGATGCTTTTGAAGAACTTGAAAAAGAAGAAATTAAGGAAGAAAAAGCAACTAATCCTATTTACACCAAGTATTTAGAACTACAAAAACAATATCCGTATTCAATTATTGCTTATCGTTTAGGCGACTTTTACGAGGTGTTTGGTGATGGTGCAATCAAGGTTTCAAACGAATTAGAACTAACGCTTACAGGTAGAGATTTCGGACTAAAAGAACGTGTTTCAATGGTCGGTTTCCCCTATCATGTAAGAGAAAAATACTTTGAAAAAATTGCTAATTTTTCAGAGTTAGTTATATACGATAACAACAATATTACAGTCTATACTTGTGATAAAAAATCTTGCACTATTGATATGGAAACAGGCGAAATAACTAATAACGAATACGAAAACGAAATTATTAAAAGCCTTAAAAATATATTCGGAGATAACTTGGAGGTTAGATTATGAGAATAGATAAAATTAAGCCAATACCTAAATACATAATAGAACTTATTAAAAAAAGAGATAAGCAAGAATACCCTGCTCAAAATGGCGTTACAAGATATTATGATTATCTTACTAAAAATGATGGCGAACTTTGTAAAGTAACAGTTGCTGTTAGAAACTATTACAAAAAATGGTATTGCAAGCAAGTAATAGTTCACGGCATCGACTCTAAAGACTGCTATCTTAAAGATATAGTTTGCTATATGATTGCTGGATACAAAACCGGTTGGTATGAACAAGGACTAACCAGAGTTAAAAACTGGTGGGAAGGTAAAGATTGGGATTTGCAAGATGATAAATACTTTAACATCTACTGCCCTATTATCAACGAAAATTACATAGATAAATTTCCAGAGTTTAAGTATAGTGCATATAAACTATATAGAACTTACGACTTATTCAAATATCTAAAAATCTACAAGCAATTCCCAGAGGCTGAATATATGCTAAAAATGGGATTAAATTCTTTTTGTAGAAGCAAAACGATACTTAGAAAAGTTCGCAAAGACAAAGGCTTTAGAAAGTGGCTTGCGCAACATAGAGCTGAAATTAGAGAGCACTACTATTATACTTCTACGTTATTAAAAGCATATAAAACCAATAGGTCTTTAAGCGAAACTCAAATGCTTGAAACTCAACTTAAATATTTTAACGTAGATAAAGACAACAAGCCGTTAAAAGAATTGTTCAAAGGTGAAATAGACAAGTTCTTATTATACCTTAAAAAGCAAGATACTAATTGCAGAAACTACCTAGATTATTTAAGGGCTTGTGAATTTCTAAACATTGATATGACGTTAGACAAAAATCGTTATCCACACGATTTCAAACGTTGGCACGATATTAGAATTGACGAATACAATTCTGAAAAGGCTAAACAAGATGAAAAAGAACGCAAGGCGTTATACAAGAAATTTAGCAAAATTGCTAAAAAATATATGCCTTTACAAGACTATAAAAAAGGCAACTATATTATCGTTATTGCTAAAAGCCCATCAGAACTAACAAGAGAAGGTCAAAAACTACACCACTGCGTTGGTAGAATGGGCTACGACCAAAAATTCGTTAAAGAACAATCTCTAATATTCTTTGTTAGAGAAAAAGCTAAACCAAATACGCCTTATATAACTATTGAATACTCTCCAGAAAAGAAAAAAATATTACAAAGTCACGGAGAGCATAACTCATCACCAAACGATAGCGTTAAAAGATTTTTAGAAAAACAATGGCTACCGTTTGCAAACA
>JAZRSF010000019.1:0-15384 GCA_045651365.1 Christensenellaceae bacterium
TCTCAGTTATCATAGAGAAAATATTTTTAATAAATTACCAGATGTAATATAAGGATAAAAAATGAAAGTATGTAGTTTATTCAGTGGAATAGGTGGTATTGACCTTGGCTTTAAGCAAGCCGGTTTTGATATCCTGTGGGCAAATGAGTTCGACCACGATGCAGCAACGGAAATTCAAGTTCAAGGTTTAGAGCTTGATTATACTTGTTTGCTTTGGGACGCCGATATGCGATATAAAAACGGCGAGTGGTGTTTTTATAGATTTAATGGTCAAACAAAGTGGGTAGAACAAACACCAACGACTGAAAGCAAGCAAGATTTAATGAAGTATATGTTAAATGCTTATCGTGTTTTATTGACACGCGCGAGGGCCGGTATGGTGATATGTGTTCCAGAGGGCAATGGAAACAAAAATCCGAGTGGTTTTTGGGAAGATAGTACACGTTTGCCTGAATATTATAACGGCACATACGAATATTTGAAAAGTTTAGGGATTGAAGAGATATAGAAGAGGATAATAATGAAAAAAGTTCCTAAATCATTTCAAGCAATTATTGTTACGTTAGTTGTAGGAATGCTATTACCTAAATTAATAGATTTTACAGGAATAATTTTTATAGATAAAATATTAACAAAAGGGCTTTTATCTATAGCATTTAACTTGGCCACAATTATCGTAGGCGTGGGTTTTTCTATTGGTTTATTAAAAGGAAAAAAAGAAGGCGGAAAAGCGAGAATTAGTATATATCTGCTTTTTGCAATGTTGATTCTTTGCTTTTCTAGTGCAATAGCGGTATTTTTCGATATTATCGGTAAAATTGTTGCGGGTATACTTGTTTTAGCTACTCTCTTTCTCATTATTTATTTCATTGTTAAAGTATCTACTACATGTTCTAAAACTAAAAATGAATTTAAACATTCACAAATTAATAGTGTTCAAGAAAAATCCAAAAATATTGTTACCACAAAGGTTCAAGTGGTGGAGCCAAAACCCAGAAAAAGTATTAGTGATGAAATTGAGATAGAACCCACTGTTAAACTTCAAACGATAAGCCAAGAATTTCATCAAGACCCATCTCTAAAAAATCTATATGAGTTATGGAGAGAAAAGCCTGCAGGTGAAAAATGTCTAACAGCAACGAATCATGAAAATCCCGACTTAAAATGGGTGAAAATTTACAAACCACCTTACGGAAATGGTAAATTTTATGGTTATGTATTAATGAATAATGCAAAACATACAGTAAATGGTGAAATATATTTTGCTGATAGAAAAATCTGGGAATTAGTTAAGGAATGTTAGATGATTGAAGTTGTTGCGGCGCTTATATGGGACAAGGATAAGTTTTTGATTTGCCAAAGACCTGCTAATAAGGCGAGAGCGCTCCTTTGGGAGTTTGTTGGCGGGAAGGTTGAACAAGGCGAAACGAAGGAACAGGCTTTAATCCGAGAGTGCAAAGAAGAACTAAATATTATGCTTAACGTTGGGGATGTTTTTATGGAAGTTGTCCACAAATATCCTGATATTACCGTGCATTTAACGCTCTATAATGCAACGATAGCTGAAGGCGTACCACAAAAGTTAGAGCATAACGATATAAAATGGATAATGCCAGCGGAAATCCCTAACTACGATTTCTGCCCGGCAGATGAAGAAATATTAAAAAAGATGAGAGATGAATTATGCCAACGTTAGAAGAGTTTACAAATATAGTCAAATCATATTTTAGAGAAGGGTGGAAAAATTTAACTTCCGAACAAATAGATGAGTATATTTATGGCGAAGAGGCGCAAAAAGAAATTAAAAATCGGTATAATGAAGCAGTTAGAAAATATAAAAACAGAGAAATTACCAAACGACAATTTATAGTCGGTGTTGCTTCCTCTGTTGGCAACTGCTTAATTTATATGTATTAAAGATATGATAGAAAGGAGATTGAGAATGAATACATTTACTTCTTGGCATGTAGGTGTTTCTGCAGAAGCATTCGTGGCGGCACAATTTGCAAGATATGGTTATGATGTTTCAGTTCAGTATGGAGCAGACCAACCTGAATATGATTTGATTGTATCGTCAAGAGAAAATAAAGAACTTATGTTAAAGATTTCTGTGAAAGGAAGCAAGGATGGCGGTTGGGGATTGACTCAAAAATATAAAAAAGGGAGTACATACCATGGAGCCACACAGAAATGGCTTGATAGTCATAGCGTAAAGACAATTTTTTGTTTAGTTCAGTTTAAAAACGTAGCACAAAATGAGATGCCAAGGATGTATTTAGCAACACCAAAAGAAATAGCAGATAGACTTAATAATTCTGCGAATGGTCACGGTGAAACAATCTTGTACGAAAATCATACTTGGGGAAGTCGAGCTCGTGGGAGTGGAACTATAGACAAAATTCCAGACGAATGGAAATTTACGTTTGAACGCGCAAAAGTATTGTTTGAGAAGTACGGGAAATAAAACGAGAACATAACGATATCAAATGGATAACGCCGGCAGAAATTTCGAATTACAATTTCTGCCCTGCAGATGAAGAGATTTTAAAAAGAATAAAAGGAGTTAAAATGGTAAACAGACATGATGCCTCTGGTCAAATGGGAGGATATTTGTATCAATCTATATGTGCATTGTGGCTACTGCTAAGAACTGAAAATACAGAAGCGCAAATTGTGATAGAAAAATTTGATGATATTGCATTTATGGAGAGAGAAAAACCTATTGCAATGATACAAACAAAACATCAACTATATCAACAAGGCAATTTGGGTGATACGAGTGTGGATTTTTGGAGAACTCTTAATAGTTGGATAGATACTATTGATAGTGTTTCTTTATCCATTGAAGAAACAAAATTTTTTATTTTAACAACTGCAAGTGCTAATGAAAATTCCATAGCAACTTTATTAAGTTATGAAAATAGAGATGTAAATAATGCATTAAGCAAAATGGAGAATATAGCCAAAGAAGATGCTCAAAAAAATAATTCTGCGTTTTATAAGAAGTTCTTAATGTTGTCGGAAGAAAAGAGAAAACAACTTACGAATAATATTTATATTATTTCAAACGTTGATTCAATCGACAGCATTAAGGGAAAGATTATGCCATATATTCGAATGGCAACTATTTCGAAATATGAAGACAGTACTTATCAAAAAGTTCTTGGTTGGTGGATAATTCAGATTGTTGAAGGTCTAAAAAGTCAAGAACCCAAAATCATTTCTTATAATGATTTAAGACATAGAATAAATGATATTGGGGCAGAATATAAGGCTGATTCTTTGCCTATAGATATTGATTTTGCATATTTGCCAACTGAAGAAGAGTTAAAATCTTTTTCAGGAGAAGAAAAAATATTTATAGAACAAATTAAATTAATAGCTAGAAGCGATGATACTATAAAGCGTTGCATAAAGGACTACTATAATGCTTATTTACAAAGA
The DNA here is from genome assembly GCA_045651365.1 of Christensenellaceae bacterium. Lineage (GTDB taxonomy): Bacteria > Bacillota > Clostridia > Christensenellales > Borkfalkiaceae > UBA1259. The sequence goes on from JAZRSF010000019.1 coordinate 3,445, forward strand.
AGTAAATGGGTAAGAGAACAAGTTCTTTATACGGACGATTTAATGTTGTATGAGCTTAAATTGAAAGAAGAATGGGATAGAAAATTTCAATATATGAGAGAAGATTTAAGAGATTATGGGACAGAGATATCTGAAGAAAAAAAGATTTCAGCAGGGACAGCTTTGTTTAGAGAAATAGAAAACTTAGATATTCGTTTAAAAAATGTTAGCGAGCCGTTCATTATGCGAGGGACATATCATGGCTTAGCAAATAAATTAGAAGTAGGGTGGCATGTGGATTTTTATAATAGATTAATTCATTTGCTAAAAGGTGATTTAAATGAACAAATGGAATAATAGAAGTGATGAGATTGCTTATTTAATAAATCCAGCATTTTCGGCTTCGTTAATATATCTAGTAATTAGAGAGTATTCGAAAAAGAGTAAGGAAGGTTTGCCTTTTTCACTAATATATTTAATCTTACCTATATTATTGCATAAAAAAACTAGAGAAATTGTTAATTCGCGTAGTAATATGGTTAAGTGTATACAAGAGAATCAAGAAATTCTGGTGGGCTTTTCCAAACGTGCAAATTCATTAATTGATTTCACAAATGAAGCAATAGAGTTTTTATTATCAAGAAAAGTTATTATTTTTGATGGCGATAAAATTAGAGCTAGTGCATCAATATCGTTGCAAAAATTTTCTGACATTGAGGGGAAGGATGAAGAAATAAAAGATTGCTTTCTTAAAGCTGGTAATTTAGGAAGATGGTTTTTGAATATGAAAACAGAAGAAAATGTGTACATTGCTTGGGGGGTTAAGCCATAATGCAAATAAAATCGATTGTTTTATATGGGAAAAATGATAAAAGAAGAATTATTCCTTTTAATTTGGGAAGCGTGAATATAATCACAGGGAAATCAAAAACAGGAAAATCTATTTTGGGAGATTTAATTGAATATTGTTTTGGTGGAAGCACGTGTAATATTGCAGAAGGCTTTGTAAGAGAACATGTTAAAATTTATGCATTGCAATTAATACATAACGGTGAATATATATTTATTGCTCGTGAAAATCCGCCCAGAGGACAGTCTAGTACAAATAAGTGCTATTATATAATTGGGGATGAAATAATACCTGAGAATATGGAAAAGGCGACACCGATAGATAACGAAGCCTTAGAAAAACTATTGTCTGTTAAGCTAGGGATAAGTGAGAATATGACTCGTCCGACAATCGAACAAAGTAGACAAGCTTTTTCAGCTAATATTAGACATGCATTATTTTACTGCTTGCAAAATCAAGACGAAATTGCATCACAGAAAGTTTTATTTCATAGACAATCAGAACAGTTTATACCTCAAGCAATGAAAGATACATTGCCGTATTTCTTGGGAATTATAAATGATGAACTTTTATCATTAGAGGCCGAAAGGACTAGGCTTAAACGAGAAGAAAATATTTTGACAAAAAAAATTCTTGAAATAGAATCAATAAAAGGTGCAGGATATGAAAGAGCAATTCATTTAGTAGAAGAAGCTAGGTCGTTGGGGATGATTGACTTATCTAAAGAGATTGATTACTCTAATTATGATAAAATTAGGAGCATATTAGAGAAGTTATGCGATTTAAGTCTACCTATAATACATATTCCAGGAATGGATAGGATAGCGGATTTGCAGGTGCGCCTTCAAAATTTGTATCGTGATATAGACGAGATTAGTGTTGAAATTAAGAATGCAGAAGAATTCCTAGGTATTGTGAGGGGATATAATTCAGAACTAGAACATCAAAAAAACAGACTAGAGTCAATAGGGTTGTTTGATAAATTAAAATTTAATGAGGGATATGTGCCATTATTTGAGACAACTAAAGGAGGAGTGCTACCAACTAGTTTGGAATTGTTTGGAGCAATAAAAAAGCTAGAGGATAGATTGCAAAATGTTTCTAAAGAAAGACCACAAATAAGAGGACATATTGATAAATTAAAAGAGAAAAAGCAACAATTAGAAGAAGAGGCTAAAAAGATACAAATTGCAATAAATGCAATTTACAGTGAAAATAATGAAGCATTGAAGTTAAAAGATTTGAATGCAAGGAAAGGACGTGTTATTGGAAGAATAAGTTTATGGCTAGAAACTGTTAAGATATCTGAAGATATAGGAAGCATTAAAGAAGACTTAATAAAAATACAAGAAAAATTAGCGGTAGTTGAAAGAAAATTAAGTGAATCTGATATTGAAAGTAGAAAGCAATCTATTGCATCACGACTTGCTGTAGATATGACTAAATGGGCAAAAGAAATGGATTTGGAACATTGTGAATACCCATATAGATTAGACTTTAATAAATTGACCGTTTTAGTAGATAAAGAAAGGCCTGTGCCGTTAAATCAACTGGGGAGTGGCTCTAACTGGTTAGGATGCCACTTAATTGCTTTGTTCGCTTTGCATGGTTATTTTAGAAAAAACGAAGCTCCTGTTCCTGCATTTTTATTCATAGACCAACCATCTCAAGTATATTTTCCTCCAGAGACAGAACACACAGATGTGGATAGCAAAGAGGTGCGAGATATTTACAACTTTATTTTTAATAGGATTAATGAGCTTGATGGTGATATGCAAGTTATTATAGTAGATCATGCAGATATTAATACGCCAGAGTTTCAAAAATTAGTAATTGAAAAGTGGTGGGATGGTACGAAGCTTGTTCCTATAGATTGGGAAGAACTAGACTAATATTTTTATAAGCAAGGATAAATTATTACAAATGAACGTTTTTGATGAAAATATTTTAACAATTAGCAGAAATATAGTGAACAATATTAGCTTGTTGACGGAAGATTCTAAAGGATTTTTTGCTCAAAATATTTTGAAGGAGCTAAGAGACTTAGTAGAGGCGATTGACCAAAGAATATACAGTGATGTCAAACCAGGAATTGATTTAAATGATTATGACGAGATACCTAAGGCTATCAATTATGTTGCTTCTAGGGGAGACTTGAAATTCTTAAGCAAATTTCATGATTTTTTACAGGCTTCGGTTTCTCATTATACACCAGATGAAGATAGTTCAATTAGATTAATGCTTAAATACTATGAATGGCTTATTCGAATTCGAGAGTATGTCAAAGTTGTATTTGGTTTAGAAATATTAGAAAATCTTGAAGATTATCCTTTATATCAGGATGAATCTTTGCTTGAGTATTATCAAAAAATTTCAGAAGTATTAGACAATGCTAATTATAAAGTTACTAAGCCTAGTCAACGTTTTTATATTCAAAAAAGTAAACCGTTTTTTGTAAAGGGCAAAAGGGGGAAAATATATTACGAACTTACCATCGTGTCTGCAGATGATTATTCTGGAAAGTTTAATAGGTTTACTGTTTTTTCAAATAAGGAAATTCCAGTATATTATGCTATTAAGTTGGATTTTTTAGAGGCTTCTATAGATATCATAGAAAGAGATATGCCGATAAGGATTGTGAATTCCTTCAAAGTGGCAATTAGACCTATAGAATTGACGGACATTTCTGGCGTAATGTGTGAGCCGGCACCCAGTTCAGGGACCAAAGAGTATTATGCTCTTATGGATTTTTTAACTGAAACGGGCATGAGTCTTGTAGATATAATCGATTTGGGCGATACGTACTATGCTCAAGTTAAAGAAAAAATCTTAAAACAAGTAAAAAGTGATAGATTTTTTAATTTATTGGATAAATGTAGAAAGATTTCTAAAAATAAGGAGTCTGGATATAATATCGTAAGGTATTTATTGTTAAAATTGCGCCATAAAATCATGTTTCAGCAATATGATAGCAGGCCTAATAACTGGATTTCTGATTTGTGCTTAAAAAATGAGTGTATTCCTTTTGATAAAATGCCGTACGATGCATCCTTATCTGAGCATAATCCATCTTTATATGATCTTTATTCTTGTATAAATAGTAATGGAAGGGAGCATGAAATATTATCCCGAACTATTAGACACAACACCGAACAAAATATTAAGTTGTTTTCGCTAATTGAAGATTTAAAAGAAAAAGACAAGGTTGATGGGCTATCGCAAAAATTTAATTCATTATTAAGAGAGAGTCATAAGCCGAAAAGAAGCCTGATTATTGATAGAAAACACATATTTATTAATGGTTATGTTGATAATACAGTAAGCATCATCAATAATTTAACCAGTAGAAAAGGAACAGGGTTAAAGGGATATTCTAATTCAATTGAGTCTTGGATGGACAACAACCCTAGTGTAGATTCTGCCGAAAAAAAAGAATATTTAAAAAGAATGTTTTCTCAATTTGATATTGCTTTGATTTATGGTGCTGCAGGAACTGGGAAAACGACATTAATCAAGCATCTTTCATCATATTTTGCAAATGAATCAAAATTGTTTTTAGCAAATACAAACCCAGCCAAAGAGAATTTACGTCGACAAATAAAAGTGTCAAATTGTGAGTTTAGTACTATAGCAAGTAGCAAATCATTAGTAGATAGACAAGCATACGATATTGTTTTTATTGACGAATGCAGCACAGTTGATAATCGTGCAATGAGAGATTTGCTTGGGAGATTGCGTTGTAGACTTTTAGTTTTGGTAGGAGATGTTTATCAGATACAATCAGTAAAATTTGGCAATTGGTTTAGTTTGGCTAGATATTTTCTTCTTCAAGATGTCATTTATGAGCTTAAAACACCTTTTAGAAGTACAAATAATAAGCTAATAGGCTTATGGGATAGAGTTCGTGTTTGTGATGAAAAGATGACAGAATATATTTTAAGGAACAAATATTCTTCGAATCTAGACAATTCATTATTTATAAAAGCGGAAGAAGATGAAATAATTTTGTGCCTTAATTATGATGGCCTTTATGGCATAAATAACATTAACCGATTTTTGCAAAGTGATAATCCTAGTCCTGCTGTGCGCTGGGATTCATGGATTTATAAAGTAAATGACCCCGTTATTTTTAATGAATATAATCGATTCTATCCCGTCTTATATAATAATCTAAAAGGCTGGACACGTAGAATATCAAAAGGAGTTGCTTCAATAGAATTTGACATTGAAGTTGATATGCCTTTAACTGAATTTGAGGCTTCTACTGCAGGTTTTGAGCTACTTGATTGTCAGGTTAAGGGGCATTCGTTGATACGCTTTTCAGTTGATAATTATGTTGATGATGATACAGGCGAAAGAGGAAGGAAACAGGTTGTGCCTTTTCAAGTAGCCTATGCAATTTCAATACATAAAGCGCAGGGGTTAGAATATGATTCTGTTAAAATAATTGTAACAAATGAAATCGAAGATTTAATTACTCATAATATTTTTTATACGGCAATCACTAGAGCCCGGAAAAGATTAAAAATTTATTGGACGCCAGAATCACAAGAAGAAATATTGTCATCGATAAAGCCTATTTCAAATAAACATGATGCATGTATTCTTGCAGCAAAATATGGGTTGAAAATGCTTAATCAAGTTGAGTAAAGTATCCCACATTAATATAATAAACAAAAAAAGGAACTGGGGACAGTTCCTTTTTTAATGCGCGATTGTTACTCATCGTATGTTGAGATAAGAGTAACAAAAAGTTATAATTAAGTAACAATATTTTTGGAGATTAATTATGATTAAGACAAAAGTTGGTAAGCGCATTAAAGAGTTAAGAAATAAGCTTGGAATTAGCCAAGAAGAATTGGCTTTTAGGTCAGAAATTCATCGCACGTATATTGCGAGTTTAGAAGTAGGAAAGAGAAACGTTTCAATTGAAATGCTTGAAAAAGTGGTTAGCGCTTTAGAAGTTTCAATGTCTGAATTTTTCAATTTTTAATGCTAGTTTTGGAGATATATAAATGAGAAATTTAAGAGCGTATTATACTGCTTCTATAAAAGACTTTTTGTCGCAAAGTACAGCAGAAATATTGGGTGTTATTCACCAAAACTGTATTTCTGCGGAAACGACTATTCAACAAAACAATACTTGGGAACAAGAGGTTTATTTTCTTTGAAAAACTTGTTAGTTTATTTTCTTCTCCAATTATAATGACCGTATCAGTATAATCGCCTACATCTTCTAAATAAGAAGAGAGCATGTCGTAGTCGTCTTGACTAAGCTCGCTTTTACGAACAATAGCCACATATGCAGTTATAGCGATAATGTCTGTTGCGCAGTCTGCTTTGATAATTAAGCAATCTTTGTTGGGCTTAACATTTTGAATCTTATTGATTTCTTCGTCAGTTAAGCCATACGTAATAATTTGATTATGTATCATTTTTCATCACCTCGCACGCATTATATCATTTCACTGCGACAACATTATGGTTATGCAATAAAAATTTTTCATTAAAATTATATTCAATCATCTATAAAGTGTGTATTCGTTATAATAATAGCATATTAAATATGACAACCTGCGTCATATTTATAAAATCTTCTAAAAATAGCAATGGTCAAATATCCAATTTTGGAACATCTGACCATCGACTTTTATAAATTTTATATTAAAATAGAATTGTAAACACGAACAAGAGAATTCCTTACAGTCAACACGTGTTAAGTAAAATTTTATAAAAAGATTGTAAAGTATAGCCCACTAGGCTTTGCGTGCAAAGTCGTGTGTTTTTACAAGACAAAAAAGTAAAGAGTAGCAACAAAATTGCTACTCTTTTATAATGCCTTAAAAATCTTTATGGGAAGACGCCTTTACTTGCTATTTTTTGTTGGTATTCTATGTTTTAGAGTCATGTAATTTAAAATAGCATCAAAACTATGAAAAAGTGGTTAATTTATGTAATTGCGTTTTATAGTCATGTAATTTAAAAAGTTGATGGATATTTCCATCAACTTTTTTTATAACTACTTTAATAATATAATTCTAAAACTAATAGTTTAAAAACTCGTTTACGTGGTTTAAAACGTAAGTTGGCTTTTTGTCGCTTTCGTTATAATCTTTAAGCGTGGCTTCGCCACTCAAAACTAAAACGGTGTCAACGCCGGCGTTAATGCCAGATGCAATATCGGTATAAATTCTATCACCTAAAACTACGGTTTCTTCTTTTTTAAAACCAAACTTTTTCATTACTTCTAAAATCATTGTTGGTTGTGGCTTGCCTAAAAAAATAGGTTTTTTGCCCGTGGCGCGTTCATAGCCTTGGCACATAGAGCCACAGTCGGGTATATACCCAAATTCAGTAGGGCAAACCCAATCTGGATTAGTAGCGTAGTAAGTTACGTTATTAAGCGTTAACGTTTTGCTTGTGTTAAGCATTTTTTGCCCCGAAATTTCAGTGTCAAAACCAACCGCAACGCACGTTGCTGTTTTATCGTATTCGGTGGTTATATTAAGCCCTGCGTCTATTAATTCTTGTAAAAAAGATTGCGTGCCTTGTGCGTAAATAAGTTCAGTTTTATGGTTGTTTAGTAGCGTCATAACCGTTGCGTTTGACGACGTAAAGAAACTTTCTTTATCCGCTTTAATGCCCATATTATTAACTTTTTTAACGTAGTCGTTTACCGATTTTGACGAATTGTTCGTAATAAAAACGTATTTACCGCCACTTTTTTCAATTTTATTAAGAAGTTCTAAAACTCCTTTAAATAATTGATTGCCAAAATAAATAGTGCCGTCCATATCAAAAAGCCACAACTTTTTGCTATTAAAATCAAATAGTTCTTTGTTAAAATAATCTTTCATAATTAGTTTATTTGTGAAGTTGCAATTAAATTAACGCCTTCAACAATATTTTTTACAATAATATCTCCTATATTAACTTTTTTGTCAAGGAACACGCCGTTAATTTTGCGCATAACGTCAAACATCTCACTTTTTTTAACGGGAGCATCCGTTTTAACGGCAACCATTTTATCAAAAGCCGTTTTAACGGTGCTTGTAATTACTCTTTTAGGGCAAAACGCCTCGTTTTTAACGTACATTTTACCCCTTTCGCAATTATTGCCGTCAATAGACGTAATTTCATTTTCTTTAATTGTTATTTTTATTGAACAGCCCATAGGGCATTCTATACAGGTTAAAATTCTTTCTTCCATTTTACACCTCTACGCTTAAAATTACGTCACTTTTTACGTCTTTAAGCAAACTTATAGGCACTATTGCGTTTTCCATTTCGCCTGGAACGACTATTTTTTTAGTTTTTTCCATTAAAACCTTATCGCCACATTTTAGAACTATTTTTGCATTTTTATACGCGCCGGTAACTCTAAAAAACAACTTTACAAATTTATCGGCGTTTTTGTCTATTTTTTGCGGAAGTACGTAACTTACGTTTTTGCCGTTTGCCGTGCAAATAACGTCCCTTTGTTTTTCGCCGTTTTTAATATAATCGGCAACGGCTTTACCCGTAAGTTCGGCTTCTTCTGAAACAAAGTCAACAAGGTCGTGAACTTGTAAAACGTTACCGCAAGCAAAAATGCCTTCAACGGTAGTTTCTCTATTTTCGTAAACGACGGCGCCTTTGGTTTTTGGCGACAACTCTACGCCCGCTTCTTTTGAAAGTTCGTTTTCTGGTATTAAACCGACCGAGAAAAGCACCGTGTCGCACTCGTAACGTTTTTCGGTAGATAAAATAGGTTTTTTATTTTCGTCAACTTGTGCAATCTTAACTGCCGTAACCCTTTCTTTGCCTTCAATTTCGGTAATAGTATGATTTAAAAGAAGGGGTATGTTAAAATCGTCTAAACATTGGGCAATATTTCTTTTTAAACCCGAAGAATATGGCATTAACTCGCATACGGCGTGCACTTTTGCGCCTTCAAGCGTCATTCTTCTTGCCATAATTAAACCTATATCGCCCGAGCCTAAAATAATTACGTTTTTACCCGGCATATATCCCTTTACGTTCACGTATTTTTGGCAAGTTCCCGCCGAGTATAATCCTGCCGGACGGCTACCTGCTATATCAAGAGCACCTTTTGACCTTTCTCTACAACCCATTGCTAAAATTACGGCTTTTGCTTGTAAAGTAAAAACACCGTCGGTTTTATTAATAGCCGTTATTTGTTTGTCTTTTGTTAAAGATAACACGGTAGTGCTGATTTTATAAGGGATTTTTCTTTCTAAAACGCCTTGAATAAATCTATCGGCGTATTCCGGACCCGTTAAACTTTCTTTAAACCTTTGAAGCCCAAATCCGTTGTGTATACATTGATTTAAAATACCGCCAAGCGTATCTTCTCTTTCAATAATAAGCAAATTTTTAATTCCGTTATCGTACGCTGAAATAGCGGCCGCTAAACCGGCAGGGCCACCGCCTATAATTATAAGTTCGTACATTATTTAGTTCTCCCGATAATAATATTTGACTTGCCACCGCTTTTAGTAACGTCTTCTAATTTAATTTTTAAAGTATTGGCAATAATTTCGGCAACTCTTGGTTGACAAAAACCGCCTTGGCATCTACCCATACCCGCCCTTGTTCTACGCTTTACGGCGTCAATAGTAGTTGCTTTTGGGTTTTCGGTTACCGCCCTTATAATTTCGCCTTCGGTAATTTTTTCGCATCTGCAAACTATGTTGCCGTAAGACGGATTTTCTTTTATAATTTTATTTTTTTCTTCAATAGATAGTTTATTAAAGAAATAATCGGGCTTTCTTTGTCCGTTAAAATTTTGATTTTTTGTTAGTTCTATGCGTTTAGAAATTAACGTTTCAACAACGTGTTTTGCTATTGCCGGCGCGCTTGTTAAACCAGGCGACTCAATTCCCGCAACGTTTATAAACCCTTTTGCAACTGCGCTTTCTTCAATAATAAAATCGCCCCTATCGCAGTATGCTCTTACGCCGGAAAACGAAGTTATAGTATTGTAAAACGGAACGTTTTGCGCCATTGTTTTTGCTATATCTTTAATTTTGTTAAGCCCTTGCGCCGTTGTTATAGTGTCGTTATCATCTATTTCTTCGGCGGTTGGTCCAAGCAAAATATTATTATCTACCGTTTGAGTAATTAATATGCCTTTACCCAACTTGGTTGGCGTGCAAAATATAGTGTGGCTAACAAAACCACCACTTTCTCTATCAAGTAAAATGTACTCGCCACGGCGACCCCCTATTTTAAAAGAATAATCGCCTATTAAATTTGCTATTTTTTGACTACCAAACCCCGCCGAGTTAACAACCAACTTGCTTTCAACCGTTTCGCCGTTTTGGCTTTCAATAACGTAACCGTCGTTGGTTTTAGTTATTTTGTCAACTTCAAAATTTAATAAAAGTTCAGCGCCGTTATCCATAGCGTTGCCAATAGATGCAATAGTTAATTCGTACGGACAAACTATTCCGCCCGTTTTAGCTTGCAACGCGCCCACAACGGCGGTATTAAGATTTGGCTCTAACGCTAAAAGTTCTTCTTTATTTATAATAGATAAACCCTTAACGCCGTTTTCTTCGCCCCTTTGCTTTAAATCGCGTAGCGTTTCTATTTGCTCGTCGTTAAAAGCGATAACTAAACTGCCGTTGTTTACGTATTTAACGCCAAGCGCTTTGCAATATTCTTGCATCATCTCGTTGCCAAGTTTATTAAACTTTGCTTTGTTTGTGTTAGGCTTTGCGTCAAATCCAGCGTGCACAATTCCACTGTTTGCCTTGCTTTGCCCCATAGAAACGTCGCTTTCTTTTTCAAGCAAAACTACGTTTAAATTGTATTTAGTAAGTTCGCGTAAAATAGTTCCACCTATAACGCCACCACCTATAACTGCTACGTCAAACATATTTCTCCTTTATTTGTTAAAATTAAATTGACAATATAAAAATAGTATAATACAATTATAATGCAAATAATCAAATAGGCAATAATTTGCTTAAAGTTAATTAATATTGACAAGTATACTTGCTCGTTTAATCAAGTTTTAACAAATTTATTGCTCAAACGGTCAAAATATGAGAGATGGTAAAGAAAAAGAGATTTTAGAGTTTTTGGAGCTCAACCAGTTTTTAACGGTAGAACAAATTGCCAAAAGTTTATATTTATCAACGTCAACAGTAAGGCGCAAACTTAACGTTTTACAGCAAAAGGGTTTAATAACTAGAACGCACGGCGGAGCAAAAGTAAACGATAGCAACGTTACTTTACCTGGCTTTACTTTTAGGTTTCACCAAAATATTAAAGAAAAACGCGCTATTGCAAGCGTTGCAAGTAGTTTAGTTAAAGAAGGCGACGTTGTTTTTTTAGACGGCTCAACTTCGGTGTTTTACGTTGCAACGTTTTTAAAGAATTTTAAAAATCTAAAAATTATAACCAACGGCATAGACACGTTAAGCGAACTTTCAAAAACCAATTTAAAAGTCTATTCAACGGGTGGCGTTATTTCGCAAACTAATAATTCAGTGTTGGTGGGATATCAAGGCGAAAATATCGTTAAAGAATTTAATGCAGACGTAGTTTTCTTTTCGGTAGCGTCAATTACGGCAAACGGCAATTTATACGACTGTTTTGAAGAAGAAATACCTATGCGTAAAGCAATGCTAAAAAACAGTAAAAAGAAAGTTTTACTGTTAGATAAAACCAAGTTAAACGCAAACGCAACGCACTTTTTATGCAACGTAAACGACGTTGACGTGTTAATTACGGATAGCAACTGCGATGAATTTTTTAACGAAAAGTTATCTTGCGAAGTTATAAAAATACAATAACGTTTATTAGCAAAATTTATTAAATTTAAGTCAAAAACTTATTATATTAATAGCGTATACGTTGTAAAATGCGTAAAAAATATTAACGGCGAATATTTAAGATAGAGCATATTTGTTATTGTTATGCTTTAAAATTGTATTTAAAGTTGGTTTTATATACCATATATAGGCTTTAAAATAATTATTTTGCAAAATTATTTGACTTTTATTTGCGTAGGAGTTATAGTATCAGTGTATTAATATACACGTATATTAATGAATTTAATTTTTTTTAAGGAGAAAGTTATGAAAAAAATTACAGCACTT
>JAZRSF010000020.1:0-10057 GCA_045651365.1 Christensenellaceae bacterium
TATCAGTTCTCTTTGCCTTGAATAACGCATCTTTACACCTCTTTATCAGTAATGATTACTATTATTATAATCAACTTCACGTAACTTGTCAAGAGTTTTTTATAAATTTTTTAAAGTTTTTTTCAAAATTTATATTCTAAAATAAAATTACACAAAAAATTATTTTAATTTTTAATTTTTTAAAATTTAATTTCAATGTAAGTTTTTCTATTTTTAAAATAAAGGAGAAGACAATGGCAAAGCGTATTAAAATAAAGAAAATATTTACGATAATTCTTGCTGTTCTACTAGGTATTGGTGTTATAACTGCAGGCGTATTTATTTTTAGACCTAAAGATACTAAACGTATTTATCCTAATTATCACGTAGGTAGTATTGATTCTAGCGGTAAACACGTTGAATCTGATGATTCTATTTATAGTGATTTGTTTAATTGTCAAGGTTTAAAAATAGAACCTAATTTTAGTAGCAACGTTAAATTTAGTGTATATTTTTATCGCTTTGATGAAAGCTTTGTTAATTCTGTTGAAAACCAGTGTGAGATTTATGAATTTTTTGATAACGATATTATTAAATATGCGCGCATAGTTATTACGCCTAACCTTAACGGAGAATCTAAAGCAGAACATAAAATAAGATTTTGGCAAATATTTGGAATAGCAAATAGCGTTAAGGTAATGGTTAATTCTAAACAAGTAGATATTGAAAATTTAGCTGAAGTGGAAGAAGAAGGTTCTTGGGATAATTCTACTGATTATACTTGGTTAAAATTGGCTCCAATAGACGTTTCTAATATTAAAACACTTGCTTTTGTTTGTGAGTCTGGTGTAGATAACGTTTTTACGAGCGTTAAGTATAAATCTTCAAGTAGTGGGACTTCTACTAATTTAAGTTTAAATAGTAAAATAGGCACAAAAATGTGCTTAATTGACGTTTCAAGTTATAACGAAATTTACGTTTCAATTAAATCGGACGTTCAACTTAAAATTTATAAATACAATTAAGGCGGTGGTTATGTGTTTAAGAAAATTAATTTTAAAAACCGCAAATTTGTAAGTGTTTTAACAATCGTTTTAACGTTTTTACTTATTGTTGGTGTTGCATCGTCTTTTATATTTATAAAACCAAAAGAGTCTTCTAACAAGATAGATACTTCTAAATTCGTTATAGGTAAAATTACTTCTAATGGCTCTTTTTTACCTTCTGATGATTATTTGTGTACAAACGATCTTATAGCTTGTGATGGTTTAGTTGTTAAGCCAACTTATAATGCTAAATCTAAATTTCAAATATTTTTTTATGACGTTAATTATCAGTTTGTATTCTCAACAGAACAAATCTCTGAAAAATATGAATTTATAGATTCTGTTCCTTTTGTTGAATATTGTAGAATAATGATTATTCCTGACCGAGAAGGAAAAATTGCATCTGAATTTAAGATTAACGTTTTTAATAAATCAAGCTTTATTAAAGAATTTGAAATTAGCGTTGATACAAAACAAGTCTTTGGTTCTTATAAGGATTATTTTGAAGAAGATTTAACTCTTCAAAACATGGTAATGAATCCCTCGTGGGGCGCAGATACTGGTACCGGTCGTAATTACATATTTTATGACGAATGTGCTGGTTATGGTGTATCTAAAGTAATTGATTTAACTGGTGTTGACCATTTCTATTTTGTAACAAATAAGATTTTGTCAAATACGTTTACTAGATATTTATGTTTTGAGGTTGACAAAAATAATAATATCTTAAATTGGGTTGCACGTAAAGAGTACTCTATTTCAAGTTCGAAAGATTATTACTATTATAAAGTTGATTGTTCTAAGTTTAATTCTGCTTTATTTAATTATTGTTTAGATAGTGAGTGTCACTTATTTTTGGAAAAAAATTAATTAAGGAAAAAGAATTATTTCTTTGTTTTAATTTTCTTCTTGCACCATTTGAACGACGGTGCTATATTAAATTGTCGTTCTCCCCTTTGTGCAAAACCTATAAAGGTTTGTAAATATTATTTTGTTGGGTTTTCTTTCGCCCAAAATGGAGGTAAAAAATGAAAAGAGCAATTGTAGTTTCTGTACGTATGTCTAATGACGTAAAAACAAGTGAAGACCAAGCTTGGTTAACCGTGGCAATTATGCCCACAAAAATGAATAATGGAAATCTATTCTTTCCTAAATCAAGTGAAATTTGTGTAAGCACCGTTGGTGGTGCAATAAAATCACCTGATAAGTTTAATAAGTATAAGTCTTTCCAACTTGGTGACGTTGTTGACGTTACATATGCTTTAAATGAATTTACTCAAAAGCCTTATGTCTTTGATGTAAATTTGGTTAAAGCTTCCGTTTATAAGGAAAATGATTTAGTTGTTTAGTATGGACAAGTTTATTTTTTTAACAACGTTTAAGGATGAGACGTTCCTTTTGAACGCATCAAAAATTGTTTATGTGTGCGGTATAAAAGGCGGTTCTGCCATATATTTCGATGAATATACGAAGTATACGGTTAAGGAATCGATTGAAGATATCTTTACTCTTTTGTCTGAGTAAATTTAAAAACTAGGCAAAAGGTGGAAAAATGTTAAAAAATCGCTGTTTTATTAAAAATATGGCGCATGTAATTTCTCCTTTGTAAATCTACCGATACGCCTGCGCGCTTGGGGCTTGTCCAAGCGCGTTTGGCAAAAGGTGGAAAAGGTGGAAAAAAAGGTGGAAAAAATTATGAAAAAGGTGGAAAAAAACGCAAAAACTTTTTGTCTATGTGCTTTTTATGAATATGAAGTTGAATATCTTTGCAAGTATTGCTATTTAAATGAAGATCGTGATTTTGTTGATAGAGAAGAAAAACAATCTTATAAAATAGACGGCGGTAGACTTATGGATAGTATTGCAAAGTTGTTACTTGATAGTGATTGTACAAGTTTTAGTATATTAGAAAATCAAATTGTTATTGAACATTTTGACCCATTTAGCGGAGAAACCGCAGATTATGATTTTAAGATTAAGGAAACTGGTAAACATGTTTTTGAAGAAAAAGAAGAAAGATGAATATTTAATTGTAATTTATAAAAACGATTTAAGTGTGGATTTGAATAAAATCCTTATTCCTGATAAATTAAATGGCGTTACTGAATTTTTATACGTTTTACATACAGACGCCGTAGAAGAACATTATCATATTTATATTAAGTTCGACGGTAAAGTAACGCAAGAAGAAGTAAAAAAACTTTTTTACAATTCAAAGTGTTTTATCTCGGATATATCGAAAGATAATACAGTTTTAAGTACGTTGTATTATTTTACGGACGGTTTTAGACTTCCTTTTGAATCTAATTATTCATTAAAGATAGAAGAACGCAGAAGAAATAACGGTAAATAACATTTTTATTGTTTTTGCAAAGGGGTTAAATAAATGCAATTAAAACAATATGAAATAGTTCAGAATAAAGATTTAATGACCGTCGATATTCAAGAAGTATGTATGAAATATAAAACCATTAAAGAGTGGGCTTATATACTTCATGATAAAGACGATACTCGTCCACATTATCATATATATGTGAATTTTGGCAATAATGGTGTTTCGCACGAACTTGTAGCAAGTTGGTTTGAAGTTCCTCCTAATTTTGTAAATAAAATTAAAGGTCGTAAAACCGATATGCTTTTGTATCTTACTCATGGTAATGAAACACAAAAGCATAAACACCAGTATGAGCCATCGGAAGTTATTTCTAATTTTGCCTTTGAGGTTGAAATTGAAAAATCAAAAATAATAGGCAATTTTAAGCAATATAGTTTTGCTGAAATGCTTAAGTACATAGATACTTTGCCAATTTCCGAAAAAGTAAAAGCGTATTCGCAATTAGAAAAACTCTGGCGTATAGAGTGTTCACTTTTAACGTTTAATCCAGACAGAAACGTTGATGTAGTTTTTATCACTGGTAAAGGTGGAACAGGTAAAACTTATTACGCAAAGAAAATGTTTGAAGATCTAAATTATGATTTTTGTATTAGTAGCTCTTCAAATGACCCTTTTCAAGATTATTTAGGGCAACGTGGCATTATTCTTGATGATATGCGTGATACGGTTTTTGAACTTCCTGATTTACTAAAAATTCTTGATAATAACACAGCAAGTAGTGTTAAAAGTCGTTTTGCAAACAAAGTTTTTAACGGCAATATGATTATTTTAACCTCATCTGTTCCCCTATGTTATTGGTATAGTTCTTTCCGATATAACGAAAATGATAGTTTAGATCAATTATATAGGCGTATTACTTTATATGTGGAAGTTAAAGAGAAAGAAATACTTGTTTATAAAGGTGTCGGAAAGGACGGTAAACCTTTAGGCGAACCAAAACGTTATTATAATGACGTTTATGATTTGAAAAAGACAGTACCGGAAAAGCGTGATATTTCTTCTCTGTTTGATAATATATGCTCCCCTATTAAGGAATATAAAACAAGTCAAACAGTAATGAAGGAAGTTTTAGATAATGATATACCCTTTTAGGTGAAAACGATGAAAGAAAAAGCAAAACGAATTTTAATAGAACTAAAAGAAAAAAATAAGGCTTTATCAGAAGCCTTTGATGAATACGTACAAAGTCTTTCAGACGAGCTTGAAATACCAAAAGATATTGCAATAACGCTCGTTACAGACGAACTTGTAAATAAATATCAAAAAGATTTAATTTTAAGAGATTTATTTAGTCGTGCAACATTAAAAATTTTGGATAAAAAATAACCACCCTTAAAAAGAGTGGTTATGATAGAGAGTCTACGCATTTCAGCCAAACGTTCTCTCTTGGTATCGCAGAGTTCCTCGATACTAACCTATTCAGGTCAATTGGCAATTATATTTTATCATATGGAGTAAAATATGTCAAATGTTAATTATGATTTAAAACAAAAAGGTGTTAGATTAATTTCTGCAAAAAAAGCTTGGATAAAAGGCAAAAACGGTAAAATGAAGTTAAATCCTAATTATCGATTTGTTGGTAAAATTGATACTAAAATTCCAAATATAATTATTACTGCAAAGGACAATCAACAGCCTACCTATAAAGGTGATTTTAGTTCTCTTAATAGAGTTGCTAAAAGTCAAACTGTAAAACATTTTTATGATAATAAAGGAAAACGTAATAAGCGAACAGTTGCTTATTTCGGAATAGAAAAACCCATTAAAAAAGGTGGTAAATGATATGGTAGAAAAGAATAAAAAACCTAGTTGGAATAGTGATATAAGGAAAGCGTATGCGGCAGGATATAACGCAGGTTATCATTCGCATAAAGATATACCTAATAGATTTGGTACACGTCATGCTGCAATGCACGGTTTTTCAAAAGCGTTGAAAAACGCAAGGCAAAATGACAAATATACAAAAAAATAATTTGGAGAGAAAAACTATGAAAAAAGATACGTTTCCTTAAATAATTTTTTGGAGGTTTTGCTGTGGCAAAAAAAGTAAGAACTAAAAACGGAAGTATTATTACTTTACTAAATCCAGCCGAAAAAGGTGAAAAATATGCAAAAGAATTGAGCACTGGCAAGAAGTATACAAACGATGGTGCTGTAAAAAAGGATAAGAACGGTAAAGTAATTAAATTGGGTAAAAAAGAACGTGCTTATCGTGGCGGTTATCTTGACGGAAGAAAAGATAACGCAAAAGCGTATAAGTCTAAACGTTCAAAAAAAAACTAAATTTTAGTTCAAAAAATTCTGCATATAACGATTTTGATTATTCCCCATCAGGTCGTATAAAAGGAAGTTATAATGCAAATGGATTTTTTGAACCAGATTAAAAATAATTAAAGGTAGGAAAATTTTATGGGAAGTTTTAAAAGACGTATAGACATTAAATGGTTTATCACTTTCTTTTTAATTGTAATGCTTTCAGTAGCTGTAATTTTTGCTTTTGTAAAAATTGGCGAAGGGCAAAAAACTAAAACTCTTGGCAACAATAGTTTTACATATTCAATAGGACATTTAGATTTAGATGGTGAATATGAACAAGGTACACAATCTATTTATATGAAAAACCTTGAAGAGGTTGACGGTTTAACTTGTGAACTTGATGAAGATTCCACTATTACGTATAAAGTGTTCTTCTATAATGCTGATAAAGAGTTTATTTCTAACACGGATAGCATGTCTGAAAATTTTGAATCTTCTAATATTCCAGAAGATGCAGAATATTTTAGAGTTGTTATAACTCCTACAAATGACCCAGAAGTTCAATGGCGTGAAATTGGGTTATATGCAGGTCAATTAACTGTTTCAGTTAATAAGTAAGAGAAAGTTTTTTCATAGTTTTTTTAAGCGGATAGGCGGTTTTCCGTTTATCCGTTTTCTTATAACTAAAAGTAGGTTTTTTGTGAGTAGAAAAAATATTAATGCAGGTAGTGTTTTTATAGCAATTTTATCTTTATTATTTGTAGTTGGCGTTGTTGCTTTTATATTTAAGTTTACGAACGGATTAAACGAAGATTTGAAAACTTTTTACATAGAACATAACGGTAAACAAATTGTTGCTACCGATAGTCATATGACGTTTGATACTGAAAGCGAACATCGTTTCGATTGTAAGTATATTTCTAATCCTGATAATAACACGTTTAATTTAAAAGTCGTTCCGAAGGTAACGGAAGAAACGGATTTTAGTTATACGGTTGACGGCAAATCTCACAAGTGGAGCGAAGTTGAAGATTTAACGTCTTGTTTTAATTTGGATAAACAGGCTAATTATTTTATCGTTTCTTTCCCTGCCGACTTTTCAATGCAAGGTGTATTAAATTCTTTGTATCCTGAAAGTCAAGTTGTAATTTCTGATACGTTATCACTTTATCAATATTATTATACGTTGCACGTTTCTAATTATAACGAAAAAATCAATTACTATATTGATTTTAACGTGAGTGATGTTGTAGATTACGTAACGTTAATTAATGAGCAGATAGAAACTATTGCGCAGTTAGATGACAAGATTGATAATCTTGAAAATCAAATAGCAGAATTAGAAACGTCTTCAGATAATAAAGATACTCAAATTGCAGATTTGCAAAAGCAAATAACTATTTTGAATAAAGATAAAACTGCGCTTGAAGAAAGTTTGAATTATTATAAAGATTATATTTCTAATTTAGAAGAGGCTGAAAACGCAGTAATAACGTTAGAAGTAGACGATAAAGTCTATGCGTTATTTACTATGTTCAAAGGCTCTACTATGTTTGATATTTCAATTCCTGAAAGCGTTGATTATGAATTTAACTGTTGGACTGTTAACGGTGAACAGGTAGATTTACAAGGTTATGTAATAAACGAAAATACTACTTTTGTTGCAGATTTAACGCATGGTTATGATATTTCGTTCGTCGTAGACGGTGTAACCGTTAAAACTGAACGTGTAATTGAAGATACTTTAATTATTCCTCCTGAAAGTCCTACAAAATATGGATATACATTTTATGGTTGGGTTAAACCAAACAATTTGATTGTAGATTTTACAACGTATACTGCCTGTGAGGAAATAACGTTTACTGCAAAGTTTACTTTGAACACCGTTAACGTGTCTTTTGATTTTAAAACTGAATCAAATAGTTCGGGCGGTGATACAGGAACTGGTGGAACTATCTTCAACGCAACTACTTACGATACAATACCATATTGGGGTGGTATTGATGATGGTGGTAGTGCTTATGGCACTATTTCTTCTACTTCCGTTGTTCTTTCTATAGAATCTCAAAATGCTACTGTAACGTTTACGCTAAATAGTGGTTATACGTATGAAGGTTATGAAGTAAACACTTCTAGTTCAGGTGGTGGCACGGTAACGCCGTTTGCGTTAACTTCATATCCGTTTGATGTTTCGGTTAGCGGAACTTCTATCACCATTACTTTAAGTGCTCCACCTACTACAAGTTTAAGTTACACATTATCTATACTTGTAGGTGGTTCAGGTAGTTCATCTGGTGGTACGGATTTTTAATTTAGGTGATTTATGAAATTGAAGAAAAATAAAATATTATCTTTAATCGCTATATTATTTTTATCGTTATTAATTGTAATGACAGGTGTCTGCCCTACTTATGTTAGGGCGGACGATTCTGCTGTTAAGTTTGACGAATCTAACGTATTAGACGATTTAGAAGATATGACTTTAGACGGTAAAAAATTTAGTTTAGAAGAATATAATTTCGATACTAAAAAAGATACTCAAATTCTATCTTTTGTAGAGTATTGTTATTCGTTCTATGCAGAAAAACAAGATAATTTCGGATTTTATGTTTACATATATAATCCGAAAGGTTTGAAGTTTAAAACGGATAGCAATTTAAATTTTATTTACTTTTCGATTACAAAAGATACGGACGTAAACTATAGTCGTTATCCGCTTACATATTTAAATAAATCTGAAAAAGCCGATTATGAAGGATTGTTTTATAAGTTCAAGGTTAATCTAACCGAAGAACAGAAAACGGCAATTCTAAACGGCGTAAACAGTTCAAGTCGTGTATATAAAGTGAGCAGAGTTGATTTATTAAAACAAGGTGATTTAAATGCTACGCCTTTATTTGTTGACTCAACATATACATATAGTGGTTATGCTAAAGGTTGTGGGCCTAATGAAAATGCGGAAAGCACTTTAAAGTTTACTAGCGAAGGGCTTGAAACATTATCGTTAGACGTTCACGCAACAACCTATCGTCCTGACGGAACTAACGGAAAAAACGATTATACTCAAGATAGTTTACATAGCGTATATTTCGCCGTACCTAACGAAGTTATTGAACAGTACGGTGAAATGGTAGCGGTACACGCAACTTGGTTAAACGCAGTTTTAAAACCTGCTCTTGTTACAGGTAATCAAGATGTATTAAATGATATAAGTAAGTATTTGGGAAAATCTGCGAGTGATTATTATGAATCTGAAAGCATAAAGTATATGTTATTAGGTGCTTATGATAAGGACGCTGGTTCAATCTCAACTGGACCTGATACCCATAAATATGGCTTTGGTTATAATATCTTTTTTAATCCTGTATCTGGTAATGGTGGTTATTTTTCAAAAGCATATTATGGTGAACGATTAGATAAATTGTATTTATTGTTTGATGCAGGTAGTGGAACAGATTCTGCTGATAATTTTATCGTATCACCCGAAATGATTTTATCTCAATTATTAGAGAGTGAAAATAATTTTGGTGGCGAACTTGTTAATGGTAAATACTCTAAAAACGTTTTTGAAAGCGTTGACGCTAACTTCACCGAAGTAAATTTAAGGGCAGATGAAACTTTTTCGTTAGATAGTGAACTTGAAGTTTTAAGTTCTTCTTTTTGGGATAGACTTTTTGGTATAACTCATACTATTTCATCTAAATTCGATGGAATACAGGCTATTTATCCAGTAAAAGATAAAGACTTGTCTGGAACTAATGAACAAATATCAGATAAATTGTATATAGCAGAATACGACGTAGATGATTTCAAATCTTATTATGATGATAATAAAGAAAATTCAACAATTTATTTGTTTAGATATCAAGTAACTGATTATATTTCACAAGAAGTAACTTCTTTTGTACGTGAATATGACCTTTTTGGAATTTATGATGACTTCAAAAAAGTAGATACAAACTCATATATTTTCCAAGAAACAGTAAATCTTGATTTTACTGTTATTGACGTTACGTTTTCAACGGGTGAAGTTGAAACTGTAATCCCAGTTGTTTCAAATCCTATTGACGTTATTCCTGCCGGTACGCCCCCTGTTTATACCAAGAGTGATGAAAGTGATGAAAGTTGTGATTTATTAAAACTTATAGTCGGTTTATTTTTGCTAATTTTACTACTTTGGTTCTTAAATGAAACAGGTGTATTACATTTAATTGGTAATCTTCTAGTTTGGATAATTACTGCGCCGTTTAAGTTTATTAAGTGGCTTATAGATAATTTTAAGGGTGATTAAATGTTAAAAGCAATAGGAAGATTTTTTTTAAGAATTTTCAAAAGTAGAAAATTCAAAATATTATTAGGTATATTGATTGTTTTGTTTATA
>JAZRSF010000021.1:0-24528 GCA_045651365.1 Christensenellaceae bacterium
GCCTAGTCTTTTATAAAGTTCGCAGTTGTTTTAATTACTTACAGAATAACAAGACACTCAAACGAGGCGTCTTTGCATAGTGAGTCTTGTATGGTTTTAATTACTTACAGAATAACAAGACACTCAAACAACACAGAAGGGATAGACCACGTTTCTATTGTTTTAATTACTTACAGAATAACAAGACACTCAAACTTATCCGAAAAGCAACATAAATACATGCAAGTTTTAATTACTTACAGAATAACAAGACACTCAAACCGTTGCCAATCGCTGCCCCTACGTCGTAAAGTTTTAATTACTTACAGAATAACAAGACACTCAAACGCCTTGAAGTAGTCGCACTCGCCATTGCAAGTTTTAATTACTTACAGAATAACAAGACACTCAAACGACCCTTCTTGCACGTGGCTAGAAAGTTGGGTTTTAATTACTTACAGAATAACAAGACACTCAAACGACTGGTTGACGGACAAAGACGTAGCAACTGTTTTAATTACTTACAGAATAACAAGACACTCAAACCTCAAAATTAGGCGTGAATATCGCATATGAACAATACGTTTATTCTATAAGCACATACAAAAGCAATAATAAGTTTATTTTATCATATGTTTTGATAATTTTCAAGGATTTCACATAAATCTTCGGTAATAAGGACTGCTTTTTCGTTGGAAAGCAACTGTCTTCTCTTAACGTCTTCAATTAACATTATACCGACCTGTTCTGCACGACAATGTGAATAAATTTGTTCTAACTTTTCATCAGACAAAACGCTTTTTAGATTGACAAAAATAAAAAATTCGCATTGCTTCAATTCAATCAAGGCGTTTATATAACAAACGAGTTTTTCTTCAAAGGAATCATGTACTTTTGCAAACTTTAAGCTAGAGGCTTTTAAGTAATCGGACGGCGTTGGTTCGTTATATTCCAACGCAAAAGGCGTTGTAAAAGCAACTTCTTCTAAAAACTCTACGGTTTTTGAGATTAAAGCGTTAAAATTTATAACTTTTTCACCTAGAGACATACTTTCTAAACGCTTATATAAAAGACCTAAAAGCTTTTTATCATTCAAATCGAAATGAAAAAAATCTACAATCATTACACCATGTTTTTCAGCTGACACAACCTGCCCATCTATAGAAAAAACAAAAGTTCCCTCTCTCCCCTCAAATTGTCCATCTAGGTCTGAAACCATATTATAAAACTCAGTTGGATTTTCAACAATTAATACTTGCACGTATTCATCCGATATGGTTAACTGCGTTTCTAAATGAACGTGTGCAATCTGAATTTCCTTTTTCATAATTCCACCAACCTATCTACCGTATCAATAACAAGTTGTTGTTCCTCACCAACAAGATACTCTATCTTAGAAAATTGATTTTCCGTAATTTCCAAAAGTTCTACCACCCCATCATTAGGAAGATTATTACGGATACGTTGTTTTACCGCCTCGCTCGTTACGTTGTTTATAACGAGTTTTGTATAAACGGATTTTTGCATCATAATAAAACCATTTTTCAAAAGATATTTATGAAAGCGGTTATACTCTCTTCTTTCTTTATCCGTTACCATAGGCAAATCAAAAAATAACAATATTCTCATAAATTTATAATTCATCTTGTAAAATTTTCTCAGGAAAAATCAATAAATTTTCATTTCCATCTTGTAATGCGTGAAAAACACTTTTTGCAAATTGACGTATAGCCAAATCAAGCGTAGTATTTTTCCCATCAATAAGCGTTTTATAATTTAAAACGTTTGCCATCTTTTTCTTAAACTCTTTATCCCCCTCTTTTATACACATTGCCGTCTTATCAACAACTACACGAAAAGGCTCCATCAAATCACAAGCAAGATTAAATTCGTTAAACTCATTGTCGTGCCATATCCCCAACTGCGTTAAATGTCCACTAGCTGTAATTTCACGATTGAAAGCAGATAACAAAACGGCATATCCATAGTTTAAGCACCCGTTTAAGAATCCCCCAGACTTTCTGCTATTGCCTAGACCAAGCAAACAATTAAAATATACTTTCGCTGCATGCCCTTCACGATTGCTAATATCGTTATCTTGCACCTCATGCAGATATGAATACAATAAATTAGCTTGCTCAAAAAAGTCAAGGTCGAACAAATGTTGTGCTTGACCTTCAATCTTCTTTTTTATAATCTCACGCCAAACCTTGGCTTTTGTCTCGCTACTCCAGGCAATCTGCTCTTTGTATCGCTTAGAAGTATTGTGCGCACTATAATAAGGAAGGAGCTCCGACTGTGGATTATGTTTTTCATCACAAAAAATTACTTTGATATTTCTTTTTATCAATTCGCACAGTAAGGAAGCAGTTAAAGAAACTGCCGTACTTTGAACAATTAACGTATTAATCTCGTCCAAAAAAACTTTCTTTTCCTGCTCCCCGCGAACAATTAAACTATTTAAGCGAACTTCTAATTTCGCCCTATTTTTAATTATTACAGTTCGAAAGCCCATTACACTTTTTGAATGCGTTCAACTAATCCACAAGGAGATTGATGAATGATACAGAAATCGATGTTGGTAATATTCTTACCTATTAAAAGGCTTCCACAATTTGCCCCATCATTCAACAAGGTCAAATCTGATTTTTCCGCATTGCATTTCATAAATCTAACAATTTGCAACAAAACTTTTATTTGTTCAAAGGTGTTTAGCGTCTTAAACAAAGATGTTTTTTCTTGAAGTTTTTTTGAGAATGCCCTTACGCTCGACAATCCTTGATAAATCTTTTTATTCAATTTTGAAATAATGGCATTATATATATTCAAGTTTTCTTCTTTTGTCGCATATAAAGAAACCTTTTGTCTGTTTTGTGTCAAAGCTAGGCTATCACATTCTTTTTCCAATGACGAAAGTTTACCGTCCTTATCTTTCTCAACATATTTTACAAGTTGTTTAATATAATTGTCTATTTCTACATTTGTAAACCATTGCTGCGCATTATGAATAATAATTCTATTTCCCGATGCTACCCCAGCAATCCAAGCCTTATATCCATCAATAGAAACCAAAGATTTTACCTTTAATTTTCGAATGATAAATTCAGGCTCAATTAACCCTTTTCCTTGTAAATATTTTATAACTGCACTAGTATCATTTCTTGCTTGATAATCTATAAGAACGGGAATGGCCTCAATAGTTTTTATAAAACTACCCTTTTTATCCTTACTTTTCACTATTGTAAAGTATGAGGTCTTTAAGGATTTGAATCCACCGTATTTTTCCGTTTGAACGTATGGGGTGGACATTTTGCGAGGCGAAGTTATAGTGTCGTCTTTTTTATCATAAATCGTTTCGTCATAAAAAGCACCTTGGTTAGTATACGAATATCTCGTAACACACATGCTTGTTTTTGCTGTGATTTTCTTTACTCTATCTATATCACTAGCGCCATTCCACGCACCTTCAATTTTCCAACGATATAGATAATCAAAATTGTATTCACGAGAGGTTCCCTCTTTATCGGTATACCTATAAGCATATTTAGAAGTAAATTTCGTATCGTAAATATTGCCAACTACAATATTCAAATATGCATCACGAGCGTGGTGTAAATCATTAGTTTCACGGCATTTAACAATGCCATGACGTTGTTTAAAATCATCAACGTTCTTTGCTTTACTATAAACGATTTTCGTTCCCAAATGTTCATATTTTTGTTTCAAAAGTTCTGAAACTGCCTTTACGGTTTGATTGGTAACGACAAGTTGACGATTAATAAAATCCTTAAAATCTTCATCCGTTAAAGGTTTTACCCTCATTAAGCGATTATATTTAGACTCGCTCATTAACCCTTTGATTTTCAACAATTTCCAAAAGTCTTGTTGAGTAGTAAAGCCCACGGATAAAGGATATTGATTTGATTTTTCTGCGTTCTTTTGACGCTCTACTAACACCTTGTTATCGATACTATCATCCTTTGTCATAGACTGTGGAATAATGTGGTCGACGTCATATCGATTACCCATTAATTCTTCCAAATTAATACGATTACCCGTATACGCACATTTCCCTAATTGTAGGAAATATAAATACAAGCGTTCAGAACGTAAGCGAGAATCGGTCATATCTTGATGGGTTAATTCCTTCGTCAATTCTTCTATACCACGACAATCCGAGTCAATCTCTTTGTAGAGTTCCAAGAGTTTTGTCTTGCGTGATAACTTGCGTCCTTTATCACCCTTTTCGCCATCTTGACGGGTAACTTCGATAAAAATTTTATCTGGCGCTCTACCTACTGCATTAACGTATTCTTCGGTCATCTGCAATGCTTGCCAAATACCACGGCGAACCATAGGAGATACGTATAACTCTTTCACGTCGTCGTATGTTATATCCTCCTTATTCATTCCACCGTTATTCTCTTCTATTGTTTTTTCAAAAGTATACTCATCTGCAAATAATAATTGGTTAAAATTGTAGTTAGTATGATATAAACGATTTATGATAGTATAAATTTCACCAGTTACAGCATCTACACCACCTATAATATCACACAATAATTCCTTTGATAGCCTTCCAAAATCCTTAAAAGAAGTCAAACCTTTTAACCACTTAATATTTTGTTTAATTTGGGGAATTTCTCCATATTCTCTTAAGATAAGTTCTTCAACAAGCGTTTTATCGGTATTTAGCGTATGCCAAAGAATTATATTCTCAAAAATTTCAGGATTATTGTCTACCAAATCACCAAACCTTGCCTTAAAACCAACGTAGGAACTCATGCTTGCCTTTAAATCTGCAAGATTATCAAATCCACCTAAAACATTCTTGCCTTCTTCTTGCGTGCAATAACCTTGTTTTACTAGGTATTCCCTTATTTGTTTTGCCGTAACTTTTTTATTGCAAAGATATACGTTTTGAAAAATCTCTTGTTTTAATGAAAGTGATATAGGTGCGCCTTCTATCGTCAATTTATTGATTTGATTAAGAACGTCAAAAGCCTGATAATACATAGAACCCTTAGGCAATACGTCTTTACCTCGCAAATAAGTGCATTTATTAGTCATACGACGAATAAATTCCTCGTTACTTCCTGCCTTATCAACGATAGAGTCAAAATTCCAAGGCGTAATTTTTCCCGTTCGACCTTCGTTGCGTTTCATCCACGCATTATCACTTGTTGTATTTAACGGTCCAACGTAGTAAGGAATTTTAAATTTGAAAATCTTTTCAATCTTTTGTTTAGGCGAATAACCATCATCCCATATTTGAAGAAACTCAGGATATTGTTTGCAAAGATTTTCTAAAATTATATCTAACTCCATTCCATTAATTTGATGTGGAAATAGGCCGTTATCAGCGTGCAAAATTTTCGGCAAGAAGGTTTTCTCGTTGATTTCTTTGATAATTTTATCCGAAGATTCCTTATCAGCAATAGGTTCAGCCTTTAAGGTCTTTGAAAGGAAACTGTAAAAATCTTCAGCTTTACATTTTGAAACGGATAACTTCCTACCTTTAGACTGATTATAACCTATATAGTTAACGTAGTTTGCCTTTTCTTTTCGACTACGGAAAATTTTATAGTATACATCTTTTGGATAATTTGTTTTTACAAAGTCTTTCAATAACGCTAAGTCTTCTTTATGTTTATCATACAGAGTGACCATAGCATCAGAAATGCATGAACTTCCTTCTAATACCTTCTCGAACAGGATAAAGTTATAAATGGAACGAGCTGCTTGCAACAACGCAAAGTGTTCTTCCCCGTAATTTTCTTGCATAGCTTCAAATGTTTCGTCCGTAAGACCATCAAAAGAAAAGTTTTTCTCATCTTTATACTTTTCTTGATATTCCTCTCCGAAAATCTTTTTAGGCGAAACAGTTGAGCCTAACAAAAGAGAAACCAATTCTTTTTTCTCTACACTGGTTGCGTCGAACAAAAGAATTCCTTCTTTCTTTTTGTCGTTTTTCCCTTTTTTAGAAAGTGCCAAAGCCTTAAAAGCTTCTGCCTTATCTTCGGATAAACATAAGTCAGGCTCTAACCCATATTCGCTAATTAAGTCGTTGTAATTCTTAAACAATTTCTTAATATTACGAACGTCAACGGTATTTTCCCCTTCAAATAGGAAATGTCCACGATATTTAACAATGTGGTGCAAGGCAAGATAGTAATGTCGTAAATCCATCTTTTCATCCGTCTTATTAAGCAATTTTTTACGAAGATGAAAAATAGTTGGATATTCTTGATAGAATTCCTTATCCGTATAACCACCATCATTAAACAACGAGAATTTTGAACCTAATCTTTCATCTTTATCTTCTTTATAAAAGCCACTATTGTTTAGGCGTAGAAAAAACAAATCATCTTTCATGAAAGGAGCAAAGACGTCTTGCAACCATTCAATACGCTGTCTACGACGTTGAAGTCTTCTCCGTGCCGTTCTTTTTGTTCGACGTTCTTTTGCGTCCCTCGCTTCATCAAATAAACGCACTGCCCATAAATCTTTTCCCTTCGCACGAAGTAAATCATAATTTTCGTCCGTGCAGGCCATTCCTACCGATTCGGTGCCAATATCCATGCCTAAATAAAATTTTTTCATTTTGTTTCTCCTAAAAGGTTGACTTTTGTATTTTTACTTGTTATAATTTATATAGAATAACAAGACGAGTTCAAATAAAGATTTATTCTAACCACTTGTTCGCATTTGGCGACGTTGCTCTCCTTATCGGAGAGCTTTTTATTTTTCTATAAAATTAATCTAGTTAATTTAAAATTTAATAAGTAAAATAATTATAACATGTATAAACTGACAGTTTTTGTCATATTTGTAAAAATATTTAACATTTATCTTTGAATAATTATACCATAGCTTAACAAACAACTCAATATCTTTGGATATATTGAAATAGAATAACAGAGTTCATATCTATTCAATATAAACTCTGTTTCTTTACATTATTATAGGTAGCTTTTTTATTAGATAGACACTTTTTTGCTATGCTTTTAATGATATTTAAATGTCGTTGATTATAATTTTTCGTGTAGAATGGGGTGTCATCTAGGGGTTTACTCCATTGGCAAATTTATCCATATAGATTTTTGCTCTACACAACAATTCAAAACTTTCCATGTCTTTCTCCTGAAATTTAATCAACCTCATTTATAATTTCATATCGCTTCCTCTCTTATTTAAAATTTTATTATATATTTTATCATTTTAAAATTGACATTCTTTGTCATATTAAAAATGAACACAAAAATATTTTTGTGTTCTTTTTTAATGTATTTTAAGAGAAAGTTCCCAGTTAATTTACTAAGAATTATTTCTTAATAAATATTCTTTCGCCGTTCTTTTGACGGCTTTCTTCGGCTAAAAATCCTACTAAATGGCTATCTATAGATTGATTAATGGTAGTTCTAGTATTGCTTTGAGTTTGTCCGTCTTTAACGTAGTCGATAAAGTCTCTAAACAAATAGAAGTCTCCACCACCGTGTCCACCACTAGTAGCGACGCCACTCTTGTTAAAACGTTTTGATGCGTCAATAATTACTTCGTCTTGACCAAAAATATTTAGATGAAGTTTTCCATCTTCCATAACGCCCCACATTTCGCCCTTTGTTCCACTTACGACGATAGTTCTATGACATTCTTCTGAAAAAGCCGTCATAGTAAGGTTGGCAAGCGTTCCGTCAGCGAATTGCATTTGAACGCTTTGGTTATCAATTGCAGTATTACTACAATGGAATATACATTTTGAAATCTCTTCTTTTTTGCCATCTAGAACGTCGTAAATATCTTCTCCGTTATATTTAGCAACACCACCTAAAACAGGGTGTTTCATTCTTTGTGGATAAATATTATAAGCGTTATACAAGCACTTTTCTTTTACTTCTTTAGAACAATCTTTACAATGCCTTGCACTACCCTCTGGGGCGTTTTCCGGATTAAAATAATTTAATCTACCCGTAGAAGAAACCGAAACGCATTCCTTGTCCATAAGCCATAAAATAATGTCTAAGTCATGACAACACTTTGCTATAATAGTAGGCGTGCTTTCTGCCATGTTACGCCATGGTCCTCTAACGAATGAAAGTGCAAAATGCCAATAGGCTATGTATTCGTTTTGATTAAGGTTTATAATTTTTCCCAACACGCCAGACTTAATGGTTTCCTTGATGCATTGATAAAAAGGAGAATAACGCAAAACGTGGGTTAACATAACTTTTCTACCAAGTCTGTTAGCCTCGTCTCGAATAGCAATGCATTGTTCAATATTTATTGCCGCAGGTTTTTCAAGGCAAATATCGTAACCTAATTCAAGAGCCTTCATTGTCATTTCATAATGTTGAGCATCTTGAGTGCATATAAAGATAGCATCACATATCTTACCCTTAGCAAAGAAATCGTTTACGTCCTTAAAACACATTTCTTTATCAACACCAAAATCAGTGTTGGCTTTATCGAGCATTTTATCAACGACGTCTGCTACTGCTACTAATTTATGTTCGGAATTTTTAATTAATCTACCAAACATTTGTCCACGACTGCCAAAGCCTAAAATTGCAAATTCCATAATGCTCACTCCTAAATCTGTTTAAATAATTTTATTTCTATTATGTAATAATTCGTCAAAAGCAACGAACCTTTCATAAACGTTGTTTGCTTGTTCAATATTATCGTTTGGAAGGATAATGTCTTTAGGTTTAACAAGCTTATCAACGGCGTTCTCAATATTTTTATACCTACCACAACCAACACCGGCTAAAATCGCCGTTCCTAGACAACCTATTTCTTTATTCTTTAGGGTTATAATCTTTTTTCTTGTTATATCAGCCTTAATTTGACACCACAATGGACTTTTTGCTCCACCACCAATAGAAATAACGCTCTCGACTTTTACGCCAATATGCTCTAGATATTGCCTTAATAGACAAGCAACACCTTCCATGATAGCCCTTGCGAAGTGTTCTCTACCATGCTTTAATTCAAAACCATAGAACGAGCCTTTAATCTCCGGGTCGTTAACAGGCATAACACTACCACACATATTAGGCGAAAGAACAAGTCCATCAGAGCCTAGCGGCACTTTAGCGCAAAGTTCGTTAATTTTATCGTAATCGCAATCAAAGAAGAAATTCTTTTTATACCATTCCATTACCATACCGGCAGTTGGCGCCCACATTAGCAAGCAATAATTTCCTTTAGTTACGTAATGGGCAGGAACTTTTATACCTTCAAAGTATGGTGGAATAGTTTTTGACAACGCACAAACAGCGAGGGCCGTTCCCGTCATTTCACTAACCATACCTTCTTTAACTATTCCTGCACCGATAAAGCCAGCAACTTGGTCTAGCGCTCCAGTAACAACCTTCGCTCCACGATATTCACCTACGCATTCGCCACTCTCATAAAGCTTAGGAAGTTTGCTCTCGTCAATTCCAATGAAATCAAGCATTTCCTTCCAATATTCGCCAGCATTTATATCAAGATAAAGTGTAGAGGAATACAAAGAACGCTCACAAACGAATTTACCCGTTATTCTGTATAGCAAATAGTCTTCTAAAAGAACGATTTTATCAAGTTTTGCAAATAACTCGGGCTTATTTTCCTTAAGCCACATAATTTTTGGTGCCGGATAACCTGCTGGAGATTCCGTTTGACCCGTCGTTTCATAAATCTTTTTTAAGCCAAACTTGTCTTCAATCTTTTTAGCTTGCTCGCCTGCTCTATTATCTAGCCAAACGATAGCGTTCATCAAAGGTTTGCCTTCCTTATCTAGAAATATTATGGTTTCACCTTGGGTATCAATCGCAAAACTTTCAAAGTCGTATTTAGAAGAAAGTTCATCATAAGCACCCTTGAAAAGATTAAAATACTCTTCTGCAGGAAACTCAACGTAGTTATCTTTAGTTATTAAGGTATATGCTTTTTGAGAACATGCAACTTCTACGCCGTTTTCGTCAAAAACACAGCCCTTAAGAGAAGTTGTTCCAATATCTATACCCATTGTATATTTCATATCCACCACCGTCGTTTAGAAAATTTACTTAATTTAGATATATTATATCATAAATTAGTGAAATGTTAAGCATTATTTGTAAATTTTAGCAATATGCTTTGTATTTTTTTACGTCAATGTTATAATATTTTCATAAAATATATACATTTAGTTTAATAAGGTTTATAATGTGGTTTGACTTATTCGTTCAAGCGCTTGGATTTCTGGGAATTGCCATAGCTATAATAGCCGTTCAATTTAACACACACAAGAATATAGTGCTTTTTAAGACACTTGCAGAAATACCCTTCTTAATTCAATATATCTTTCTAAACGCATACGTTGGTATGGTTATGGGGGTTATTGGAATCATAAGAAATATCATTCTAAGATACAAGATTAGGCATAATCAAAAAACACTGCCAGTAATAATTCTTGCAAGTATTATAACGGTTACTGCAGGAATCGCAACGATTACCCTGACGTTTGACTCAACAGTTGAGGAAATGTATAAATTCTCTAGTAATTTTTCAGTAGCAGTCTTTTTAGCAATTCTCTTTAGCGCTATGTCTATTATGGCTAAAATGCTAACCACCGTAGCATACGGCATAAAAGAACCAAAGATAATTCGAGCCTTAAACTTCCCTTCTAGTTTGTTATGGTTTATCTATAACCTAGTATTTTTCTCGCTAGCAGGCGTTTTAAATGAAATATTCGTCATGTCCTCAATAATTATTGCGTCAATTAGATATAGAAACGTTCCCCCACTAAAACAGCAGGAGAACATATCCGTTACAGAGATTGAAGACAATTAAAAAAGGATAACTTAGGTTATCCTTTCTTAATTTTACCAATCGTCTTTTGGCGTGGTTTTAATATCGTCGTAAAAATCAAAATATTTTTCCTTGTCAGACAGAGTTTCATCATCTAGCCATTCTTCGGGATACATAGCGTCTTCTTCAATGTTTTCGGCTCTTCGCATGTAATCGTATAAGGTATTCATTTCTTTAGACATTTTTCACCAACGTTTTTTATACATTTTTTGCAATTTCCACACTTAAAGCCCTTAAATACTATCTTTATGGATAACGCTACAAGTATTATAGCAAAGATGATACAAAAAATCAA
Source organism: Christensenellaceae bacterium (assembly GCA_045651365.1). Taxonomy (GTDB): domain Bacteria; phylum Bacillota; class Clostridia; order Christensenellales; family Borkfalkiaceae; genus UBA1259. The sequence continues at coordinate 11,111 of JAZRSF010000021.1, forward strand.
GTAAGGTTTAAAAGTTATTAATTTTCCTATTAAAACAACAAATAAGGCTAAAAGATAACCTGCACCAAATTGAAAACATAACATTATTGCAAAATCTTTTTTATTCTTAAGCTCTCCGTATGCCGTATGTAAACTAGCAAAACAAGGTGGAGAAACTAATAAAAAACACATAAAAGCATAGACCGAGTAGTTATTATCAAAAAGCAACCTAAAATCAGTATTTAATAACTCAAAGCTTTCAACTACTGCTTCCTTTGCAAACATCCCAGTAAGTAGCGATATCGTCGCTTGCCAATTGCCAAAACCTAACGGCTTAAAAATTATTTTAAGGAAATTTCCTAATAAGAATAGAAAACTTTCTTCAATATTTAAGGTATAACCTTTTAGACCAAAATTAGAAAAAAACCATACGAATATTGATACTGCAAAAATTACTGTGCCAGATTTATAAACAAAGTCTTTGGTCTTTTCCCACAATGCCCTAAAAATTTCACGTAAAGAAGGAAATCTATATATTGGCATTTCAATAATAAAACCACCCTCCTTACCATTAAAAAGATTTAGCCTCTTTAAGATTTTACCAAATAAAATAATTGATATAAAACCGACGAAATACATTGAAGTTGCGATTAATGCGTTACTATCAAAAAAAACGTAAGAAAACCAACCAAACACAGCTGTCTTTGCCCCACAAGGCATAAATGAGGCTAGAAAAATTGTAGACTTCCTTTCGCTTTCATTTTCTAGAGTTCTTGTTGCCATTATGCCTGTTACAGAACAACCACACGAAAGTATTATTGGCAAACACGATTTTCCCCCAAGTCCAAAGCCACAAAATAGTTTATTTAATAGAAAGGTTATTCGCATTGCATAACCACTTTCTTCTAAAATAGTCATAAACAGAAACAAAAGTAAAATTTGAGGTGTGAACGCTAACACAGAGCCTACACCTGTGAATACTGCGCTTGTAAATAAACTTATAAACCAATAGGGAATTCCCGCATTTTTCATAGCATACTTCGTCGTGTTTCCAAAAACTTTAAAAAACGTCGATAGACTATTACTCAAGCGTCCACCAACCCTAAAAGAAAAGAAGTAAATTAAAAAAATAATGCAAAATAATATGGGTATTCCAAAGAATCTATGTAGTAAAATTTTGTCAATTTTATCTGTTAAAAGCACGCCCTTACTTTGGCTAAAATCGACGTAATCTTTTAGGGCAATTTTAATTAATTTTGCTAATTCTTCCTTATTATTACTTAAAGAAGTTGATAGGTTACTTGGCTTATTTGTCAACAAGATTTTACTCATTAGTTGCTCTATATTCTCGCCTTTTTTAGCAGATATAAAGATAAATTCTACACCAAACATCGCCTTCAATTTATCAATCACAAGGTTCCGTTTCTTTTGGCTTATTTGGTCGCAAAAATTTACTGCAACCATCATTGGAATACCAAGATTTAATAGTTCACTTGTTAAAAACAACCCCCTCTCAAGATTAGTTCCGTCAACGACGTTTATTATCCTTGTGGGCTTACTCTTCTCAAGTATTTTTACAACCTCTTTCTCGTCGTTGGATACGGGAATTAAGCTGTAAATTCCTGGCAAATCAACTATTGTAATATTTTTGTCTTTCTTGTAGTTACCTACCTTCCTTTCAACCGTCACGCCACTCCAATTGCCAGTCTTTTGGAAAGAGCCTGTCAAAGCATTAAAAAGAGAAGTTTTTCCACAATTAGGATTACCGATAAGACAAATGTTCTCACTCATATAACGCTACCTCAATACGTTTTGCATCAATTAACCTTATTGCAAGAAAGGTATCGTCTACCTTTAATTGAACGAGGTCCTTAAAGGGAGAAATTCTTATAACAATAATGTTACATCCTTCTCTAACCCCAATATTGAAAAATCTAACTTTGGGTTTATCACGAAGGTTGATTTTAACAATTTTTGCCTTTACGTTTGGCGATAAATCACTTAACAACATATTAATATATTATTAAGCAAAAACAAGCCCTATTCGTTTTTAAAATAAAAAATCCACTAATAGTATAGTGGATTTTGTTTTAATTAGTCAACAAGTTCGATTATTGCTACTTCAGCAGCGTCGCCCTTACGAGGTCCTAGCTTATAAATTCTAGTGTAGCCACCACCTTGACCATTTTCTTCCTTACGAGCAGCATATTTTGGTGCGTATTCGTCAAAGATTTTTTCAATAAGTGGATACTTGATTGCTTGAGTTCTCTTTTTGAAGTCAGGCTTACTTTCCTTAAAGCCCTTAACTTCTTGAAGATTATTTACTAGAGTCATAATCTTTCTTCTAGCGTTTAGCTTTTTAGTTCCATCTTTAATTAAAGTTTTGGTAGTTTCCTTACCCTTTGCATCAGCAACAGTAACTTCTGTTTCAATGGTATCGGTATAAGTATTAACTGCAAGAGTGATGATTTTTGCAACGTATGCTGCTACTTCCTTTGCTCTAGCTTCGGTAGTGGTGATTTTACCATTCCAAAGTAATGCAGATGCTTGGTTTTTTATAAGCGCTAATCTTTGAGTAGCGTTAACTCCTAATTTTCTAGCCATTGGTTTAATCCTCCTTCTCCTTCAATTTAAGACCGTAACTCTCTAGTTTGAAAATAACTTCGTCTAAAGATTTCTTTCCTAAATTGCGGACTTTAAGCATGTCGTCTTCTGTCTTTTTGGTTAAGTCTTCTACAGTGTGAATACTTGCTCTCTTTAAGCAGTTATAAGAACGAACTGATAAGTCTAATTCTTCAATAGTCATTTCAAGAATCTTTAACTTGATGTCTTCTGCAGGTGGAACAAGGATACCAATGTTACCAACTTCAGATAATGAAACGAACATTTTAATGTGTTCCTCCATAATCTTTGCTGCTAAACTAACGATATCTCTACCAGAGAAAGCACCGTTTGTCCACACTTCTAAAACAAGCTTGTCAAAGTCAACGCTTTGACCTACACGAGTAGCAGTTACGTTGTAACTAACCTTTTTAACAGGTGTATAAATGCTATCGATTGCAATATTGTTGATGATATCGGTTTTATTTTCGTCAGCACTCTTATAACCACGACCCTTACCAATGGTAAGTTCAACGTCCATTTTGCCACCTTCATCAATCGTGCAGATATATAAATCTGGATTAAGAATTTCAAGGTCGGCGCTACATTCGATATCTCCTGCCTTAACTACTGCAGGACCTTCTTTGTAAAGGCGAACGTTCTTTTGGTAATCCTTTTCGGTGCTTGAAGATTTGATTGCTACGTTCTTTAGGTTAAGAATTATTTCAGTAACGTCTTCTTTTACAAGAGGAACTGCTGAAAATTCGTGCTTAATTCCTAATTCTTCTGCAAACTTAACGTTTTGAATTGCAGCACCTGGTAAAGCTGATAATAAAATTCTTCTTAAAGCATTACCAAGAGTCAATCCGAAGCCCTTTTCTAAAGGCTCAACAACAACCTTTGCATAACTTCTATCTTCGTTTTCTTCCACTGCTATTTTTGGCATTTCAATTTCCATCATGAGAAATTTACCTCCTTTAAAAATAGTTTTCGATTTGCTGGTTTTTTGAGAATTCTTATTAAAGCGTGGAAAACTTTATTTGTCCCCTCAAAAAACCAATCGATGAATTTTTTATTATTTAGAATATAATTCGACAATCATGTGTTCAGCAATGTTGAAATCAATATCCTCTCTAGTTGGGTTTGCTAAAATTTTGCCTTCTAAAGTTTCAGGATTGAATTCTAACCATTTTGGCATAGCGCCGATTTTCATGGTTTTGATTTCAGCAAAATATTTGTTGTCTTTCTTGCTTTCTTTTACAGCGATAACGTCGCCAACTTTTACGTTGTAAGAAGCGATATTTACGTTCTTTCCGTTAACGGTGAAGTGTGCATGGGTTACTAGTTGACGAGCTTGGCTTCTTGAAGAACCAACACCCATTCTAAAGATAACGTTATCTAATCTTCTTTCAAGTAAAGATAACATGTTTTCACCAGTAATACCCTTCATTCTATCAGCCTTTTCATAATACTTTCTGAATTGACCTTCTAGAACACCGTAAATTCTCTTACATTTTTGTTTTTCACGAAGTTGTAAACCGTATTCAGAAACCTTTTTTCTAGCCATGCCGTGTTGGCCTGGAGCAACTGGTCTCTTTTCGAAAGCACAAACACCCTTAAAACATCTTTCGCCCTTTAGGAATAATTTAGCGCCTTCACGTCTACATAAACGACATTTGGATTCAGTATATTTAGCCATTTTATTATCCTCCGTTATACTCTACGCTTTTTAGGTGGTCTGCAACCATTGTGTGGAATTGGAGAAACGTCTTGAATAAGAGTTACTTCCATATCACAGTTAGTTAAAGCTCTAATTGCTGATTCTCTACCAGCGCCTGGGCCCTTAACGTAAACTTCTACAGAACGCATGCCTTGTTCTCTGGCAACTTTACCAGCTGCTTCTGCAGCCATTTGAGCTGCAAAAGGAGTGCTTTTTCTAGAACCTTTGAAACCTAAGCTACCAGCACTTGACCAAGAAACAGTGTTTCCTTGCATATCGGTAATGGTAACTAACGTATTATTGAAAGAAGCCTGAATATGTGCTTGACCTTTGTCAACTTTTCTGGCGTCTTTACGTTTTTTTACAACTTTATTTGGTGCCATAATAATCTACCTCCTCCCATTATCTAGTTGCCGTCTTTTTCTTAGCAACAGTGCGACGAGGACCCTTTCTGGTTCTCGCATTTCTCTTAGAACTTTGACCTCTAACAGGAAGGCTCTTTCTATGACGAACACCTCTAAAGCAACCAATTTCAATTAATCTCTTGATTGAAAGGCTTACTTCAGAACGTAAATCACCTTCAACGTGAAGGTTGTGTTCAATATACTCTCTGAGCTTTGCAACGTCTGCTTCGCTCAAGTCTTTTACTCTAACGTCTGGGTTAATACCCGTTTCTTTAATAATTTTCTTTGCCGTTGGAAGACCGATACCGTAGATGTAGGTTAAACCGATTTCCACTCTTTTGTTATTAGGCAAATCAACACCGGCTATACGTGCCATTAAATACCTCCGTATTTTTTCCTTAAAATTTTATTATATATAAATGCTTTCGAGCGTTTATCCCTGGAATGACGGGCATGTAACTCTTAAGCGGTTGTTTTCAAATTACCCCTAGGGGCAATCAATAAGGGATTAACCTTGTCTTTGTTTATGATTCTTGTTTTTAGAACAAATTACCATAACTTTTCCGTTTCTCTTAATTACCTTACATTTATCGCACATAGGTTTTACTGAAGGTCTAACTTTCATTTTAATTTCTCCTTTTTGGGATTTGGTTTATGTTTTAGTTTTTGCTACGCCAGGTAATTCTACCCTTTGTTAAATCATATGGACTCATTTCTAGTTTTACGGTATCGCCAATAATTATCTTGATATAATGTTGACGAAGCTTTCCAGAGATATGAGCAGTAATAATATGACCGTTTGATAATTTAACCTTAAACATTGCGTTTGGAAGTGTTTCAACTATCACGCCTTCGGTTTCTATTACGTCTTCCTTAGACACAAACTTTATCCTCCTTAAGTTTTTACCAGCGTTTTGCTGATGATATTCAAAGAAAATTACGAATTTTCCTTTGTTTTTAGATAACTAAATCAAAAATAGCCTAACTTAATTAATTATAACATATCTTGTATAAAAAAGTTAAGGATTTTCAACACTTTTTTTAATATTTTTTAATAAATTTTAATATTTTTTACAGCGTAAGAATTTCTACGCCATTTTCGGTTATTGCTACTGTGTTTTCGTAGTGTGCAGAACAAAGCCTATCCTTGGTTCTTACACCCCAACCATCAGGCATAAAGTCAACTTTATACGTTCCCATATTAATCATTGGCTCTATCGCAATAACCATACCTTTTTTAAGACGAATGCCTGTTCCCTTCTTTCCATAATTTAATACTGAAGGGTCTTCGTGCATTTCTTTTCCAATTCCGTGACCTGTAAGCGCACGAACAACCGAAAATCCATTTGCTTCAGCATGAGTTTGAACGTTATAACCGATATTACCGATTGGAGAGCCATCGCGAAGGTTTTCTATAGCCTTAAAAAAGCACTCTTCTGTAACCTTAACCAATTTACGTTTTTCTTCACTAACGTTGCCTATGCAAAAAGTTCTAGCAGCATCTCCTTGCCAGCCATTAAGAATTACACCGACGTCTATGCTTAAGATTTGTCCGTCTTTTATAATCTCGTCAGCTGAGGGAATCCCGTGAACTACCATATCGTCGATAGACGCACAAATAGATGCAGGATATCCACCATAACCTAGAAATGATGGATAGCCACCATGCGACGTGATAAACTCGTAGGCAAGGTCGTCTAGTTGTTTTGTAGACATACCTACTTTTATTTTGCTCGCTAGATAATCAAGCGTTTCCTTGGTTAATCTACCTGCATCTCGCATCAATTCTATTTCAGCGTCAGTTTTAACGTAAATCATTAGCTTAAAACCTTTACAATTTCTTCAAAAACCTCATCAACAGAGCTATCCCCATCAACTGATTTCAATAAGTTTTTCGATTTATAAAATTCAATTAATGGTTTGGTGTTGCTTTCATATACTCTCAAACGTTCTTTGATAACGCTTGGAACGTCGTCTTTTCTAGTAAAAAGTTTTCCACCACAAGCAGGGCAAATTTTTGCATTGCCAATAAAATCAACGTGGAATGAGCCTCCACACCCTTGACAACTTCTTCTACCCGTTATTCTTCTCTCTATACTAGAGATTTCAACGTCTATTAGCACTACGGCAGTTGGCTCGTCAAAAGTTTCAAATAGTTTTGCTTGATTAATATTTCTTGGAAAACCATCTAGAAGATAACCGTTTTTACAGTCATCTTGAGATAATCTATCCTTTACAAGCTCTAAAGTTACGTCGTCGGGGCATAAATTACCACTATCCATCATAGCTTTAACTTTTATGCCCAAAGACGTTTGATTTTTAATATTTTCTCTAAAGATATCGCCAGTTGAAATATGAGGAACACTGTATTTCTCGCATAATTTAGCTGCTTGAGTCCCCTTGCCACAACCTGGTGCGCCCAGCAATATAATTTTCATTTTATTTCAAAAAACCTTTGTAATTCTTCATCATTATTTGTGATTGAAGTGCTTGTTCAAACTCTAGCGCAACCGAAACGATAATTAGAAGTCCCGTAGCACTAAATACGTTAACAAGTCCGTATGTTCCGTTCATATCAATAGCTTTAAATACTAGTGAAGGAACAAGTGCAACTAACGCTAGGAAGATTGCTCCAAATAACGTAATTCTATTTGAAACTCTTTTTAAGTAGTCTGCTGTAGGCTTACCAGGACGAGTTCCTGGAATAAAGCCACCGTTACCTTGGATACTCTTACTAATATCGTCTGGATTGAATTGGATTTGGTTGTAGAAATAAGAGAAGAATAGAATGAATACACATAGAACTACCATATATATCCAAGAACCTGTTCCCATATTTCTAGACCACCAGTTATCACTACTCTTTCCTAAAAGATTGATAATAAGGTCAGGGAAACTTAGAATAGCAAACGAGAAGATAAGAGGCATAACGCCAGAAGCGTTTACCTTAATAGGAATGTGGGTAGATTGACCACCATACATTTTTCTTCCCTTAACTTGTTTTGCATATTGAACCGGAATTTTTCTTTCTGCAGAGTTAACCGTTACGATTGCAGCGAAAATTAAAATTGCAACTGCAAAGAAAATAATTAACGTCCAAGCAGATTTAGAAGCCGTTTCAGCAACGAACAAACCCTTGATTAATGCTAAAATAGACGTTCCAGCTGAAGAAAGAATACCTGCAAAAATTAATAGTGAAATACCATTGCTTACGCCGTAATCGGTAATACGTTCACCAATCCACATGGTAAGACATGCGCCGGCAGTATAAACTATAACTAAGAAAGTATAGCTCATAAATTTAGCAAAACCTTCTGCACCAAAAATCAATCTGGTATCTATAGCACCGGTTGAAACACCGTCGCCCTTAAATGCAACGATAATACCTATTGCTTGAACAATTGCAAGAAGCAAGGTTATAACTCTCGTTATGTTGTTAATCTTTCTCTTTCCTTCTTCGCCTTGCTTTGAAAGCCTCTCAAGCGCAGGAATACCTACTGTTAGTAATTGAACGATAATTGATGCGTTGATGTAAGGTCCAATACCCATAGCAAAGAACGTTCCGTATGCAAGTGCGCCACCAGAGATAGCACTCATGATTTGCAAGAAAGTGTAATCTTGCAATCCAGCAAACATTTGAACGCCTGGAACAGGGATATGACAACCAAGTCTATATACGAATATAAGAGCGATTGTTATAAGTATTTTGCGTCTAACTTCTTTGATTTTAAACGCATTTACTATTGTGTGAAACATTTTGCCTCCTTAAAGCTTAAATTAGATTTGTTCTGCTTTTCCGCCAGCCTTTTCAATAGCCTCTTTTGCAGAAACAGAGAATCTTTCAGCTTTAACGGTAACAGCTTTAGTTAATGAACCGTTACCTAAAACTTTTAGTCCTGCACAATCTTTAATAACTTTAATAAGTCCTTTTTCAGCAAGAACTGCCATATCGATAACTGAACCAGCCTCAAAACTTTCAAGAACTGAAAGGTTAACGATACTATACGTTTTTGTAAAATGATTATTGAATCCACGCTTTGGTACACGTCTAATTAAAGGCATTTGACCACCTTCGAAACCAGGACGAACACCGCCACCACTTCTAGCCCATTGACCTTTATGACCCTTACCACTTGTTTTACCAAGTCCTGAGCCAATACCACGGCCAAGTCTTTTTGCTGGGGTAGTTGCACCTTCTGCTGGACTTAAATTACCTAATCTCATTGTTATTACTCCTTAAAAATTAACTAATGTATAGACTTAAACGTTTTCTACTTTAACAAGATATTTAACAACGTCAATCATACCTAAAATAGCAGGGGTTGCGTTGTGAATCTTGAAAGAATTTACCTTCTTAAGTCCTAAAGCTTCTACAACCTTCTTGTGATTTGGAAGGCATGCAATGGTGCTTTTTACGAGAGTAACCTTAATTTGTGATACTTTTGCTTTAGCCATTATAAGTTACCTCCTTAACCGTTAATTTCTTCAACAGATTTGCCACGAATTGCAGCGATTTGTTCTGCAGTTCTTAGTGACTTTAAGCCTTCAATCGCTGCTTTTACGCAGTTGATTGGGTTGTTAGTTCCGTGAGATTTAGTTCTAATGTTGGTGATACCAACTGCTTCCATAACTGCACGAACAGGACCACCAGCGATAACACCGGTACCTTCTTCAGCAGGCATCATAAGAACGAATCCTCTACCAAATTTACCAAGCACTTCGTGTGGAATACTAGTTCCTAAAAGTGAAACGGCAAACATATTCTTTTTAGCTCTTGCAGTAGCCTTATCAATTGCTTCTGGAACTTCCTTCGCTTTACCCATAGCGCAACCAATTTTGCCAGCACCGTCGCCAACAACTACTAGAGCTGCAAATCTCATGTTTCTACCACCTTTAACGGTTTTAGTAACACGATTAACAGCGATTAGCTTTTTAACTAATCCGTCGTTTTCTTCCACTCTTCTAGATGGTCTATTATTTTCTCTTGCCATAATATTTCTCTCCTTTATTAGAACTCAAGTCCACCCTTTCTAGCGCCGTCTGCTAAACTAGCAACACGACCGGTGTAAAGATATCCACCACGGTCAAAAACCACAGTTTTAATCTTCTTCGACTTTGCCTTCTTAGCAAGTAATTCGCCTACAGCGAATGCCATTGCTTTCTTATCCATACCCTCGAAAGTTCCCTTAAGTTCCTTATCAAGAGTAGATGCCGTTACTAAGGTATTTCCCTTAGTATCGTCAATTAGTTGAGCATAAATATGGTTTAAGGTTCTATAAACCGAAAGTCTTGGAGCAGTAGCAGTTCCACTAACTTTTCTTCTAACTCTCTTATGCCTTTTTAATCTGTCTTTGTTTTTATTAATTTTCTTAATCATTTTTATTCTCCATTTAATAACTTTTCGCACCTAAAGGTGCACTCGGCAGACGTGCCGACTAATAAGCACGTCCACTAAAAGCCCTTTAAATCTTAGCCTTTACCACCAGCTGCTTTACCAACTTTTCTGTCGATAACTTCGTCGCTGTAACGAATACCATATCCGTGATATGGTTCAGGTTCTCTAATGCCTCTAATCATAGCGGCAAATTGACCAACCTTTTCCTTATCGATACCAGAAACGGTGATTTCAGTGATTGCTGGACAATCAAGAGTGATTCCGTCGATTTCTTCAACTTCAACAGGGTGAGAGAAGCCTACGTTTAATACTACTTTCTTGCCTTGTTTAGCAACTTTCCAACCTACACCGTTAACGATAAGGCTCTTTTTGAAGCCTTCGGTAACGCCTTTAACCATGTTAGCAAGTAACGCTCTATATAAGCCGTGCTTTGCTTTAACTGGACCTTGGTCATTTGCTCTTTTTAGAACAACGGTATTTCCTTCGATAGCGAAAGAAATAACTGAATCATATGCTTGGGTTAAAGTTCCTTTTGGACCTTTTACGGTAACAACGCCGTTAGAAGCGTCAACGGTAACACCTGCAGGTATAATAACAGGAGCATTTCCAATTCTTGACATACCTAATTACCTCCTACCAAACAAAGGCGAGAACTTCGCCACCTTGATGCAATTTCTTAGCTTCTTTTCCGGTCATAATACCTTTAGAAGTAGATAGAATTGCAATACCTAATCCACCTAATACTTGTGGAACTTCATCAGCACCAACGTATACACGTAGACCAGGCTTACTTACTCTCTTTAAGCCGGTGATAACCTTGTTATTACCGTCATATTTAAGAGTAACTTTAATAGTTCCTTGAACACCTTCAATAAGTTCAACACCAGAGATATAACCTTCTTGTAAAAGAATGTTAGCAATAGCTTTCTTGGTGTTAGATGCTGGGATTTCAACAGTTTCGTGCTTAGCCATAAGAGCATTTCTTATTCTAGTAAGCATATCTGCAATAACGTCTGTCATTATAATATCCTCCTTTACCAACTAGCCTTTTTAACGCCAGGGATTTGACCTTTGTAAGCCAAATTTCTGAAACAAATACGGCAAATACCATATTTACGAAGAACAGCATGTGGACGTCCACAAATACTACATCTAGTATAGGCTCTAGTAGAAAACTTAGCAGGTCTTTGTTGCTTATTTATCATCGCTTTTTTAGCCATTTTTAAATCTCCTTTTTAACCTTACTTAGTTGCGAAAGGCATACCGAGCATTGCAAGCAATTCTCTAGCCTCTTCGTCGGTATTAGCCGTGGTAGTGAAGCAAATATCAAAGCCTCTCATCTTCTCTACTTGGTCGTAAGAGATTTCTGGGAAAATTAATTGCTCCTTAACACCCATAGCATAGTTTCCTCTTCCGTCGAAAGACTTGGTAGAAACACCTCTAAAGTCTCTAACTCTTGGAAGAGCGATTGAGATAAACTTGTCGAAGAATTCATACATTCTGGTTCCTCTTAAGGTAACCTTCATACCAACGCCTTGTCCTTCTCTAATCTTAAAGTTAGCAACAGACTTTTTAGCTAAGGTAAGAACCGGTTTTTGACCAGCAATTTGCTTTAATTCTTCTTGAGCAAGTTGAATACTCTTGGAATTGTCTTTAACGTCGCCTAAGCCAGAGTTAATAGTGATTTTAACTAACTTTGGAACTTGGTTAACGTTTTTGTAGTTGAATTTTTTTACTAAAGCTGGAACTACGGTATTATCGTATAACTCTTTAATTCTATTAGCCATTTACGTTACCTCCGTTATGCTTCAGCTGGCACTTCTGCCACTTCTTTTTTAGTCTTTCTTTTGGTAGTCTTTTTAACTTCCTTAGCTTCTTTAGAAGCATCTAGAATAGCACCACATTTCTTGCAAATTCTAACTTTCTTGTCGCCTTCAATTTTGTAAGCAACTCTAACAGCCTTGTCGCAAGCTGGGCATACTACCATTACGTTTGAAGCATCGATTGCACCAGATTGATTAACAATAGAGCTAACTTCTTGTGCAGTTCTTGCTTTCTTGTGTTTCTTTTGAACGTTTATTCCGTCTACAACTACCTTGTTATCCTTTGGAAGAGCAACTAAAACCTTAGCAGTTTTGCCTGCGTCTTTACCAGTTATAACAAGAACGGTATCATTCTTTTTAACCTTCATAGTCATATCTCCTTATAATACTTCTGGAGCAAGGGAGATAATACGCATGTAGTCTTTATCTCTAAGTTCTCTTGCTATAGGTCCAAAAATACGTGTTCCTCTTGGTTGCTTTTGGTTGTCGATAATAACTGCTGCATTTTCGTCGAATCTAACGTAGGTGCCGTCTTTTCTTCTAACACCACTCGTTGACCTAACGATAACAGCCTTTACAACGTCGCCCTTTTTAACAGCGCCACCAGGAGTAGCAGTCTTAACGCTAGCAACGATAACGTCACCAATATTACCAGTTCTTCTAAAAGAACCACCTAATACTCTAATACACATTATTTCTTTAGCGCCTGAATTATCAGCAGCTTTTAATCTTGATAGTGGTTGTATCATTGTGCGCCTCCTTACTTAGCCTTTTCAATGATTTCGGCAACTCTCCAGTTCTTATCCTTAGATAATTTTCTGGTTTCAACGATTAAAACCTTATCGCCTACGCCACAAGCATTGCCTTCGTCATGTGCTTTAAATTTGTGAGTCTTTTTTACAGTTTTCTTGTATAGTGGATGTTTGAATCTTTCTTCGATAGAAACAACAACAGTTTTATCCATCTTGTCAGAAACAACGATTCCTACTCTTTCTTTTCTTAAATTTCTTTCCATAATCTCACTCCCTACGCCTTAGCACCAAGTTCCTTTTCTCTTAAAACGGTCTTAACCTTTGCAATTTCTTTTTTGCAAGTTTTAAGTGATGCAGAATTTTCTAATTGTCCAATTGCGTGACGGAAACGAAGGTTAAATAACTCTTCAGAAAGTTCTTTAAGTTTTGCATTTAGTTCGTTTACCGTTAATTCGTGAAGTTCTTTCGCTTTCATTAACCTTCACCGCCTTCTTCTTTTATTTCTTCTGCTACAGTTTCTCTCTTCATAAACTTGGTTTTAACAGGAAGTTTATGACCAGCGAGTCTCATAGCTTCTTTAGCAATATCTTCAGCAATTCCAGACATTTCAAATAATACTCTGCCTGGTTTTACTACTGCTACCCAGTATTCTACAGAACCTTTACCACTACCCATACGGCTATCAGCAGGTTTTTTGGTTACTGGCTTGTGTGGGAATATGTCAATCCATACCTTACCACCACG
>JAZRSF010000022.1:0-4181 GCA_045651365.1 Christensenellaceae bacterium
CCCCGGCGATACAAATTGGGATTACGTTAACCCTAAATCGTTCTTTGAACTTCTTAAAGAGTCTGGCATCCTTGACAACGAATATGCTTTCAAAACTATGGAAGCATACATAGATGTTATGGGTGCCGATTCTTTTTTAGATAGAGTTCGAGATAAAGGCTTGAATTGGGATGACGACATTTATCTCTACCCCGATGCAACTTGGTATGATTTAGGTTATCAATTTTTACACGATAGCTATGGCGACAAATTAGACTCTATAGACAACTATATAGACTATGAACGTTATGGTGAAGAACTAAAATACGATGGTTTCCACGAATACAGCGATGGAATTATTGAAATTAGATAAAGGAGAATTACAATGGATAAACGAACTAATGCAGAATATGACATTGTATCATCAATATCTTTCCCAGCAGAAGAATACGTTCTAGGTGTTAAAACTACAAACAACAATAAAGAATACGTTACTTGGTGTTGCGTTGAAAAAGATAACTACTATTACGGACACTATTTTAGCGATTACAAAAAAGCTGTTAGGGATTTATATGAACGTGCTAAAAAATATATAGATTGGACTTTGGAGAATTTATTATGAAAATTATAGTTGAATACAATAATAAAACTTATGAATTTAACGACGGATATTACGCTTATATATTTGATTACGCTATATGCAACGAATTTGATAAAAAATATGGCGAAGATAAATTACTTGAATTTATCAATCGAGTTAAAATTGCATATTTGAAAGATGGTAATGCTACCCAATTAGGTTCTTTAACTGATTTTATGGCTCAAAACTGGAAAAAAATTAAAGACCTAGGAACGTGGGATATCTTAGATAAATTTTATGAACAATTACCCTAAAATTACTTAAATAAAATACAAAAAGGAGAATAAACAATGAAAAAATATGTTTACATGGTAGAGTTCGATTGGAGCGTTGAAGATGGTTGCAACGTTGAAACCGAACTCTTTTCTAATTATGAAAAAGCATTAAAACGCTATGATGAAATTATAGCCAACGAAAAAAGTGATGGTATGTCTTGGGTTGCAGATGCAATAAATCCTGATGGCACTATCGTAAAAGGCTATACGTTTGAAGAAACTGGCGATAGAACAAAACAAGAAAACTTATATTGGCACTTTGCTTCAGATGATTACTATTTGTTTCACTCAATTATTCGCCTAGTAAAAATGGAAATAAAATAAGGAGATTAAATATGGCTACATTAAACGATTTGAAAAAATACTTAAACTACGAATTTTCAACTGGTTGTTATACTGGTGAAGATTACAAAACTTTTCAACGAAAATACATTAACTACTTAAAATCAATAGCTAAAGAAAACGGCTGGGAACTTGTTAACGTTGGTAAAAACCACTATCAATTCTCGGCCTTTTTCAAATGCAAAGATAAATGCGTTTACTTCTCTATAAGCGATGTTAGATTTTGGCAAAACGAATGGTATAAACACATACTGGTTAGAACGGCAAGCCACGAAAAAGATTATCACGGTGGTGGAAATTGCTATACTTCTCTACCTACCCTACCTTTTGCTATAAAAACATTATTTGAACGAGGTCATTATTGTGAAAACGCTTTCTATTCAATCGGGTTATAAAATCTGTTACAAAGAACAAGGCAGTAATAAATATGTTCGACACTTTATGACCTACAACTATAGAGATGCTATGAATATGGTTGCTTACTACAAACGTTATCCCCCAAGAGCAAGGGAAGATAATCATAAACTTAAAAAACCTAAATGGCGTGTAATTCCAATAACAATTAAAGAAATATATGACGGTATATGGCGTGAAGTTCCTTTCTAGTTAGAAAGGGCTTTTTTTCATATACAAAATAAAATAAAGGAGGATTAAAAATGACATTGAATTTAACAGCTACCAATCGCCAAGAAGAAATTATTAAAGAATACTTAGAAAACAACGCAAGTGAAACGCTTGCAGAAAAAATTAACAATGGCATTAAAACTGAAAAAGACGGCAAATCTTTAATTAGCAAAAAGAACTTAAACGGCTTTTTCAAATATGCAACTGAAGAAGCTAGAAAACTAGCAGAAAAAGGTGCTACTAGTGCAATGGTTGAAGACAAGGTTGTCTTTGGCTGGGCTATGCACTACTTTGAAGAAGATAGCATTTTAGGAACGCTCTATAACGAAGATGGAACTGAATATAAACCTGTTGTTAAAAAGACTACAAAGCCAACCATTACAACAACGCCAACACCTTACGTTCCACCCGTTAAAAAGCCTGAACCTCAAATGTCGTTATTCGATATGCTAACACCTAAAGAAGAAAAGAAAGAAGAACCTAAACCTGTTATCGAAGAAGATAAACCTACTTTATCATATAAAGCTCAACTTGCGACAAAATCTCAACCAAACCCATTAGATGATGAGCCTAGTGAAGAAGATATTCAAGATGCTTTTGAAGAACTTGAAAAAGAAGAAATTAAGGAAGAAATAGCAACTAATCCTATTTACACCAAGTATTTAGAACTACAAAAACAATATCCGTATTCAATTATTGCTTATCGTTTAGGCGACTTTTACGAAGTCTTTGGTGATGGAGCAATCAAGGTTTCAAACGAATTAGAACTAACGCTTACAGGTAGAGATTTCGGGTTAAAAGAACGTGTTTCAATGGTCGGTTTTCCATATCACGCAAGAGAAAAATACTTTAAAAAAATTGCTAATTTTTCAGAGTTAGTTATATACGATAACAACAATATTACAGTCTATACTTGTGATAAAAAGCCTTGCACTATTGATATGGAAACAGGCGAAATAACTAATGACAAAACGTCTAACCCAATACTTGACGACTTACTTAAAATTTTTGGAAATGATATGGAGATACAATTATGAGAATAGATAAAATTAAACCTATACCAAAATACATAGTTGAACTTATTAGAAAAAGAGATAAGCAAGAATACCCTGCTCAAAATGGTATTACAAGGTATTATGATTATCTCACTAAAAACGATGGCGAACTTTGTAAAGTAACCGTTGCTGTTAGAAACTATTACAAAAAATGGTATTGCAAGCAAGTAATAGTTCACGGAATAGACTCTAAAGACTGTTATCTTAAAGATATAGTTTGCTATATGATTGCTGGATACAAAACCGGTTGGCACGAACAAGGACTAACTAGAGTAAAAAACTGGTGGGAAGGTAAAAATTGGGATTTACAAGATGACAAATACTTTAACATCTACTGCCCTATTGTCAATGAAAACTATATAGATAAATTTCCTGAATTTAAGTATAGTGCTTATCACTTATACAGAACTTATGACCTGTTCAAATATCTAAAAATCTACAAGCAATTTCCAGAAGCTGAATATATGCTAAAAATGGGATTAAATTCTTTTTGTAGAAGCAAAACTATACTTAGAAAAGTTCGTAAAGACAAAGGTTTTAGAAAGTGGCTTTCACAACATAGAGCTGAAATTACAAGTCATTATTATTATGTTTCAACATTGTTAAAAGCATATAAAACTAATCGACCATTAAACGAAACACAAATGCTTGAAACAGAGCTTAAATACTTTAACGTAGATAAAGACAATAAGCCGTTAAAAGAATTGTTCAAGGGCGAAATAGACAAGTTTTTATTATACCTTAAAAAGCAAGATACTAATTGCAGAAACTATTTAGACTATTTAAGGGCTTGTAAATTCTTAAACATTGATATGATGTTGGACAAAAACCGTTACCCTAAAGACTTTCATCATTGGCACGATATTAGAATTAACGAATACGCTTCTGAAAAGGCAAAACAAGATGAAAAAGAACGCAAAGCATTATACAAGAAATTTGAAAAGATTGCTAAAAAATATATGCCTTTACAAGACTATAAAAAAGGCAACTATATAATAGTAATTGCTAAAAGCCCAGCAGAACTAACTAGAGAAGGTCAAAAATTACATCATTGCGTTGGTAGAATGGGTTACGACCAAAAGTTCGTTAAAGAACAATCTCTAATATTCTTTGTTAGAGAAAAATCTAAACCAAATACGCCTTATATAACTATTGAATACTCTCCAGAAAAGAAAAAAATATTACAAAGTCACGGAGAGCATAACTCATCACCAAACGATAGCGTTAAAAGATTTTTAGAAAAACAATGGCTACCGTTTGCAAACA
>JAZRSF010000023.1:0-19037 GCA_045651365.1 Christensenellaceae bacterium
TAAAAAAGAATCGGCACCCATAACATCTATGTATGCTTCCATAGTTTTGAAAGCATATTCGTTGTCAAGGATGCCAGACTCTTTAAGAAGTTCAAAGAACGATTTAGGGTTAACGTAATCCCAATTTGTATCGCCGGGGAAATTCTCTATGTCTTGAATAAATAATTCCTCGTCAATACCGTTTAGCTTAAAGCCCTGTTTGGTTAATTCTTTTTCGATTTCTTCCCAATCGGAATAATCGCTTAAGTCTAACCATTTAGAGCCTAAAGCCCTTTCGTTGCATTCATTGTAAGAGCCCCAAGAGCCGATTACAATACTAATAGTGTTGTTTTGCATAAAAGCACCTCCTTAAATAAATTGTTCTAAATATATTTTTTCAAAGCAAGGACCATATTCAAAGAATACGTCATTGTCTTCGTCAACCATAAGTTCAAAAGTTCTCATAGCAAGTTTTCCTTGATGGCTAACCATAACTGTAATATTATCGTTTTCAGCATCAACTTGAATAATGTCAAAATACACGAAGCTTTCGCCATCGTAATAATCATTTTGTAGGTTTCTATAATCTTTATTTTCAATAACGTTAATCATTTTTAATCTCCTTATTAGCATTCCAGAAAGTAGGGAATATAGTATCTTTAGCGTGTAAACCTTTAGTAAATACTATTTCGTGTTCGGTAACATCAGTTTGTTTATAACCTTCTTTAACTAATTCACCAATTTTGTTTTCAAGTTCTTTGTGGTTTTTAACTATGTGTTTCATTTCTTTATCTCCTTATTAGTCGTAATATCCAAATCCGTTGTAGTGATTTTCTTTGCCATAGTAATGAGTGTTTTCATATTCTTCAAATTTACTAGTTTTCTTATTAGTAAGTGGTGTACCGTATTGTTTGTATTTATAGTTAATACCATCGTACATTCCATAGTAAAATTCGATTTGAGTTTGTCTTAAAGGTTGATTATCTTTATAACCTGTATCTGCATATTGTTTACAACGTTTCATTACTTTTTGATTATCTTCATCTGAGAAGTAACCTTTAGAGGAATTTTGATTATATATCTCAATTCCTTTCTTAAATCCTTGCTTGTAACTGAAAGTATTTTTATTCATAAATTTTTTACTCCTTGTTTTATTTTTTTTCTTTCGACGGGCTAGTCTAACTACACTACGAAATTGGTTGCAAGTATTTGATATTTTGGTGAGCCAGACAAGGATAAGGGGAGCGACGAAATCACTTTTTGTTTAAAATTAAAAAAAGCCAGCCTATATAAGACTGACTAAAAAAGTTATTTCGCCTTGCCTGACTCGCTGTAGTGTAGTAGACTAAAGACCTAGAAAGAAAACATGGAGTATCTAATTGCGTAAAAATTGATTTTTATTTTAATATGACTAAATCTGTCATATTTATGGTGTTATAATATGTGTAATATGGAGGTTTGTTTATGATTTATTTAGACCAGTTTAAATTGCCATCTCACGTAACAGAAGATAAATTGCTTAAAATACAAGGCTATATGAGTGATGCTGGTTATACGGATAATCCTTACCCTTGTCATTTATTTGTGCAAAAACAATTAGCAAGTTTAGATTTTAAGGAAATAACTATATTGTATGGTGGCAATGGTTCAGGAAAAAGCACTTTGCTTAATTTAATTACAAAAAAATTGGCATTAAAAAGGGTTTCACCGTTTAATAGTAGTAATATATTTGATGAATACACAAAAGAATGTGATTATAGAATGGCTTTTGATGACGAAGGCGATTATTTAAGAGTTCCTAATGGCAGTAGAATTATAACAAGTGATGATGTTTTTGATTATATGCTTAATGTTAGAGTAAATAATAAAGATATTGCTGCTAATGTAATGGCAACTCGTAAACATCACGAGGAATTAGTTTTCAAAAAGACTGTTAAAATGCGTGGTATGCAAGATTATGAAGATTTACGAGACCAAGTAATCGCAAGAAAAATGAGTGGCAGACAATATGTTTATAAAGAAAACGGGAAAGAAGTTCGGCTGAATAGTAATGGAGAAACGGCTTTAAGGTTTTTCTATGAGAAATTAAAGGATGACACGTTGTTTTTATTAGATGAACCAGAGAATAGTTTATCGCCCAAATTTCAAATTGAACTTGCTGATATGATTAAAGATATGGCAAGATACAGTGGTTGTCAATTTGTTATAGCAACGCACTCTCCGTTTATGTTGGCTATAGATGGTGCTAAAATCTATGATTTAGACGAAGTTCCTGTTAATGTTAAAAAATGGTGGCAGTTAGAAAATCCAAGAGTGTATTTTAATTTTTTTGATAAATATAGAGATTTGTTTGATAAAGAATAATACGATTTGATAGAATTTGTGTATTAAAAGAGGTCAGAATCCATATTTTGGGTTTTGACCTCTTTTTTATTATTCTTCTATAAAATCATCGTTTGGAATATAGTTTTCAGCTAATTCTTCGCTATTAAAGTCTTCTTTTTCATATAGTTTTTGAATTGATAATTTATATTGAGAAACTTTCTTTTTGCCGTTATATTCTATAACCATTGCTTCAGCCATGCCCATTGTTCCTGGGCGACGTTCTTTTGCAGTTCTAACTAATTGTTTAATTGATATGTCGCCAAGCCTTTCCTTAAAAACATCATCATTTAATTCGTTTCTATAAACAACTATAAGTTTTGCAACTGCCCTTAATATGTTGGCAGAAAAGGAATTATGGTCGCCTTCCCACGTTCCAGCAATAAGTTTAATTGTTCTATCTAAAACGTGATAATTATATTTTATAAAAATGTTTTCTAACGTTGATACGGCACAAATACTTCCAGGTGCTTTAGTCCCTGAAATAGTTAAACCATATGATTCAACTAGTGCTTTTATAGTTAGTTGGGTTTCGTTATTAGCTTCAATATTTGCATTAAATATTTCTATTGCTTGTAATTGTTTGGTATGTTTTCCTTGATTTGCAAAAATATCTGCTTCGTGTTCATAAAAAAGGTCTTCATAAACCATACACCAAACAGGCGTTTCTCTTGAACCAGATACACGAGCAACAATTTCTATGGTGTGTTGTCCATCGAAAACATAGTTTATACCATCTCTGCGACTAACTTTAACTGGATTTATTTGATAAATATCAAAATTTTCAGCTGTTTTTCTAACGTGGGCATCCGAGATTTCTCTTTGATAGTCTTGACTAGAAACCAAGTCTTTTATTGGTATTGCTTCAAAGGTTACTTTAGGCAAGAAATATTCGTAATTATTCATTTGAACTCTCCTTAATAGAATTTAGAAGTTCACCTGATATTGTTTGTAATTCGGTTAATACGGTTTGTAGCTTTTGTTTTGTTCTATCAGAAACAATTTTTACATCAGTATTGTTTTGTGTTTTAATTATAATATTTACCCAAGAAGGAATTGTTAACGCAAGTTTTATATAGTTCGCATCGGGGTCAAATTCTGGCATATCTTTAACTGATGGCTTATGTGGTTCTGGAATAGCATTTGGATTTTGCAATATATTCCTAGATTGAGAATATTGTAAAAATCCTTTATTAAAATTTTCCATTTTTTCGTTTATTTTTTGTATCTCACTTGGTTTCATATCAGCGAGTTCTAATAAGTTATTATGGGAAATTTTATAGTTTCCAGAAAGGATTTTTGGAACCATTTCGGGAACTTTTTCTGCAATACGGTCAACAGTGCTTGCAAAATTTGCATACTTATTGACAGTAGTATGGGTAATATGGTTTTCTCTACCTATTTTTTTTGAGGTGCTACGTTTTGGCACTTCTTCAAATTGACCGTTTCTTTTTCTAGTTATGTATTGATTATAACCATTTGGATTTCGGTTTCTATCGGCGTGTTTTTCTGCGTGATATTGTTTGCCAATTAAATATTTTCGTGTTTCCTCAGATATGTTTCTACGACCTAATTGATTTTTACATATCCAAGCGATTACATCATCTCTTGAATCAAATTCTTTTTCTAATACATTATAAGGCATATTATATTTTTTACATATATTATATCGGTTGTGTCCGTCTATAATAATTCCTCTCCAAGTAATAATAGGGTTTAAGCAGCCATCTTCTAGTATGTTTGCTTCTAATTGCAAAAACTCTTTTCTTTGTAATGGTGCTATAAGGGTCTTAAATTCTTCATCTATTTGTAATGTTTGTATTTCCATAATTATTATCCTAGTTTTCTATTCGTTTAACTGAGTCAA
The DNA here is from genome assembly GCA_045651365.1 of Christensenellaceae bacterium. Classification (GTDB taxonomy): domain Bacteria; phylum Bacillota; class Clostridia; order Christensenellales; family Borkfalkiaceae; genus UBA1259. The sequence continues at coordinate 4,229 of JAZRSF010000023.1, forward strand.
AAGGGAAAATTAAAAGATTGTCTTTTGCTAAATGTTTTCCATAAAAACGATAAGAATAGTTTTTGTCTGTTATACCTATCGCATCTAATAATGTTTGACAAAGTGAAGCACTATAAATTGAAATGCTATTATCAGGTGCAATATTGTTGTTTTCTAGTTTGATAGTTTGTAGGTGAGGAACATCTTTAGGTTTTGGGTCTATGACAATATTTCTTTTAGTAGTGCTGACTAAAAGTTGAATATGTTTTGGGTCGTTGATTAAATGTAATCCAAATTTATGAATACGTATTCGATTATATTTTATATCTATTGTTATAGATACGCTTGGTTTATTAGTCATTTTTCATCTCCATAGGTAACGAAAGTTGTTCACCAACACTATCTTTTTTAGGCATAGGGTCTTTTATGGTATAAACAGCATAGCCATCAAAAATATTTATCTGCATAGATTGTTGGTGTTCGGTATAAGGTAAGCCAAATTGATTTTGCCATTCGGCAGGGAAGATAGGTGTTCGTGATTTTTTTGGCTTTTGTCCTTCTATATTTATTTTGCGATACGTTTCAACTGCTGTAAGGTCAAAAGCAATAAGATATTTTCCGTTAGCGTGAACAAGTTTGCCAAGCATTTTATAGCGATGCTCAGGATTCCAGCCCATAATATTAACTATTTTTGCAAAGAAAATTTTGCAACTAGTTGTTTTAGGCTTTCTAATACCATTTTTATAGGTACACCACAAAAAGCCGTCTTTTTCAAATTCATCACACGGCTCTAATGCAAAAGTTTTCTTTTCGCTATTTACTAATACTTTTATGTAATCGCTTTTAGGAAATTTGTTTAGGCAAGCAGTATTAACGTAAACTTTGCAATCGTTAAAGGTTATAGATGGCTCTTTTATATGAGCAAAAAACTCTCTTCTAACAACTTGATAATCAGCAAAATTAAAGTCATCGCTCATATCTATAAGTTCGTCGTTAGCGTCAAGTACAGGTGCATTAGGATTATGCAAAAAATCTTTTTCTTCCATACTTAAAATTCAACTCCATTTAATTGTTCGTCTATATAGGCTTTTAGTTCTTCAAAGGGGGTAATATTCATTTTTTTGCCCGTATCGTAGAGTTTCCCTTCAAGTCTTAGTTTCCATTCTCTTTCTTTTTGGTTCTTAAGCTCAGCAATAGTTTGTTCGTGTAAATAATATTGGTCGCCAAAGTTTTTAGCCCATTCTTGTGGTATTGCTCTAATCCTACTTCCAGATGATGTTAAAGGTTGAATAGAAGCACTTTCATTATCCGTATATTCTTGTGTTGGTAACATATAGGACTTGAAGAATATTTCTGCATTGTCAGTATCAAAAATGTAAACGGTTTCTTTACCATCTTGATAAATATCGCCTTTAATTTTGTATTTATACTCTAAATTCCAACCAAAGATTGTATAAAGAGTATTAAAAAAGGCTGCCGCAGGTATATCTCTTGGTTGATAAACTCCAGCTTTTGGTTTTGAGCAACAAACACTTTGTCTGTTTTCCGGTTTTGTAGTTCTTAATGCAAATTTTCTTTCAACGGGATTTATTAACAATTCTATATTGTTTTTTGAGCCTAAACGTTTGATTATTTCTCTATTAAATTTAATTTTTTTATTCTCAAACGAAACAGAAGGGTAATTATAATTGTTAAAAAATTCTGAACGTGCTATTTCAAAGCCCCTTAAATCAAAATCGCCTTTATTTACTTCAATTTCAATTTCTTCTGACTTAGGTGTTTTTGTTTTTCTGCCTTTTTCATCAAACTTATATGCACTTTTAGCGGCTTCAAAATAATCAAATTCCTTAAATGCAGCCCATCTAGGATTTATAGTTACAAAACCTTTTAATATTCCATCTTCTATAACTCTTAGTTCAGGTAGATAAGTTTTGTTTTTATATTTTGCATTATCAAGCATGTGTTGAACAGCTATAAAATCATCACGTCTAACTATTGCTTCGTGATGTTTTCTATAAGTTGTGTGTGGTCTTTGGTGATAGTTTTTTACTGACTTATGGTCGTGATAATCTGGCGTGTATGTTTTTCTAGTATATACGTCACCACAATGCCTTTCGTTTCTTAAAACTTGAACTATAGAATTAGCAGTCCATTTAACATTTCCTAAATATGTTTTTCTACCGAGAGCCGTTAAAGCATCTGCAATTTGTTGTGAAGAATAACCATATAGATACATATAAAAAGCAAGTTTAACAGTAGGTGCTTCTTCGTGGTTTATTATAAGGTGACCTTGTTCATCGTGGGTATATCCTAAAAGTTTTGGTGTTAGGGGAATACCGTTGTCAAGACGCATTCGCAAAGAAGATTCCATACTACGACTTCTAATATGTGATTCTTCTTCTGCCATTGTTGATAAAAAAGATAAAGCCATTTGGTTATCATCTTTTAATGAGAAAAAGGCTTCTGATTCAAAGAATACGCCAACAGCAGGTTTTAATTTTGCAAGCATACGAACATAAGTTAGAAAATCTACAACATTTCTTGCAAAACGGGAAACGCTTTTAGTGATAATTAAATCGAATTTATGTTCTTTAGCATCATCTATCATACGTAGGAAATTATCACGGTGTCTTAACTGTGTTCCACTTTTGCCTTCGTCTGCATAAATTTCAACTAAATTCCAATTTTCGTGTTTAGCAACTAAATCGTCATAATACTTTTTTTGGAGTTCAAAGGAAGTAGTTTGTCTAGGGTCATCGGTTGATACACGAACATAAATTGCTACGTTATGGCTAATACCGACATCATAAAAATCAACTTCATCTTCGGCAGGTTCATATTCATAATTTTCGGGGTCGATATTAACGTGCATACGCCGTCTTGTATATTCACGTTGTTCGGCTCTTTGTCGTTTCTTTTCGTAATCAATCATTATCTAAATTGTCCGGTGGTAATAGTTTCCAATCTTCCGTTGGGAAAAACCGTTTTTCCTTTAAGTTGTTTGTATAATATGTGGCTAAAGTAAAAATATCTTCGGATATAAAATACATGCCAATGTTTTTAATTGCAAAATAGTTTGCCAAAATTGTTATTTCCTGTATGTCGCTTGTTACATTAGAAAGTTTTTGAGTGATTATAAGGTCAACTTTACCACTCATACAATCTTCTAAAAGCCTACACCATTCTGGAGAACTTTCCATATTTGGAGCAGTGGCGCCGTAATCAATATAAAAGTCAACTAACGTCCAATTAGGGCATAATCCTATAGTTTTTATAAAATCATCTTTATGCCTATCTAAATAGTCTTTATATTTTGTTTGGTTGAAAAAACGAATATATACGCCTATTTTGAAATTTTTGTTAGGGCTTGGGTATTCTTTTCTAATTGTTTTTAACCACAATCTATGTTCTGCAATTTTTATTTCCTTAGGTGTTGTTTGTTTTGAGTTAAAAACCGAAACGTAACTTATATCGTCTTTTTCAATTAGTTGCTTATCTTTTTCCATATTGTGCCTTTAATCTTTACCAAGTTTTTGTTAATTTTAAGTATTGTAGCATTTTGTTTTTTTGCTTTCTTCTATGGTTTACTGCATCATTTATAATGCTGTTTACACATAGAACATAGTTAAAGTCTTCTACTGTTGAAGCAATTTCTTCTAAAGCAAAATATACTTTTGGTGAGTTAGGATGTTTTGTTAACTCTTTTGTTAAATTCATACTTTGTATTCCGTCTTGTGATAAAGTTTGTAATGATGGAATTAAAACCAAGTCAAATTCGTTGTGTTGACATTTGTGCAAGAGCCTATACCACTCATAACGAAAGTTGTTTTGATTAAGAGAAGGTCCATCTAAAAAGATTTCAGTTATTTGAATTTTGGGGAAAATCATATCAAATAATTTTCTATAAGTATTTTCACAAAATTCAACACCTTTGGGAATAAGACCGTCTTCTTCATAAGCGTAAACTGCTATTTTTTTGAAATTGTTAATATCAAAGGTATCCATAAAAATATTATATAGGCAAAATTTTAATAATAAAAAAACCAGCAGTTAATAATTTAACCACTGGTTGTGTTTTTGAAAAAATATTTTGTTTTTTTAATAATTTTCTTTGTTTTTTCGTATTGTGTTTATAACATCTTTTGCTAATTTCGTTACAGTTTCAATTTCTGAAGGGGAGCAACCATTCAACAATTCGGCAAATTCATTTTGGTAAACTGCATTAACCGATTGAACATCAGGTCTTAAAATAGTATCTGCTGATACGTTTAAGACTTCTATAATTTTAATAAAGGTTGAAATCCATATATTGCTTTTTCCAAGTTCAATATTGCTTATAGCACAAGTGCTTAATCCTGTTTTGAAAGCCACGTCTTCTTGACTTAATTTTTTAGATGTTCTTGCTTTGCGTAATCTTTGTCCTATTTCAGTAAGAAATTCTTTGTCGTCCATAGAAAAATACCTACAACTCTATATATTTTAGTTATATTTTATAGACAACTCTTGATATTTACCATAAACAACTCTTTATAACTTAAACAACTCTTTATAAAATTGGTAAAATATTTATTAGGAGGTGGCTAAAATGTATAATTTTTTAACCATAGGAAAAAAAGTTAAGAAGTTAAGGGAGAAAAATCAAATGTCACAAGTTGACCTTGCCTTCTTGATAGACGTATCACCAGCTTATATTGGGTATTTAGAAAAAGGGTTTAAGAGTATGAGTTTAGAAACTCTTATAAAATTGGCAAATGTTTTTAAGGTTACGACAGATGTACTTCTTTCCGATTGCTTGGAGGATAATCGCTCTATAGGTAATAAGGAACTCTGCAATCTTTTAGATGGGTGTTCGGCTTATGAAAGCAGGATAATCGTTGAAAGTGCAAAAAAGTTGAAAGAAGTTCTTATTGATAGTCGTTTTATAAACAAGTCATCTGATTAAAATAATACATATATATATTATGTAAATACTAAAACCGTCAGTTGTTTTTTTAACCGTCGGTTCTTTTCTGTTGCAATTTTTTGGTCAGTTATATATTTTTGCAAAAAACGAATATGTTTTCATATATGTCGATTTTTGTCACTAATACTATGTTATAATTGTGACAAATTAATAATGGGCTTATAGTAGTTAATTGGATATTGAGTATGAGAGAGAAAATTATAAGAAATAGAATAAAGTGCAGAAAGTGTGGGGATATTATAGAATCTAAATTTACCCACGATTTTAAAGAGTGTAGTTGTAAGAGTTGTTTTGTTGACGGTGGGCACGAATATTTACGACGTGGCTTTATTGAGAAAGGGTGCTTTGAAGAATTATCTGAAGTGATAATAGAAGAAGAAGGAATAAAGTGTCCACAGTGTAATAGAGAATTAGAAATTGAGTGTAAATCAACGTTGAAAGTTGATTTATATGGAAATGAGAAAAGAGAAATCATTGGTTCTTGTGAGCATTGTTTGGCAGATTATTTTTGGATAGAAATTATAGACAAGTCAGGCAATAAAAAGATAGAAGAATTTAGACGTTATTTTTGTGGATAATGCAAGAGGTAAAAAATGAGTACATATTTAACCATAAAGAAAAAAGGTGTAAAACTGTGTTCGTATAGTAACAACTCAGAATTTTATCAAGCTTTTGGAAATTTTATTCCGTGTGACAAGTGGGGAGAATGCTCTTTAGACGATTTATATTATGGTCTGAATAGTTTGGAGGAGGAAATTATAAACTATAAAAAATGTGTTGAACGTTATAAGGCATCATTGCATTATTTGAAAAAGGCAGATGATATTTACGAGGCTTTATCTAGTATAGATAGTTTTGAAGAAAGCCTTGAAGAAACAAGAGAAGCTTTTTATTACGTTAAATTTTTGATTGAGGTCTATAATCAAGATAAGGGAAATATGGAGTGGAGAATAGAATAAAAGATTTACAAATATTTTTTACTTCTCTATATTTCATTTTTGGCGATAGCCGTTGAATTAAAAACAAAAGAGAAGATGAGAAGTATATCGTTTAAGACGGTTTATTGTCAAGTTGTTTGTCAAGTTTTGTATTAAAATAAAACAAAAATTTTTTTAATGAGTAACCTATATGGGAAAAAATGGGGAAAATAATCTGTAAAAATTAGTTTAAGAAATTTTATATCGTTGAGTTTGTTTTTTTGACGTAAATTTGTCAAGTTATTTTGTCAAGGCTTTTGTAAAGTCAACACAAAAATTTTTATGTAAATTTTTTTGCGTTGTTAGCCTATGTGGGAAAAAATGGGATTCAAATATTGATAAAAAAATGAAAGAAAAAAATTATAAAAATTAAGGTGCAAAAAGTTGTTTTTTGTGCCTTCTTTTTTTGTCAAGTTATTGTCAAGTTGAAAAAAATCGTCAGTAATTTCCTAATGATTTTTAGTCTAAAATTTTTTTACGTAGGTTCGATTCCCCTTGCCTACTTGCTTAACAATCAAGATATGATTGCGCGCGCAAAAAAGTACGTTGACGCAATAGTTAACAATCAACGCGAAAGCGGTTGGATTTGCCCTTGCCCTGAAGAAAAAATCCCAACTTACGACGGTTGGGCAATTCTTTTAATAACTAAAGTTTTAGTAGTTTATTACGAGTGTTCGGGAGACGAGCGTATTCCGTCAGTCGTTTACAAAACAATGAAAAACTATTACGATTTACTTAGTAGTGGTGTAAAAAAATTATTCTATTGGGATAAATCCCGCTGGTTTGAAGGTTTTATCGCACTTAACTTTTTATACAAGCGATATAAAGAACAATGGATTAAAGATTTAGCCAAAATCTTTAAAGAACAAGGTTTAGATTATTTAACGGTAGCGGATAAATGGAAAACTCCACTTCATCAATGGGAACACGCAAGACATATCGTTAATATTGCAATGATGCTAAAAAGCGAGGCCCTTTCTTTTGAACTTCTTGGCGAAGATTATAAAGATATAGCAGAAACCCTTTACACCATTTTAAAAGAATACAACGGCACGGCAGTAGGAACTTTTACGGGCGACGAGTGTTTAGCAGGTTTAAGCCCTATTCAAGGCACGGAACTTTGCGCGGTTGTAGAGCAAATGTACTCTTACGAACAATTACTTGCCTATACTGGTGACGTTAAGTGGAAAGAAAGATTAGAACTCGTTGCATTTAACGCACTTCCCGCAACCTTAAGCGACGATATGTGGACGCACCAATACGACCAATTATCCAACCAAATTTCTACAGAAAAATTCCACCATAACCCAATATTTACAACAAACTCAATTGAAGCGCACTTATTCGGTTTAGAGCCAAACTACGGCTGTTGCACGGCAAACTTTAACCAAGGCTGGCCAAAGTTTGCACTTTCTTGCTTTATGTATAACGATAATACCATTTATTCGGCAATACCTATTCCGTCAAGGCTTAAAACTAAAGATATTGATATAACGTTAAAAACTAATTATCCGTTTGACAATAATTTTGAATACCTTGTAAAAACTAAAAAGGATATCAAATTAAAAGTAAATATCCCAAGTTTTGCTAAAAATTTAACTATTAACGGAAATACAACGCCTTACACCGAAGAAATTGTTTTTGACATAAAGAAAAATCAAAAAACGGTAATTACTATTACTTACGAAACTTTACCTACCCTTGTTGATAGACCGCACAATTTAAAATGTGTTAAATGCGGTTCGCTTGTATTTTCCGTACCTATCAAGTATGAAAAACGTATGATAGAATACGTTTTAGCTAACGTTGAAAGGAAATTCCCTTACTGCGATTACGAATTTATACCTAAATCTACTTGGAATTACGCATTATCTTCCCCTTTCTTTGAAGTGGAAATGGGTAAAATTTCAAAAGTACCGTTTAGTTCAACAAATCCAGCCGTTACAATAAAGGCAAAAGTTAAAACTATACCTTGGGGTTTAGAGGACGGACACCACAATCTTTGTGCTAAAACCCCTAAATGCCGTATACCAACAAGCAAAGAAAAAACTATTAAACTTTACCCTTACGGCTCAAGCAAGTTAAGAATAACCGAACTTCCGCTTATTTAGTAATTGAAAAGACCGATAATCACGCAATAGTGATATCGGTCTTTTTTTTAATAATCTTTAGTTCTATTAAGCAATTCTTCGTTTTGCCTTATAATTTTTTTATTACTCTCTTCTTGTTCTATCCTTGCTTTTTCTATTTGCCTATTTTGTTCCTTTAATAAACGTAATTGCTCTTCCTTAAAATTATCTTCAGAACGTTTTTTATTTTCTTCATAATGGCGAATTAATGCTTGCGTTTTAATTTCAGCTTGTTCCCTATCGTATAATATTAAAGCCTCCCTAATGTTATCCGCACGGTTGGTTTCCATCGTATATTTTAAACTAAAAGCTTTTTCTGCTAATTTGCTATCTGGGTCAGAAAAAACACTTTTTTCAAACTTCATATCATACGGATGTAAAACGGTAGTTTTATCTATCTCTGCTTGATACAACTCCTTTTGTTTTTCTAACTCTTCTATTTTTTTAAAAACAGACGCATAAGGCTTTTCTAATTCTTTACGCTCTTTTTCTAAAAATTCTTGCACTTTTTTTTCGTGTGCTGCTTTTTCTTTCTCTATTTTACCCTTCGCAATTTCCAATTGCTGAAGTTGATAAGGAGTAAAACATTTATATTTTTTAGTAACAATATCTTCCATAAGCACCCTAAGCAAGACAAGTATTAACGCCCCTACAATTAAAGCAAGCAAATAAACCCAGCCTTTTAAGGTAAGCCAATTTTCCGTAAAACTTTTAAAGAAAGTTACTACCAACCAAAACAAAAAAACTAATAAATACACTACTAAAATAAATAAAATAATGCATCCTATTCCATATAAAATTTTCTTCATAACATTACCTCACCGAGGGATAAAAAATTTAAAAAGAGCATACAGCCCAGGTACAATTAAAAAGATTTCATAAGCAATAACCTTAAGTACAATTTCTATAACGTCAATTTCTAATGACATATTATATACAACAATTTGATAGCCCGACATCCCTAAAAGTGACAAACCAAACAAACTATAAATAATTATAAATATTATACGAATAAAATTAGACATTCTATATTTAGGTGCTTGATATTCTAATTTTAATTTATCGTACGATGAAGTAAATGTTAAATACTTGTTTGTATCTTCTTTTATTTTTTCAAATTCTTCTTCCATCTTTTCCAGTTTGGACTTTTCTTTCAGAATTTCTTTAGTTGCCATATATTTTGCCCAAGCATTGTCATGTATAATACCTAATTGCCTAATTTGCTCTTGCTTATCTTGTGGACATTCCATAGTCTACCCCCCTCCTTATAAATATATTTAGAATAATTTTACCGCAATTTGCGGTATTTGTCAATACTGCAAATTGCGGTTTGTTATAATTTTTTTAACACAAAACAACTGGAGAGATTATGACCTATCAACGAATACGCGATTTGCGTGAAGACAGAGATTTAACTCAAAAACAAATTGCAACTACACTTCATTGTTCGCAACAAGTTTATAGCAATTACGAACTTGGGCAAAGGGATATCCCAACCGATATTTTAATTAAACTATCTAACCTTTATAAAGTTTCAACCGACTATTTACTTGGCTTAACTAACAACCCAAAACGCAACGATTAAAAAACCTTTCAGTTTTTTGCTGAAAGGTTTTTTAAGTTTTATTAATTTAATTATAAGTTATAGTATTTATCAAATTCTGCTGGGTGTGGGATTTTAGAAAGTTCTAAGCACTCTGCCCTTTTAGTTTTAATAAAGTTTGCTATTAATTCTTTAGGGAAAACACCGCTCGCCGTTAAATAGTCGTTATCTTTTTCTAAAGCGTCAAGCGCTTCAGGAAGTGAAGTTGGAAGTCCCTTTAATTTTGCCTTTTCTTCTTCAGGTAAATTAAACAAGTTAAAATCGTATGGGCCCCAACCGTTTTTATGTGGGTCGATTTTATTTTTAATACCGTCAAGACCTGCCATTAAAATTGCGGCATAACAGAAGTATGGATTGCAAGTAGCATCAGGATTACGAAGTTCAAAACGACGTTTATCAGGGCTTTTTGCGTACGCAGGGATACGAATAACTGCCGAACGGTTAGAAGTTGCATAACCTACCGTAACGGGAGCCTCAAAGCCAGGGATTAATCTCTTAAACGAGTTGGTAGAAGGGTTAGTAATAGCACAAAGTGATGCGATATGTTTTAATAAACCACCCATAAAGTAGTGTGCAGTTTCAGATAAGTTAGCATATCCGTTATCATCGGAAAATACTGGTTTACCGTCCTTCATTAAAAGCATATGAACGTGCATACCACTACCCGCCTCGCCGTGAATAGGCTTTGGCATAAAGGTTGCAGTTTTATCATATTTTAACGCGGTATTATGTATGATATATTTAATCATCATAGTAGCGTCAGCCATATGAACGACTTCGCCAAGTTGTGGTTCTATTTCAAATTGTCCAGACGCCGCAACTTCAGGGTGATGATAGTTAATATCAATTCCCGCATTTTTCATGTGCATGCACATTTCACTACGGCACTCGTATGAAACGTCAAAAGGTTTAGCAATATGATAATTTTTTTGTTTAGGAACGATAACACCTTTTCCTTCGATATCACTATTCCAATAAGATTGTATCGCATCAACAGAAGATGCTATGCAATTTGGATTAACGCTCCAACTAACGTTATCAAAAAGATAAAATTCAAATTCAGGAAGAATATACATAGTATCGGCAACGCCACTATCTTGCATTGCCTTTACCGCTGCTTTAATAATGTTCCTTGGATATTGTGGTAACGGCCTGTTTTCAGGGTTATCAATAATCATAGCATTACCAGTCATTGATAATGTAGGAATAGAGCAAAACGGGTCTATAACGGCAGTATCAGGGTCAGGAATAAACACCATATCACTCTTTTCAACTACGGCGTAACCGTAATTTGACGCGTCAAAACCGATACCACTTTTCATTGTTTCTTCTGAAAAATTTTCAGCGGGAATCGTTACGTGGCGATATTGACCGTTAATATCAACCATTTTAAAGTCAACCATTTTAATATCTTTTTCTTTTATAAGCGCTAAAATATCATTTACACTTTTTGCCATACGTTTTCTCCTTATATATTTTTATTTATCAAATACTTTTAAAATTTCATCTTTAATTTGTTGCATACCAACTGCTGTTGGGTGGCTTGATTCAAGTTCAACTTTAATACCAACAAAGTGACCGTTAACGTGTGCTGTTGCGTGGTCAATTGCATCGATAAGTTCTTGTTTCATACGAAGGTTTGTAATACCGTAAATTTCAGCATTAGGTAAGATTTCACGAATACGTGAGAAGAAATAGCAAATTGCAGGAAGAACTTTATTTAAATCAGAATCCGTCCAACCGCTATACATTTCTTCGCCTAAAACGTGTCCGCCGTTATCGTTAGTTCCGCCTAAAACGAATACGTAGTCTATTTGATTTTCTTCAAAAAATCCTTCATCGTAAAGTTTGTTAAGTCTGTTAATAAACGGATGGTAACCACCTTTATTGATTGTTGAACCGCTTGAACTATCGTTTCTAACAACAGTACCGCCCCTTTCTTGAACAAGTAAACTCCACCACATTTGGTCAGGGCTGTTTAAAATATTCGTACCGCTATAATAAACCCTATAACCATCAGGGATAGTACCAACGTAAGAAGAATAACTATCGCCAAAAATAAGGATATTTTTGCCTACCATAGTTTTAACTTCAAAAGTTTCAGTTTCGCTTACTAAACCGCATACGCAAGATTTGTAATAAACTGAAAGTTCATCACCTTCGCCTTGAGTTTTTAAAGCATCTGCTTTTACTACTTCTTTATCGTAATAGTGTGCTATATCGCCGTATTCAAAAACATCGTCACCGCCAAATGCACCGCATTCGCAAGAGAAATAATAAAGTGCAGGAGTAGTACAAGTTGCTTTAACTTTAATAGCTTCGTCTTTTACTATTTCTTGATTGTAATTGTGTGGTAAAGTATTACCCCTTGTAAAAGTTTCAGTATCGCTTATTGTACCACACGCACAAGATTTATAGTAAATCGCAGGGCTTGAACAGGTAGCCGCACTTTTTAAAGCTTGTGACTTAACTATATTTTCAAAAGTGTGCGATAACTGAGTACCTTCGGTTGCTTGGCAATTTTTACACGTTTTAGGTGCTTTACAAGTAGCATCTATCCAATCGTGTGAAAGTTTATTAGTTACGTCGTTTTCACTTTCTTCACATAAAGTACATATACGTTCTTTAACGCCTTCAGCGGTGCAAGTTGCTTGGGTTTTAGTTTGCCACTCACCCCAAGTATGAGTGCACTCGTTACCTGCGCCGTCACCACCGCAAGCGGTAGCGCTAACAAGTATAAATGCACTTACTATAATAGCAAGTAATTTTCTTTTAAAATTCATAATTATTCTCCTTATTATTTATCAAATACTTGTAAAACTTTGTCTTTAATTTGCATCATACCAAGGTCAGTTGGATGACCGCTTTCTAAATTTATACCCGCTAAAATAACCGATTTACCGTTTATATGCACACAAGAATTTCTTATAGCCATTTCGATATCGTATGCAATTTTATCCCTATTAACAAGTCCGTAAATTTCGGCGTTTGGTAAAATTTCACGAAGGCGTGTAAAGAAATAACAAATTGCAGGGCGAACCTGTCTTAAATCTTCATCAGTCCAACCGCTATACATTTCTTCGCCTAAAACGTGGCCACCGTTATCGTTAGTACCACCTAAAACGAAAACGTAATCAATTTGATTTTCTTCAAAAAATCCATCGCTGTAAAGTTTATTGAGCCTACCGATAAACGAGTGATACCCACCGGTATTTATAGTAGAACCGCTTGAACTGTCGTTTCTAACTACGTTACCTCCCCTTTCTTGTACAAGTAAACTCCACCACATTTGGTCAGGACTGTTTAAAATATTCATACCGCTATAATAAACCCTGTAACCATCAGGAATTGTTCCCGCATAAGAAGAATAACTATCGCCAAAAATTAAAATATTTTTGCCAACCATAGTTTTAACTTCAAAAGTTTCAGTTTGGCTAAGCAAACCGCATACGCAAGATTTGTAGTATTCTGCAATAGGGTTTTCTACAGTTGCTTCCCTTTTTAGCGTTGAAGGTTTTTTAGTTTCCTTAACAAATAAATGTTCATTTGGTTCGCCTACAGTTAAAGCGCAAACTTTACAAGTTTTAGGTGCTGTGCAGGTAGCAAGTTTCCATTTATGCGACTCAAGTGGAGTGGTAATCGTTTTAGTTTCACCGCAAAGTTCACACTTGCGTTCTTTAACGCCAACTTCCGTACAAGTTGCTTTGGTTACTATCTTTAACTTGCCCCAATCGTGTTCACACTCACCGCAAGCGGTAGCGCTTACAAGAATAAATAAGCAAACTATAATAGCAAGTAACTTTCTTTTAAAATTCATTTTATCACCACGTTTAATTTAAGTATTAATTAAATTTTAACATGTCCGCATAAGTTAGTCAAGATATATATAAATTATAATAAATTTTACTAACGTAAAAAAGAAAACTAATCGCTATAAGGGTAATAATTCAAAACAACAAAAAAAGCAACCTAAAAAGGTCGCTTTAATCTTCCGCACGAGTTAAAATAATAATTTTAATTAATCGTTATATAAATTAAGCTTGAGCTTGAGCTTGTTGTTGTTCAGCTACGTGGATGTGTTTAGTAAGCCATTTCATAACTCTAATAGGCATCCACCATCCATAAATACCACAAGTAATAACAGTTAATAACCACCATTTAATCCAGTTACCGAAAAGTTGACCACCTTTACCATCAAAAGAAAGTTGTTTGCCATCAATATTCATGTGTTTAATATACCAACGAACTATAATACAAATAGCCCAAGGCGTAGCAATAGATAAAGTACATACAGTAATAAGAGTTGCTAATAAACTTACACCGATTAAGCCGATAAGACGACCTGTGAATTTAGATTCCATATTTTTTCCTCCAAAAAATAAATAAATAAGGTTATGCACCCGTGCATGCGTAGATTATAGCATAGTTTTTTACCCTTTTCAATACTTTTTTTAAATAAATATGAAAATTTTGTGAAATTTTCTTCTTTTCTGAAGAAAAGCCCTACTCCTTGAAACAAGTTGCGCCTCCAAAACGAAAAAACACTGCTCGATGCAGTGTTTTCGTTTTGGAGGCACCACCCGGATGTTCGCCTCACGGCGAAAAACCCCGAACCGGATTTGGCTTTATAATCCTTTTGCTCGTTTAATCTAATTATTATAAATTACTCGCACATACCAACTACACGCCAAGCCCTACTCCTTGAAACGGGTGGCACCTCCAAACAACGAAAAAAGCAACCTTAAAAGGTTGCTTCGTTGTTTGGAGGCACCACCCGGATTCGGACCGGGGCATAAAGGTTTTGCAGACCTTGGCCTTACCGCTTGGCTATGGTGCCATAGTGTTAGATACCTAACACTTTATTAAGTTTAATGGAGCGGGAAACGAGAATATTCGAAAACTGAAAGTTTTCTCATGTGGTCGCAACTACGCCCTTTTACTTTGCTTAACTTCCTCTGCGACCGCACGAACTCTTCTCGTCCTCGTCTCGTTTCAGAAGTTAACGGTAATATTTAAATGGAGCGGGAAACGAGACTCGGACTCGCGACACCTGCCTTGGCAAGGCAGTGCTCTACCACTGAGCTACTCCCGCAAATGGTGGGAATTACAGGGCTCGAACCTGTGACCCTCTGCTTGTAAGGCAGATGCTCTCCCAACT
>JAZRSF010000024.1:0-37761 GCA_045651365.1 Christensenellaceae bacterium
CGCAAAATGTATATAATATAGTAGATATAAAAAACTAAGGTAACGTTATGAGAATTAATAAATTTTTAGCTGAAAGTGGCGTTTGCTCTAGGAGGGGCGCAGATAAACTTATAGAGGAAGGCGTTGTTAAAATTAACGGTAGTATATGTTCTCTTGGAGACGAAGTTGAGCCTGGAGATAACGTTGTTGTTAATGGTCGTTTAGTAAATGTCGTTAAAAAATATGATTATTACATTATGAACAAGCCAAAAGGTTACGTTTGCACAGTTAAAGATGACAAAGGTCGAAAAACAGTTATGGACCTTTTGCCTAAGAATATAGAGCGTCTTTTTCCTGTAGGTAGACTCGACTATGATTCAGAGGGCTTGCTATTATTTACAAACGATGGTGAATTAACTTTTAAATTAACTCATCCTAAGAATGAAGTGCCAAAGACCTATCTAGTAAGAACAGAAAAACCTGTTACTGAAGATAGCTTATCAAAGCTTCGCTCAGGCGTTTATATTGACGGTGTAAAAACAAATAAATGTAAAATTCGTCTTATTGAGTCTACTAAAAACTATTCAAAGTTACATATTACAATTACCGAAGGTAAAAATAGACAAGTTAGAAAAATGTTTGAAAGTGTTGGTAATTGCGTTGATTTTCTCAAAAGAATTAAAATTGGAGACTTAACATTAACTGGTTTAGATAGAGGCGAAGTCAGAAAGTTAACACCAGCTGAAATTGATTATTTGCGTAATCTTTAACAAAAAACCACTCATAACGAGTGGTTTTTATATGTTTCTAATGTTGTGACTCAATTTTTTATTTTATAAAAATGTTTTACGTTAGATAACCAATATCTTATTGATACAAAGACAATTGCATTTAGCATAAACAAGATAGGAATATATACGAATTTAATTAGGTTAGCTTTTATTGTTAGGTCCATATTTATGAGAAAAACAATTGCAATATTTAATAAGAGAAGATTAAATACGATTATTGTGCAGGTTATTATTGAATCACTGGAAAGTTTAACGTTACTAATGTTGCCTGGCAGAATATACCTAATAAGTGTATATATAGGATACGTCATAACGATTATTATAAAGCAAATTAAATAAAGAGGTGACAAATCTACGATTTCCTTATTGGCGAGGTAAATTGGTAAAAATTCAGCAACACATAACAATAAAAGAATTATTGAGCAGAAGAAGTTAAGTTTGTTAATCAATAAATAATTTTTTGAAACTGCCGAATCTTTTGAAGAAACGTTAATTTTGTATCCTTCTTTGGAAGCCTTAATTTTAAGGTCGCTAAAATCAATTTTTCCAGAAGATAATGCAGTTTTATTAAATTCTTCACATAAAATCGTTTGACTAAGACTTTGTTGTTTTGCCTCAGCTTTTACGTCATGGTCAACCATAACTGATTGAGGTTTAGATTCCTCAGCTTTTCTTTGCTTGCCAATCAAAGAATTAAGAATAGAACGGAAATTAACCTCATTTTTTTCATCATTTAAACTATGCGAAACAGGTGTAGCCGTTTGTTCAAGAACAGAATGATTTTCTTTAGGAGGTTCAGTGATAAATGATTTAATTTCATCTTTTTTAGTTTCAAAGTTAGGCTGAACGTCTTGTTGTTTGTCTTGGTTAAGATATACGTATACGGTCTTTTCTTTTTCTTGAGGTTGGAACTGAGAGTCCATTAGTTTATCGATAATACTTTTAGAATAACTCCAACTAGACAAATTTTGTTCAACAACTTTTTTTCCTTGTGGTGTTAAACGAAAAAACTTTCTACGACCTAATTCGCCAGCGTCATTCATGTAAGACGATACGTTTTTTAGCGTTTCAAGACGTTTTAATGAACTATATAGAGTAGCCTGGTTAATTTTGTATTGATTATCACTTTTTTGTTCGACACTGTCGCTTATTTGTTGGGCGAATTTGTCTCCATCAATTAGAGTGTAAAGGATTATCGTATCTATATGACCACGGATTAAATCGCTACTAATTGAATTTTGTTCCATAAAAACTCCTAAATTTTAGTATTTATATTAAAATTATATACAAATCTAATGGATTAGTCAAGTAATAATTAAAAATTTAAATTTTGTGTGATAAAAACAACATTAAAAACATTAGTAAAATTATAGTGATTTTAGATTATTTAAATTTAGGAATTAAATGATAATATATAACTTTCCAAATAGAATTTAGAAAATAATTTTTATATATACAATTTGTTTAACGTTATACAAGGTATGGTCATGATTTTTTGAAAATTTTAATTAAATAAACTAAATTACAAGAATAACCGAAAAAAATACTTAAAATATATAAATTTTACAGCACTTCCTCTAATTGGCAATATTATCCAAAATACTATGCGTAAAAGCCGTGTTTTGCGCATAGTTAAATATGTTACCCTGTTGAATAAAAATTAGAAAAGTTAGGATAAATCTATTAATTCATAGCGTTAATATCTCCCTTGATAACTTTGATATTATTTAATTTTTTATAACTATAATGTGTCTTTATGGTTTTTTAGGAAAAATTACAGTAAATTTTTGATTTTATTATTTTATGTTTTAAATATTCCCTTTTCAATGAGGAAGCAAAAGTTTATTAAGTGGTAATTAGAAATATTATTTTTAACTTTGCGTAAAATATTTACATTTTATTTATTTGTGGTATAATTAAAGTATGAGAGAGAAAAGCTATTTTGAATCAAGAGAAATTAAATGCATACAGAGACTTAACGCTTTGGTGGAAGAACTTCCTTATTACGTTGAGGATTTTTTTATTGGTGTCGAACCTAGAACTTCCCCTCTTACTAGGCTTAATTATGGTTATGATTTAAGAATTTTCTTTGATTTTCTCTCAAAGAAAGTCTTTAGGGGTAAAAAAATATCTAACATAGAGTTAGCCGACTTGGATTTACTAACGTCGAATGATTTTGAATTTTTCCTTAGTTATCTCAATCACTATGAAATAAACGGAAAATTTGAAAGATGCACGGAAACTGGAAAAGCTAGAAAACTCTCTACTTTACGTGCTTTTTACAAGTATTTTTTTAATAAAAATATGCTTCAGGCAAACACCCCTACTAAAGTTTTAATGCCAAAAATTCACGAAAAGGAAATTATTAGGTTAGAATCTAATAAAAACGTTGATGAAGTCGCTGATATTCTATATACGGTTGATTCGGGCAATGGTTTAACTAAGAAACAGCGTGCTTTTCATCAAGCAACTAGATTAAGAGACAAGGCTATTATCACGTTATTTTTGGGAACAGGAATTCGTATAAGCGAGTTAGTAGGATTAAACGTTTCAGACTTTAATTTTAAGAATAGAAGTTTTATCGTTACTCGAAAAGGTGGTAATAGAACGGTTTTATATTATAATGACCAAGTTAGTGTTGCTCTTGAGGAATATTTGATTTCAAGAGACGCAGACAAAGAAATTTCAAAGAATGAATCTGCCCTCTTTCTATCCTTACAAAAAAAGCGTATTTCTACAAGAACAGTTCAGGACCTCGTAAAAAAATACGCAAAAGTTATTTCCCCCCTAAAAAAAATTACGCCCCATAAGCTTAGAAGCACTTTTGGAACGAATTTGTATAGACAAACGGGCGATATTTATATCGTTGCAGACGTCTTAGGACACAAAGACGTTAATACAACTAAAAAGCACTACGCTGCCCTTTCAGACGATATTAAGAAAAAAGCCGGAATTGATTTTAATCTTACTGAAAAATAACCTATTCTTCAATAATCTTATCAATTTTAATAATGCTATAGTTTTTGTCAAGTTTTAAGCATTCGCCACAACTATCACATTTTTTATTTGGATTAATATCGCAAAATTCGTCGCACTCTCCACAATCAATACATTCTCTATCATATTTAATGCATTTATATTTTTCCATATTGTCACCTTTAAATTGTATTTAAAAAAGCAATCGCATCTGCTTTTGTTTTACCAGATATTCTAACCGAATAATCTTCAAGATTTAAATTAGTTTCAAGAATACTGTTTATAATGCTTTCGGCTTCTACTTTTGAATAAACCTTTAACTTTGTAATGTTAGCAACTTTCTTTTTAACTTGTCCGTCACTTAAAGTATATGTTGGGTTGGCTTTACGAGAGAATTTAATTTGGTTTGAAAAATTTTCTGAATTAGTGTTGACATTTTCTTCTGAATTCCGTATACTATTATTAGAAACAGCATTCATACTCCACCCCGTTTTGGACGTAGAGACTGGGGATTTTTCATCAGTCGTTGGAGAAATGTGCTGTTTGTTTTTTATTATCCAAGCACTTTTTAATGTAAGTGCTTTTTTCTATTCAGATAAAATAGTAATAGCCGTTATTTTACCGCCAATGTTTTTCTTAAATAAAATTCCTATTTGTCCATTTGAATCAGAACGCTCAACAGAATCGGGCGATAAAAGTGTTTCAATCACATCTTCTATATTGTCTTTACTTATTGCTATTTGTCCAGACAATGATTCTTTTTCCACATTGCCGTGGCTTTTGAAAATATGTTTTAAATTACTACTGTTTAATACTATACTTTTATTCCATACTTCAATCCCAGTTCCATCAAATATCTTTTCCGCATAATAATTACTAATTTTCCCTAAGAAAAGTGATTTATCATTGTTAAAATTTTTTACATTATCAATGAAATTTTTTATGTCTGCATATGACTTTGCAATAGTAAAATTAGCATTCTTTTCAATACTAACCGTCTCAGCTTCCGAATATTTGCCCAATTTATCAAAAGCAGATTTTAGTGAAAAACGGATATCGGGCGAAGTCGTCGGGTTCTCATTATTAGCGTTTTTAACTTGGTTTGAACTTAAAGCAATCCACGTTTCGATTTTTCTACCAAAAGAACCTTTGTCTTCAAACAAGTGTATTCCGTCAAAACCAGATTTTTTTAGGTATGAATTTATTAGAGCCTTTGCCTTTATTTCTATTTTTGAATTTTCGGCACGCCATTCTTTTAGTATCTCGTCGCATTTTCTTGAACTTTCTTCTATTATTGAAGCTTGTTGCTCTCTTGTTAAATCAGAGAACTCAACACCACGACGACGTGCGATGCGCTTTTCCGAAAAAGCATCTTCAAACAATTCATTATATTTTTTATCGTTTTCAGCCAGCTTTTTTACAACAGCATCATATCCGTCAATATTTTGTTTCCAATACCTTTGTGCGTGTTCTCTGTTGTAGAACACAAGTGGGTTTTCTATTTTTGCATATAAGCGCATTTGCTTATCGCCTTTAAGACCAATATTTTCGGAAGTTGGCTTTAAGAAAATACCATTAGGCATTTCATAATCACTGTGCCCAGCTCCTTTTTTTGTCGTGTCAAACACCGTGAAATCAGCACTTGTTTGGTGATAAACCACAAGCAAGTTGCCGTCTTTATCCACAACTTCACTATTCTTAAAATACTCTTGTTGTTCTGGAGAAAGCGTGTTGCCGTCAGAATCTTTTAGAGAAAATTTTAATCTTCTGCTTCCGTCAGCTGCATCTTTTCCAGAAATTCTGCTTTCGTTATTTTCGGATTTTCTTGTATTATCTGATAACTCTTCCGATAGTTTTCGTTCGACACTGCCTCTGCTACCGTTATTGGATGAGTGCCTAATTCTTTTAGATATTTCATTATCAACATACCCTTTTGATATTGCTCTGTCATTTATTTCCTCCAAGTTCATAAGCCTTAAATTTGCATCATCAATTTTAAATTGGTGTCTAACACCAAAATCAATTTTCCCGTCTTCTATTCCAGAATCTACAACAAAAATACTGTTTTCTTTTTCAATGGCAATTCCGTCAGCAATAGCGCTGTCAATAGAACCATATATTTTACGCAATTCATTTCTTATAAAATTTAATGTTGGCGTATCTAATCTTTTATTGATGTAACTTGCAGTTTTCTTTCCCTTAAAAGAATACCTTATTTCGCTAGAATTGTAAAGTTCGTTGCCGTCTGAATCTTTTAGAGAGAATTTAACTTTTCTACTATTTCTTGCTCCGTCTTGCTCTCTTCGATTATTTTTGTTATCTTCAATGAAAGTTCTTCTCTGTTCTTTGAGTTCTTGCAAAGTTCCAAAATCTTCAACACGGAATTCCCTACAGAACACTTCCCCTTGCTGTTCACTATAGTTTTCAATAACTCTGAATAATTTTTCACTTGTTGATAATCCATTTTCATATTCCTCAAATAACCACTCAATAAATTTATTTTCTTTTTCAAAGTTTTTATCTACTTCTAAAACTTTAATGATTGACGGATTTTCAAAATTTCCGTCAGTAAACACTATCTTATTATAAACTGTATCATAACCTTTATATTCCCCAGTAGGAATCATGTAAATATCATTTAATAAAGGATACTTTTTCTTTATCTTTATGTCAGATATAGCAGAATTAACAACTCCCCATTCACTTTCAGAAATTACATTATTTAGGAAGGCCCAAGCGTGATGTCTATAATCTGTTTGAGTAATTTCGTCAATATTTCTTTGAGCATATCCTTTTTTAGCATAACTTATTCCATTTAATTTGTCAAACCCTTCTTTGGCAACGGTATCTTTTTCTTTAATTTCTTTTAACGCATTTTCAAATAAGTGCTACGTAATTTTTATTAATAATAAACCAATAAAAAACAAACAAATGTTTGACTTTTTATAAAAGGTTTGTTAAAATCTTAATATGAGAAATATTGAAGAAAAATTACAACAGGTTTATCAATTTATATTTGATTGTACAAACGACAAGGGTTTTCCCCCTTCAGTGAGAGAAATTTGCTCTAAATGTCAGATTAAATCAACAGCAACAGCCTCGCTTTATATAGATAAACTGGTAAATTTAGGTTTACTTGTAAAATCACCTTATAAAAAACGCACTATTGCCCCACCCCAAGAAAAGAATTCTTTCAAGTCAATTCCTATTTTAGGAACGATTACGGCTGGTGCTCCAATTTTTGCAGTAGAAAATTTATCTGGTTACTTGCCACTTCCAAGCGAATTTTCGTCAAAAAAAGATTGTTTTGCGCTTAAGGTTGAAGGCGATAGCATGATTAATGTTGGAATATACAGTAACGATATTATTATTGTTCAAAAACAAGATACGGCAAAAAATGGCGATATAGTCGTTGCTTTGATAGACGACTCGGCAACTGTAAAAAGATTTTATAAAAAGTCTAACAAAATCATTCTACACCCTGAAAACGATACTATGACCGATATGATATACACAGACGTTACTGTTTTGGGAATCGTTAAGGGTTTAATGAGAAAATTTTAATTTTTAATTTCAAAAGGCGTATTATTAAATACGCCTTTTCTTTTATAATTTTAAGTTTGATAAAACGATTTTACAATGTTCAAAGGTTAAACCACCCTGCATATACGCAATGTATGGGGGCTTAATAGGTGCGTCTGCTGATAATTCGATGGATGAACCTTGAACGAAACAACCTGCCGCCATAATTACTTCATCTTCGTAACCAGGCATATCCCATGGCATTACGCTAACAAAACTATCAATTGGAGAATTCTCTTGTATGTTTTGTATAAATGAAATCAATTTATCTTTATCGTTAAATTTTATAGCAAGTATAATATCGTTTGGTTTTTCAAAAGCTTTTGGCGAGGTGGTATACCCTAAATCGGTTAAAACCTTAGAAAACAACAAACATCCTTTCACAGATTGTAAAACAGTGTGTGGAGCCAAAAATAGACCTTGGTAGAATAACTGATAACCTGGTGCATATGAACCAACCTCATCTCCTATTGATGGCGCCGTTAGCCTATTTGCAACTAAATCGACGTATTGTTTTTCTCCAACTACGTAACCACCAGTAGGCGCAATTCCACCACCTGGGTTTTTTATCATAGACCCAGCCATTAGAGAAACTCCAACTTCGGTGGCTTCTTTCTCTTCGATAAACTCTCCGTAGCAATTATCAAGCATTATACAGCCTTTAAATCCTTTACAACGAACAAACTTTACAAGCTTTTCTATTTGGTCTATAGTCAGTGCACTTCTCCAGTCGTAACCCCTCGAACGTTGAAGGTATATCATTTTTATAGGGGTGTTGTTCTTAAGATGTTTTTCAATCTCTACGTAATTAAAGTCGTCGTCAACTAATGGAATATAATCAAAGAAAACACCAAAATCTTTAAGTGAGCCATTACCCTCACCGTTAATAACGTCTTGCAAAGTATCGTATGGCTGGCCGGATACACACAAAACCTTGTCATTTGGTCTCAAAACCCCGTATAGACAAAGAGTTAGTGCATGTGTTCCCGATACGATATTGGGCGAACAAAGGGCTTTTTCGGCACCAAAAATATCGGCAAATAATTTATTTAAGGTATCCCTACCATCATCTCCATATCCATAGCCACTACTACCACTAAAATGTCTAAGCGCAATATGGTTTTTTTGAAAAGCTTTAAGAACTTTTTCTTGATTAAACAAAGCAATTTCCTCGACCTTTTTAAATAATGGTTGAAGTTCGTTTTCTGCTTTCTTAATTAAATTTTTCATCATAATTTATCAATTATCCTTTTTGCTAAAGTTTTAGGATTATCGGGTTGTAAATATTGTAATCCTTGTAGTTTTCTAAAGAAGGTTTTTTGTCTTTTAGCGTAATGGCGAGTGTTTAATTTAATAAGCTCGATAGTTTCTTCTAAGGTTACTTCCCCGTCTAAATATGGAAAAATTTCCTTATAACCAATACCTTGCATTGATTGACAATTAATGGTTACTCCTTGTGAAAGTAACGACTTAACCTCATCTATTAAACCATTTTTAATCATAATATCAACTCTAGAATTTATCCTATCGTATAGTTGGTCAGTTGGGAAGTCTATAGAATAGGCATGATAATCAAATTTTGGTGTTAAATCGTCGTTTATTTGAGATTTTTTACAGCCACTTTCGCAAATTTCTAATGCTCTAACTACTCTTTTTAGGTCGTTAGGGTGCAATTTTTGTGCTGTTTCGGGGTCTTTTTCAAATAATACGTTATAAACGTATTGATTACCCTTTTCCTTTGCTAATTCTAGATATTTTTCTCGTGCTTCTAGGTTTGCATTACTATTTCCGTAAGATAAATCGTAAAGAATAGAATTTATATAAAAACCCGTTCCTCCACAAATAACTGGAATTTTTTCTTTAGAATGCAAATTATTAATGACGTTCAAAGCAATTTCTCTATAATCAAAGACGGTAAAATTTTCAAAAGGAAAAACAACGTCAATAAGATGATGCTTTATACCTTCCATCTCGCAAATAGTCGGCTTAGCAGTGCCAATATCTAAACCTTTATAAACGTTCAAAGAATCAGCAGATATTACCTCTGATTCTAATAATTTAGCACACTCTATTGCAAGAGAAGTTTTGCCACTTGCCGTTGGGCCACAAATTATTAATAATTTTTTTAAACTATTCTCTTGAACCATTTGTCAATTTCCATTCTTGTTAATTTGATTACAACTGGTCTACCGTGTGGACATTTGAGTCCTAAATTAGACTTAAGTTTTTCAGTTAAAATCTTAATTTGCGAGGAATCCAGTTGGTCTCCGGATTTTATAGCTGATTTACAAGCTTTTTGAGCAATTTTATCCCTTAAAACGTCTTCAACCGATAGAGATTTAAGGGAGCTTATATCACTTAACAAATCAGTGAAGAAGTTATCAACGTTCATATTAGATAGGAAAACTGGTAAAGAGTTAATTTTGTATGAATTAGCGCCAAACTCATCAATGTCAATTCCTAATTTTTTAATACTCTCCATTTTATCGTTTATAAAAATAAATTCTTCGTTGTTTACGTTAAGAATATAAGGCAAAAGCAGGGGCTGAGAAATTATTTTTTCTGCTTTACAATCTTCAATCAGTTTATCAAACAAGATTCTTTCGTGTGCGGCGTGTTGGTCTACTAAATAAACGTCAGTGCCGTCTTCGAATATAAGATAAGTATTTAAGACTTGTCCACAATATTTTAAATCGATTTCTTTTTCTAAGGATATCTGTTCGTTTTTGTTTTTTTCTAATAGCTTAGCCTCTTTTTCCCTCTCTAGTTTTTCGAGATAGGCTTTGTTTTCAGCGAAAATATCAATGAAATTATTTTCGTTTTTGCTAGAAGACTTAATAGGTTCAATATCATGAAAAGTAATGTCAGCAAATGATTTTTTTACGTCTATTAAATTATTATGCGATACATAATCTTTAGCAATATTACTTGATTTATTCAGTGGTTTTTCTACTTCGTAAGTAACAATATTCAAAGCCTCGCTAGCGCCATCTAGAACTTTAGAAATTACTGAATAAATTGTGGAATATACTATTTGATTATTAGAAAATCTCACGTCAAGTTTGTTTGGGTGGACGTTGATGTCGACCGTAGACGTCGGCATGTTAATATTTAGAACGTAAAAAGGATATCTATGCTTCATTAGATAGTTATTGTAGGCGTTAGCAATAGATGTTGTGATAGTTTGATTTACAACGTATCTACCATTTAAGAAGATGGTTTGATGGCTTCTATTCCCTTTCGTAAAATGATGCTTGCCAATATAACCTTTTATATTTAAACCATTTTTCTCTACGTCAATAAAAAAACAGTCTTTTATTATATCAACACCATAGATATTTATTAATGCAGATTCTAAACCGTCGCCGAAAGATTGATATTTTAGTTCACCATCAACAAAATATATGAATGCTATATTTGGATTGCCTAAAATGAATCTAGCGACAGTTGAGGAAATTTCAGCCTCTTCACTTCGTGGAGTTCTTAAAAAACGTTCTCTAGCCGGCGTATTATAAAAAAGATTTTTAACTGTAACGCACGTTCCGTCAGCAATGCCACAACTACATTTAGAAATCACTTCTCCACCCTCAACGTAGATGGAATTCCCAATTTCCTCATCTTTTGTTTTAGATTCGATTAATAGTTTAGAAACAGAAGCAATGCTAGGCAACGCCTCACCTCTAAATCCCAACGATTTAATATCGTCTAAATCTTTAAGGGAAGCAATTTTACTTGTTGCATGAGGCATAATTGCCTTGGGAAGTTGTGTTTTTTCAATACCTGAACCGTTATCTGTAATAATTATCGAACTAATGCCTCCATTTTCTATTTCGATACATATATTCGTTGCTCCAGAATCAATAGAATTTTCAACTAATTCCTTAACGACGGAATACGGCCTATCAACGACTTCTCCTGCAGCTATTCTATTATAAATTTTACTACTTAATAGATTTATTTTACCCATTTTAATCCTTTATTTTTTCATGCAAGTCAACAAGAACGTTGAATGCTTGCATTGGAGATAAATTATCTAAATCAAGTTCATATATGATTTTCTCAATTTGTGAAAAAACCTTCTCTTCACTTTCATTATCGTATGAAACGTTTGAAATGTTAGCAGGCTTATTTTTCTCTAGATTTTTTAATAGATACTTTGCTCTAGTTGTTATATCTTTCGAAACACCGGCAAGCTCAGCAACCTCAATCCCAAAACTCTTATTTGTTCCCCCACGCATAATTTTTCTAACGAATACTATAGAATTGTTTAATTCTTTGACGGTAACCTTATAATTTTTTACGCCTGGAAGTAAAGACTCAAGTTCAGTTAATTCGTGATAGTGGGTTGCAAATAACGTTTTAGCCTTAATTGTTTGAGTAACGTATTCAACGATAGCCCAAGCAATACTTAGACCGTCATACGTGCTAGTTCCCCTAGCGATTTCATCTAAAATAATAAGGCTATTACTTGTTGCATTATTAATAATGTCTGCCATTTCAGACATCTCCATCATAAACGTGCTTCTATCTGAAATAAGATTATCACTTGCACCAACTCTAGTGAAAATTTTGTCAATAAGAGGTATTTCAGCCGACTTACATGGAACATAAGAACCTATGTGAGCCATTAAAGTGATTAATGCAACTTGCCTCATATACGTGCTCTTTCCTGCCATATTCGGACCTGTAATAATCATCGTTCTATTATCGTTAGAATCTAAAACACAATCGTTAGGAACGAATTTTTGTTTTGATATGTGTTCTACAACGGGGTGTCGACCATCAACAATATTTAGAGCAAAGTGACTGTCTAATATTTCAGGCTTAACGTATCCGTTTTGACGTGCAACCATAGCAAAAGATAGCAATATGTCTAAATCAGCAACGGCATCTGCCGTAGATTTTAAATCTTCAATTCTAGAACTTAACGTTTTTAGAACTTCATCATATATTCTCGTTTCTATTGCAATAGATTGTTCATCTGCCGAAAGAATTCTTGATTCTAGATTTTTAAGTTCCTCAGTAACGTAGCGTTCGGCATTTGCTATGGTTTGTCTTCTAATATATTCATAGGGAATTTTATCCTTAAATGAATTGGTAACCTCAATAAAATAGCCGAAAAGTCTATTATATTTTATTTTTAACGTCTTTATTCCAGTTCTCTCTCTTTCTGCTAATTCGAGATTATTAATAAATTCTTTACTGTTCTTTTTAATTAGTCTTAATTCATCAAGTTCAGCGTTATATCCATCTCTTACGATACCACCGTCTTTAGCAGTGGCTTTAGGATTGTCTAAAATTGTTGAAGATAAATAATTTACGATTTGTGTAAAATCACCGATTTTATTAGATATTTCTTCAATTAATTTACAATTACAACCAATCAATTGAAATTTAATAGTTGGCAACAGTGCTAACGAATTTTTAAGTGTAACACAGTCTGGTGGCATTAAGTTTCCGTTAGAAATTTTACCTGAGAGCCTAGCAATATCTTTCATTGTGGAGAGTGTTTGAGCAAGATTTTCTCTAACTAAGGTATTATTATAGAAATATGAAACACTTTCCAGTCTCTCGTTTATAGATTGCTTGTCTTGAAGAGGAGATAAAATAACCTTTTGAAGTTTTCTAGCACCCATTGCCGTTTTTGTTTTGTCTAATAGCCAAAGTAAGGAGCCGTATTTTTTACCCTCTTGAATAGTCTTGACAAGCTCTAAATTTCTAACGACGTTAGAATCAAGCATCATGAAGTTATCATTAGATTCAACGTTAATTGATTTTATATTTAATAAAGCGTGTCGTTGAGTTTCCTTTAGATAGGAAATCAATGCGCCACTAGAACACACGTTAGATGAATTCTTTGTAAGTCCAAGTGATTCTAAATTTATTATACCTAATTGATTTTGAATAGTAGCAAAAGCGACGCTAGAATCGAATTCACTTTCAGTAAATGAAGTAAGCTTTGGAAGAACTTCGTGAAGAACTAAGGGTGAGTTATTAAACAAGTTTACTGCTTGTTTGTTGCCTATTATTTCCATAGGAGAAATTTTTACTAATTCGCTCGTTAAATCAGTTAAAAAATTCTTATCAATGAATTCCCTTGAATAAAATTCCCCAGTGGTTATATCGGCCCAAGAAATTGAGCCGAGGTCTTTCGATAAATAAATCGAGGCTAAAAAGTTGTTTTTCTTGTTATCTATAAGTTCATCGTTCGTAAGCGTTCCCGCCGTTACTATCCTAACAACGTCCCTTTCCACAATCTTAACGCCTTTTTGTGGCAACGTTAATTGTTCACAAATAGCAACTTTCTCACCTACTGAAACGAGTTTCGCAATATACTCATCAGCGGCATGATACGGAACGCCACACATAGGCGCTCTTTCTACTAGTCCACAATCTCTACCCGTAAGAGTTAAATCAAGGATTTTAGAAGCCTTAATAGCGTCTTCAAAAAACATTTCATAAAAATCGCCTAGCCTGTAAAAAATTATGCAATCCTCATATTGTTTTTTTAAATTTATATAATGAGTCATCATTGGAGATAATTCATTCTTTTTCATAAGCACCTCTAATCGACTATTTCACCAAGCAGTGAAATTCCACCGGTTTTAGTAATTTTAACGTTAACAAATTTACCAATTATATCTTTTGACGAGAAAAAATAAGCCATTCTTCCATATGTATCTCGACCTAAATATTTGTTCTTTTTCTTGTCAAAACCTTCACATAAAATTTCAATTGTTTTGCCTAAATATTTTTTTGATTCTTCCCTATTAAAGGAATTTTGAAATTCAATAAGTTTCTTTATTCGCTCGGTTGCTGTTTGTTCGTCAATTTGTCCATCCATTTTAGCGGCTGGCGTGCCCGACCTTTTTGAGTAAATAAAGGTAAACGCACCTGAGAAACCAACTTCCATGGCAAGAGTAAGAGTGTCCATAAAGTCCTCTTCCGTCTCTTGAGGAAAACCAACCATTATATCGGTGGTTATAGCAATGTCAGGAATATATTCTCTTAAAGTTTTTACCTTCGACAAATAATCTTCTCTCGTGTATCGTCTATTCATCAATTTAAGAACGTGATTAGAACCTGCTTGAACTGGTAGATGAACACTTTTGCAGATTTTATCACAAGAGGCAATAGTTTTAACAAGCTCTTCCGATAAATCCTTTGGGTGATTTGTCATAAACCTTATTCTAAAATACCCAGGTAGTGCATTAATTTCTTTTAATAATGTGGAAAAGTTAACGTTTCCTAAATCATTTCCATATGAATTTACGTTTTGACCTAGCAAGGTAATCTCTTTATAACCCTGAGCAATAAGCTCCTTACACTCATTCACGATATCTAAAAGTTTTCTGCTTCTTTCCCTGCCCCTTACGTAAGGAACGATACAATACGTGCAAAAGTTATTGCAACCATACGTTATATTTACCCAAGCATTTGGAAAGCTACTTCTTTCCTTAGGTGTTGATTCAACGATTTCACCCTCTTTTTCCCAAATAGATATAACGCTTTTTCGTTTTTGAAGCTTTTCTATTAGTAAATCCTTAAACGTATCAAGATTATGGGTGCCAAAAATAATATCAATAAAGGGAAACATTTCCTTCAGTTTTTCGGCATAGCCAGGCTGTTGAGTCATACAACCACAAACGGCTATTATAAGGTTTTTATTTTTTTTCTTTAATGACTTAAGCGCCCCAATATTGCCTTCGGCTTTTTTCTCGGCATTTTCTCTAATACAACAGGTGTTAAAAATTATTACGTCTGCATTTTTTTTGTCCTCTATATAAGAATAACCTAGTGAAACCAACATTCCACTAAGTTTTTCCGACTCATGAATATTCATTTGACAGCCGTAGGTTATCACGCAAAAATTTTTATCGCTTTTTTTCATAAATTTATAATATCCTAAAAAATGAATTTTGTCAATTTTTATAATTATATTTATAGAATATTATTAGTTAAATAATACATACTAAACTTTAATGAGCAAAAAAATAAAAATACTTTTATTAATAATAATTAATATTGTTTTTTTAATAGCAATCTTTTTTTCGTGGTATTTGTTTACAACTCGTAAAGCAACTCTTGATTCTAAATTGCTTGAAAACGTGGATACGAAAATAGTTTTTTTAGATTCATCAGGAGAAATTTATTCAAGTGAAATCAACGAGTCGGAAAAAATCGTAATAAAAGATACCCCTATTCACGTAAAGCAAGCATTTATCGCAGTTGAAGATAAAAGATTTTACAAACATAATGGGATTGATAAAATAGGCTTAACAAGAGCGATTTTTAATAATATAAAATCACTTTCTTTTAAGGAGGGAGGCTCAACGATAAGTCAGCAATTAATAAAAAACACTCATTTATCAAGCGAAAAAACGTTGGCTAGAAAAGCTAAGGAATTTAAACTTGTAAAAAAATTAGAAAAAAAATATTCTAAAGACCAAATACTCGAGTTTTATTTAAATAAAATATATTTTGGAGACGGATGTTACGGAATTTCAGAGGCATCAAAATATTACTTTGATAAAGAAGTAAAGAACTTAACAATAAGTGAAAGTGCAGTTTTGTCTGGATTAATTAAAGCTCCGTCAAATTATTCACCATACAAGAATATTGAGTTATCCTTAAAAAGAAGAAACGTTGTTCTGACCTTGATGAAGGAACAAAAATTTATAACCGAAGATGAGTATTTTAACGCAATTAATGAAAAAATTAACCTAAATACTAGTCAAAAAGACGATTTATCCTATAATTATTTAGCAAAAAAAGAAATTTCTAGAATAATTGATAAAATGCCATATAATTCAAACATTTTTTATGTTAAAACATACTATGATAAAAAGCTAAATGATATTATAGAAAGTCAATTTAATAATAAAAACGATAATTATGATAGCACCATAATTATTACTAACACAAAAGGAAAAATATTAGCATATAAATCTACTTTAGGTGATGTTGAAAGGCAGGCTGGCTCTGTGCTAAAGCCACTGTCAGTATATCTACCTGCAATACAAAGTGGAATATACGACTCATGTTCCATCATTAAAGATGAACGGATAAGAATTAATGGATATTCCCCAAGAAATTACAATGATAAATATTATGGAAATATTTCTTTGAAACAAGCACTTGCAACAAGTTCAAATGTTTGTGCTGTAAAAGTATTAAATGAAGTAGGAATACAAAATTCCATAAATTATCTTCAAAAAATGAATATAGGCATTACTCAAGAAGATAACAATTTATCACTTGCATTAGGCGCAACAAGATATGGAATAAGGTTTTCCAAACTAATTGGAGCTTATAATATTTTTTGTAACAACGGATTTTATCACGAACCAACGTCTATTAGTGAAATATATAACGATAATAATAAAATTATCTATAAAGATAAAAATAATGGCAATCGAGTTTTTGATAATGATACTACAGAAATTGTTAGAGAAATGCTTAAGGAAACTACAAGAAACGGAACTGCCAAAGGATTAAGTAACTGTAAATTTTCCTTATATGCAAAAACGGGAACGGTTGGAAATAAAAGTGGAAATTCCGACGCATATACAATTTCGTTTAACAAAGATTATGTATTAGGAATTTGGGTAGGAGGTTCACTACCTAATAGTGTAACTGGAGGAGGCTTGCCATGTAGTTATTCTAGAAACGTTTGGAATAATATTTACAAGGACAGCTTAGCACCAGAGCCATATACCATTGAAAACGCAAAAAAGATATTATTAGATAAGGATGAATATCTTAAATCCAATGTTGTAATTGCCGACGTTTTATCACCTAAAAATGAAACAATAGAAGAATTATTTAGAATCAATAAAGTTCCCGCTGTGAAATCTACTAAATATTCCTGCCCTGAAATTGAAACGCCAAAACAATCAGTTAATAACAATGGAATTACCATTCAATTATGTCTGCCATATTATTTAAATGCTCGAATATTTCGAAACGACGGATGCTATAAATGTCTTATTGGCGACACCAAAAAGTTAACGAATAAAAATCTATTTATTGATAAAAATATTAGTTCAAATAAAATCTATCAATATTCAGTTGTCCCCTATTTTGAAAAAAACGGAAAAACTTATTACGGAAAAGAAATATTTTTAAATAAAATAAAATCGCCAATATATTATATTGACGATAATGAATGGATTAACTAACACCTATAATTTAATTATTTCAATATTACTCATTGCCTCATCTATTAGTTGGTCAACCTCTAGTGCGCTTTCAGCTTTTATAACCTTATTTATGTCAGGCTTAATCGCAGGATATTCTGGTAAAAAAACCGTGCAACAGTCTTCGTAAGGGAGAATTGAAGTTTCGTAGGTATCAATTTTCCTTGAAATCTCTATTATATCGATTTTATCAAACATAATTAACGGCCTTAAAACGGGCAGTGAAACAACAGAATTTGATGAAGTGATGCTTTCAATAGTTTGACTAGCAACCTGCCCCAAACTTTCGCCGGTAATTATTGTTTGACAACCAATTCTATTTGCTAATTTTTCTGCAATTCGCATCATAAATCTACGCATAATTGTTATCATAAATTCAGGAGGACAATGTTTATGTATTTCCTCTTGAATTTTTGTAAAAGAAACAACGTATAGATTTATTCCTCCGTTATATTCTCCAACTCTTCTAGTTAGTTCAACAACCTTTTCTTTAGCTGCGACACCAGTGTAAGGATAACTATGAAAATGTAGGCAGTCAATCTTCATTCCACGTTTACACGTCATATAACCGGCGACTGGACTATCTATTCCACCTGATATAAGGAGAAGACCTCTACCAGCTGAACCAACTGGCATTCCACTTAAGGAATGAATCACTTCGTTATATACAAATGTCTTACCATCTTCTCTAATATCAACGTAAACGGTAAAAGAAGGAGACTTAACGTCAACTTTTAGATTGTTAGGATATTCTTCTAAAAGTCTTCCACCGAGCAACATAGAAGTTTGCATAGAATTAGGTGAAAAATTTTTATCAGCCCTATTAGTTTCAACCTTAAATGTTCCAAATTTATCCTTGCACAAGCTCTTACATGCGTCAGTAATTTTATCAAGGTCACTATCTACAACTATGGCCCTACTATACGTATGTATTCCAGGAATTCTATCTAATTTATCGGCAATAAGCGTGTAATCTTGCTCGTTATAGTCTTCAATTAAATAGCGACTATGCATTACCGTAAAAGTATAATTAAAACCTTCTAATGATTTTTTTATGTTATTTCTCAAAAGCTTTTCAAAATAACCTCTATTTTTACCTTTAAGATGAATTTCACAATATCTTATAATAATAGCAGTTTTCATTACTTCATTATCCTTTTTAAATTATTGGCTTGAAAATTTAATCGTTCAACAAGTATTTTAACCTCGTCCATCGTGTTTTCTGCACAAAAACTTATTCTTAAAACCCCGTCTAATATATCCTTATTATAGCCACATGCCTCTATAATTCTGCTAAACCTATTTTTAGAGGAACAAGCAGAGCCATTGCCAAGAATAATACCATCTTGCTCAAGAGAATGCATTAAAACCTCGCCTCTTAAACCGATTGCAGAAACGGAAAGTATATAAGGACTAGCATCCTCGCTAGAAATTACATAAAATAATTCCTTACTTATATTATCTCGAACATACTTGTTTAATTTAGAAACATATTCGTAATTAACATCAATTTTTAGATAATGCTCTTCACTAGCGTATTCAAAAACCTTAATACCAAAAACGTTTTCCGTTCCGCTTTTAATCCCAAACTCTTGTCCCCCACCATAAATGTTTGGCAATAGATTTGTAGTCTTTCTACGAATTAACGCACCAACCCCTTTTAATCCGTTAATTTTATGTGCACTAATTGTGTAAAAATCAATGTTCTGTGACATAAGAAATGGAATTTTCCCATATGCTTGCACGCCGTCGCAATGAAAAATAACGTTTTTATCAATAGATTTAATAGTATCAGCAATAAAATTTACGTCGTTAATTGCTCCTGTTTCATTATTAACGTGCATTATTGAAACAAAATCAACCTTTTTTGACTTAATAAAATTAAAAAGCTCTTCTTGATTAACGCTACCGTCTTTATTTAAATTTATAAAAACCGTTTCAAGTCCTCGTTGTTTTAATTCAACGAACGATTTATAAACTGCAGAATGCTCGCCTTTATCAGTAACAAATACACCCCTTTTTTTAGAACAAAAAATGGCTAGATTATCACTTTCAGAACCACAAGATGTAAAAATAACTTGATAATTTTTATTGTTAACTCCAAGATTATTTAAAATTTTATCTCTTGTTTGGTTTAACTCCTTATTTACCTCTACACCACCTAAATACAATGCTGATGGATTAAAAAATTTTTCATCATTATAAATAGTTGCCATTTGTAGCGCCGTCTTACTAGGTTTTGTTGTAGCAGCATTATCCAGATATATCATTTCAAATCCTCATCTCTAATACTTCTGTTGGAATACTTTAAAACGTTTATTATAAAAACCTTAGAACATTCAACAATAAGTAACCTTTTTTGGCTATTGTAATTAATTACAAAATAATAAAAACCTTTTCCTTCTTCAGGTTGATTGTTAGAAGTGAGTAGGTCTACTTTACATAGCCCACTATTAATATAAGCATTAAACGTTTTACTGTCAACGGGTCCTATTTTCTCTATTTGTGAACAATTAAATCTAAAAATCGTTTGTCTTAACGCATTATTAATTACTTTTGAAATCCTTATTGAGCCAGTAACAAAAATATAATCAAAATCAACACAAAATTTGTTTTTTATTTTAATTAAAACTATTCCAATTACAAGAAAGAAAATAACAGGTAAGACGTAAAAAATAACGTTAATTAGCCAATAATCATTAAGATTCATAAAATTAATTAATATAAAGAAACCAATAATACTAAATATAAATGAAAGGATAGAAAAAGTAAGTAAAACCTTATATTTTTTACTTTCTTGTTTTTCATTTTGGCATTTAGCACTTTCTTCATACAATACTTCTTGCATAATATAACCTTACCTTAGTTTAACGATAGTTACACCGTTTTCTCCTTCACCGTATTTTCCTTTTCTAAATTCCACTACGTTTTTTTCACCTTTAAGAAAATCTCTAATACATTTGAGCAATATACCCTCACCAACTCCGTGAATAATTTTAATCTCTTCAAGTCCATTAACGATAGCCTTGTCTATAAACGATTTAACGTTATCAATCGCCTCTAATGAATCTTGCCCTATGACGTTTAGAGATGTCTCAACCTTTTCGTTTGAATAGTTTCTAGATAATTTTACCTTTTCAACAGTTTTAACAGGCTCAGCATTAAATAAGTCATTAAATTTAACAACGCTTTTAATATTTCCAATTAGTATTTCAGCCTCTTTTTTCTGGTTTTTTACAGAGGAAATAATAGCATAGGAATTCAATGATTTAACAAAAACTTTGTAATTTAACTTTATATCATTAATAGAACAAGGTCTAAGTTCGATTGGTAAAAGTTGTTCTTCGTTAGAAATATATTTAGAGTTTTTTAATTTGTTTTTTAATTCACTTGCTTTAAAAACGTCTTTGTTTGATAAATTGGAAATTTTAAGAATAGACTTTAATTCATCAACAATTTCCTCTGCCTCTCCTATTTTATCAGCAACAATCCTCTTTACCTCTTGCTTTGCTTGTGCAAATATTTTTTCCTTTTCCTTTGTAATAGCCTCTCTATTAGCAATTACTTCGGCAAGTTCTCTCTCTTTTTCACGTTTCAATAAAAGCAATTCTTCATTTAACTTTTCAGTTTGACGCCTACATTCCTCTGCACTTTCTAGGACTTTTTCAAATGAAACCTTATTTTCAGAAGTATAATAAAACGCTCTGTCTATAATTTCTGAATTAAGACCTAATGTCTTAGCGATTTTTATAGCATTAGAACTTCCGGGAATACCTATATTAAGCTTATAAACTGGCTTGAGCGATTGAGGGTTAAACTCCATCGATGCGTTTAAAATCTTGCCAGTTTCCATTGCAAATTCCTTCAATCTAGAATAGTGTGTAGTTATAATACCAAAGCAATTTAGCGAGAGAAGTTTCTCAATGATGGCAATAGCAAGAGCGCTTCCTTCTTCAGGGTCGGTGCCAGCACCAATTTCATCTATTAAAACAAGACTATTATTGTCAACGTTTTCAAGAATGTTAATCAAATTAGTAACGTGTGATGAAAAGGTTGATAGATTTTGTTCAATACTTTGTTCGTCGCCAATATCGCAGAACACGTCATTAAAAATTGATATACTGCTATCGTCGTATGCAGGAATAAATACCCCACTCATAGCCATTAAGGTAAGCAAGCCAACTAATTTCAAAGTTACTGTTTTACCACCTGTATTAGGACCTGTAACGAGTAAGAAATTGTAATCTTTACCAAGCGATACGGTAACAGGAACAACTTTTTCCTTTGCTATTAGAGGATGCCTTCCACGAACGATATTTACGTAGCCCTCTTGGTTTACGTTTGGTTTAGTGCATTTATTAATAAAAGAATATTGTGCTTTTGCGTAACTCTCGTCGATTTCTATAATATTTTCAGCATTATAACGTAAATATGATGAAATAGAAGAAACCTTTTGTGATAAATCTAAAAGTATTTTTTTAATTTCAACTTGTTCTTCTATAAGAGCACGTTTAAGGTCGTTATTGTATTCAATAATTTGTTCAGGCTCTATAAAAACCGTAGCCCCTGACGACGATTGGTCGTGAATAAAACCCTTAACGAACGAGCGATATTCGGTTTTAACTGGCAAGACGTATCTATCTTGACGAATTGTAATAACGGCATCTTGCAAATATTTATTTAATCCACCGTGAATATACGAATTGAGTTTTTCCCTTATTTTAGCGTTAATAGAACGGATAGATTTTCTAATATTATATAAGCCTTGAGATGCGTTATCGCTAACCTCTTCTTCAGAGATGATTTTAGAAGTAATTTCCTTTTCAAAATCAAGGTCAAAATATAAGCGATTAGAAATTTCTTTAAGTAAAACAATCTGTTCATCGCTTATAGAATCTATAGAACTTTTAAGAATACGTGATGATTTTAAATTTTGTGCTACTTTAAGAAGTTCACCGTTGTTAAGAGAGCCGTTTTTATCAACTCTATCTAATTCGCTAGATATATCGCCAAAATAGTAGATACCCGGAACACTATGAGTATATAAAAGCTTATATGCCTCGGCTGTTTTGTTTAATAGAAAAACTATTTCCTTAAAAGAAGACGAGGGCGAATAATTTTTAATAAAATTTTTCGTCCTATTTAGCACAGCAAACGAGGAAATGCTTGCTAAAATCTTGTCGAATTCTAATGTTTTAATAGTTTTGCTTGAAATCATACTACCTTAAGACAGCATTTAACTTATCTCTTAATGCTTTTAATACGTTTTGAATAATATTATCTATCTCTTCAACCAATAACGTTCTTTCGTCAGAAACAAAAATTAGATTATACGCTATACTCTTTTTGCCTTGCTCAACTTGGCTTCCCTCATAAACGTCAAATAAAGAAACCTTTTTGAGGAATTCCCCCCCAACGTCCCTTATACAATCAATTATCTCTTGGGAAGGTAAATTTTTATCTACTAAAAGAGCTAGGTCTCTTTCAATCGGTGGAAATTTAGAAATAGCTTTAAATACTATTTTATCGTTGTATAAGGTTTTTAAGGTATCCATGTTAATTTCGGCAACATAAATAGGTTTATCTATGCCTAGTTTGTCAGCTAGTAATGGATGAAGTTGACCAAAAACACCACAGGTTTTGCCTTCAATCACTAAATCTGCACCACGAGTTGGGTGAATATATGATGTAGTAGTGGCTTTATAAGAAATATTTCTGCCATAACAGAAGGAATTAAGCAAGCCCTCAACAATTCCTTTTAAGGTAAAATAACTCTCCTCATCGCCGAACAATGCAAGTGATAGTCTTTGTGTTTCAGTTGGTAATTTTTCAAGAGGTAAAAAATCAGGTTGATAAACTTTAGCAAGTTCAAATAATCTTCCAGATAGGTTTTTTCTATTTAAATTATATGAAACTGCTTTAACTATTGAAGGAACAAGCGAGCTTCTCATAATTGCTAATTCTTCACTAATTGGATTAAGTAGCTTAATAGCCTTATTGTCTTTTATTTCATTTAAGCCAAAAAGTTCATATTCTTTTTCGGAAACAAACGAATACGTTATTATTTCATTAAAACCATAACTAACTAGTAAGTCTTTTAATGCAGATTCTTGAATTTGTTCATTTGTAAAACCACCGTTAGTAATACACGACGTTTTAAGAAGAGTAGGATTAATATGAGCGTAACCATATTCTCTAATAACTTCCTCAGCAATATCAGGATAATCGTCCATATCCTCTCTATAAAGAGGGACTGTAACGCTAAGTTGGTCTCCGTCAATCTCTACCCCAAAACCTAGCGAGGTTAATATTTTACAAATAGTTTTACTAGGAACGTCTATACCAAGAACACCGTTAACCTTTGAGATAGTTGTTGTTATAACCTTATTAGTAAGGTCGTTAGAACAAACGTCATAGTAATCGCAGGCAATCTTTCCACAATTTAACTTATCAATAAGTGATAATGCCCTCTTCATACCGACTTCAACCGAGTATAGGTCAACACCTTTTTCAAACCTAGCCGAAGAATCACTTCTTTGACCAAGTTGTCTAGATGTTTTTCTAACGTTGTCTCTTTTAAAGGTAGCAGATTCGAATAATACAGTATTAGTATTCTCTTTTATACCACTGTTTAAACCACCCATAATACCGGCTAGACAAACAGGTTTTTCATTATCGCAAATAACTAGGTTGTTTGAATTTAGGATAAATTCCTTTTCATCTAAGGTAATTATTTTCTCATCATCATTTGCTCTTCTAATAATTAGTGTTTTATCTCCTAAATCATTTAAGTCAAAGGCGTGCATAGGTTGACCAATTTCGTTTAATACGTAATTGGTAACGTCAACTATATTGTTAATCGAACGAATACCCATTAGAAATAGCCTTCTTTTTAACCATAATGGAGATTCTTGAATTCTAATGTCAGTAACGAGGTGAGAAACGTATCTTGGGCATAAATCATTTGCCTCAACCGATACGTTAACAGTATTTTTCGTGGAAAGGTTACTAGTGGTTTTATATGTTAAATCAGGCATTTTAAGAGGCTTATTTAATACGGCGGCAACTTCCCTTGCAATACCCAAAATCGACTGACAATCAGAGCGATTTGCCGTTACGTTTATGTCAAATATAAAATCCTTTATTTGAAGAAGTTCTTTTATTTCTTCGCCTAACGGAAAATCCTCTTGTAAAATAAGGATGCCGTTTACAGATGCACCAGGATACCAATCGTCGTTTATCCCAAGTTCTTCTCCACTACAGAACATACCTTGAGATGGAACGCCACGAAGTTCACCATTAAAAATCCTATCTCCACTAACAAGAGTTGCGCCGTCAACAGCCACAGGAACAACTGCCCCTACGAAAATGTTTTTTGCGTTAGTTACTATTTGTAGTTGACCATATCTACCTGCATCAACTTTAGTAACTGAAAGTTTATCAGCGTTAGGATGCTTGTCAATAGATAGTATTTTACAAGTAACTATTTTATCAATGTTTTTTCCAACCTCGATTATTTCTTCAACCTCAAAACCACAAGAAAATAATTTTTCTTCTAATTCACTGACAGAACAATCTATATCTACAAAATCTTTTAACCAAGAAAGAGGTGCTTTCATTTATATTATCTCCTATTAAACTGTTTTAAGAAATTTACGTTGCTTTCAAACAACGTTCTAATATCGGAAATGCCATATTTTATCATAGTAATTCTCTCGATACCAAGACCAAACGCTAATCCAGAATAAACATTAGAATCAATACCACTCATTTCTAAGACTTTTTTATTAACAATTCCTGCGCCTAAAATTTCAATCCAGCCAGTTCCCTTGCAAAGGCTACAACCTTTGCCATGACATTTACAACATGTAACGTCAACCTCTACACTAGGTTCTGTAAATGGAAAATATGAAGGTCTAAAGCGAGTTTTTGTTTCACTGTCGAAAATTGCCTTAACAAACTCGTCGAGTAAACCCTTTAGGTCGCATAAAGATACGCCCTTATCCACAACCAAGCCTTCTATTTGATGGAACATTGGAGAGTGTGATGCGTCGTCGTCTGCTCTATAAACTCTGCCTGGTGAGAGAATTTTTATAGGTGGTTTTTTGTTTTCCATCGTTCTAACTTGTCCTGGTGAAGTATGAGGACGAAGAAGAATATTATCCGTAAAATAAAAGGTATCTTGCATATCTCTCGCAGGATGGTCCTTAGGGATGTTTAACGCCTGAAAACAATAATAATCCGTATCAATTTCAGGTCCTTCAAACACCTCAAATCCCATGCCAATAAAAGCGTCGAAGATTTTACCTTTAACAATATTTAAAGGGTGTAAACTGCCAATTTTAGGCTCTATTCCAGGAAGAGTAATGTCAATTGCTTCATTTTTGAATCTTTCTTGCAATTCTAGTTCTTTTAAAGTTTCCTCCTTATTAGAAAACAACCCTTCGATTTCAACTTTTAAGTCGTTAACCATTTTGCCATACGCAGAACGATTTTCAGGTGCAATATCTTTCATTCCACGAAGTAATGACGTAACTTCTCCGTTTTTACCCAAAAACTTTGCCCTTAAATCAAAACAGTCTTTGGTGTTTGTTATTTTTTGCAATTCGCATTTTGCCAATTCTAAAATTGAGTTAAATTTTTCTTGCATAACTATCTCCTATAATAAAAATAACGCCCTAAACATAGGGCGTTTATGAGCGCGATACCACCTAATTCGTTTTTG
The DNA here is from genome assembly GCA_045651365.1 of Christensenellaceae bacterium. Lineage (GTDB taxonomy): Bacteria > Bacillota > Clostridia > Christensenellales > Borkfalkiaceae > UBA1259. The sequence goes on from JAZRSF010000024.1 coordinate 26,253, forward strand.
CTAGCAAAAACCTCATTACCCTTTAACGGAGGTTAACCGTTACAGCCTACTACTATTTCGGTGCAAAACTCCAAAGTGAATAACGTATTCATTTGTTAAAAACCTTACAGCCCACGGGTTTTATTCTCTAAAACAAATATTAAATACGTCTATCTTTATCAACGTTTTTCTTATTATATAATTAAATAAAAAAAATGTCAAGAAAATAATAATACTTGACACTTTTTCTTTTAATTTATAATAGATTAGGCAGAAAGTTTTCCATTTAAATAAAATTCAGGGACCTTTCCAACGATAACGTTTTCGCTGATTAATATTTTAGATGAACATTCCACTTGCTTTTTATACAAAGGTAAGTTAGTAAAAACTTTTGAGTTAATAATAATATAAATTGAATGAATTGTTTGATTTATTCCACTTGCAGTAAAGGAAGAATCAAACTCACAATCAACTGAGGAAACGTTTAGGTTTTTAAAATTCACCTTTTTTCCTATAGAAGAAAAATAATTTAGCCCAAAAAAACTTGCAATTGGTATAGGAACGCCCCTTTCCAATGATTGTTTTAAGTTATGCTTAGTAAAACTAACAACGTTTCTAGCAATTGAATTAATTTTAAAAGAATTATAGCTAATTAGGACAATATTCCCCCCAGAATCCTTTTCAATATTAACAATATCCTCATACACAACGGAATCATCTATCAAGTCTAAAATAGAATAATTAAGCGATTCTGAGCAATAATTATATATATAGTTAGAAGTATAATCGTAAACATTATAAGTAACAACCTTAAAATAATACACACCTAACAATATAAGCATAATTACTAAAATAAAAAAAGAAAAAATCCTTTTAAGCTTAAAGGGTTTCTTTCTTTTTTTATACCAAATATTATCACTTGAACAATCTATCATATTAAATAATATTATAAATTAATTCTTTTTAGACTTAGATTTAAAAATGCAAGAAAATAAATATCCAAATAAAATTGCTGAGGCTATTCCTGCAGATGCAGCAGAAAGACCACCAGTTATAGCACCAAAAAGACCTTTTTTTGCTCCTTCCATTGCACCTTTAGCTAAAAGATATCCAAATCCAGAAATAGGAACGGTTGCGCCTGCACTTGCAAAATCAACAATATATTGGTATATTCCAAACGTTTGCAAAACCACTCCAGCAAGCAAGAAGTAAACTAAAATTTTACCAGCCGTTATTTTTGTGTAATTAATTAATAATTGCGCTAAAACACATATACCACCACCTACAGCGAAAACTTTAATATACGTAAAAAAGACTTCACTAAAACTCATATTTCCACCTCGACAGCGTGAGCAATACTTGGTATGCTTTCCCCTTGAAATGAAGACGTGGGAGACAATAAAGCACCAGTAGCAACCAATAAAACCCTTTTTATTTTTTTATCTATTAATTTTTTATAAATATAAGACGAGAACACAAGAGAAATACAACCTGCACCACTACCACCTTGATATTCATCTTGTTTTATATTGTATATCATTTCTCCACAGTCTACGTGATTGAAATCAACGTCTATATCTTTATCAATAAGTAATTTTTTTAAAAGTTTAGTTCCCAAAACTCCAAGGTCTCCGGTAATAATAAGGTCATAGTCGCTTGGCATTTTTTTAACTGCCTTTAGGTGATTATATATTGTATCAGCGGCAGCACGCGCCATTGCAGCACCCATATTATTTGTATCGGTTACGCCATAATCAACCACGTTTCCTATCGTTGCAGAGATGATTTTGGGTCCTTTACCCTTTAATGAAAGTAGACACGCACCAGCGCCAGTAACCGTCCATTGTGCCTGTGGAGGACGAGTGGAACCAAGTTCAAGTGGATATCTATATTGTCGTTCTGCACTTGAAAAATGACTACTAGTTGCACAAATGCAGTTGTTTAGTTTTCCACTATCAATAAAAGTTGCTCCTATCAATAGAGACTCTGTAAAAGTTGCACACGCATTATACATTCCAAGAAATGGAATGTTAAGATTTCTAGCACTAAAAGTTGCTGCAATAATTTGATTTAGTAAGTCTCCTGCAAAGATACAATCGATATCTTCGTTCATTAATGAATAGTTCTCTATACACTTATCAATTGCCGTAAGAAGAATTTTAATCTCTGCCTTTTCAAAACTATCTTCTCCAAAACAATCTTCTTTAAGTTTTACTTGAATATATTTTCCTAGATGCCCCTGAGACTCCTTCGGTCCACCAACCGAGCCAACGCTTACTATTCGTGGACTATTTAAAAAATAAATCGTTTTACTCATATAATTTATTTTGAGTGATTAAATTTTTTATATACAAAAAGCAGAGAGAATTAAATCTCTCTGCCATATTTTGATTAGTTTTAGATTGGAAGACTAGCAAAATAGTTTAAGATATCTTGTGCCGAAGAAACTGGGAAAACAGCATCTGTTTTAACGTCAAAACAATAACAAGAAACGTTTGTGGTTGTAATGCTTATGTCTTGCTTAATAAAGAAATCACTTATTGCAACTCTAAAAATATCTGATTCCAAAATTGTTACTAATGAGCCACTTGAATATAATTCAATTAATTCAGAGGTAGTAAACTTACAAGTAAATGCTGAGCCAGTATCGTTATATTGCTTAAACTTTCTTATAGCAATTAACAAGTGGATTACTTCGTGGTCGTGTAGTATACCAATTTTATTTTGATTAGTCTTAGTATCAAGATATCCATCGCCATGGTCAACCTCAGTAGTAAGCGCCTTAGGTATAATGTCTTGATTTTCACCTATAAATCTAACGTTCTGTGTAATCGTAGCTCTTAGGATTGAACTTTCAGCAAAGCTGTTAATTTGAGCATCCGAGTAATTAGCAGGATTAAAATCGTTTTCTGTAAGAGCATGAGTATTAGCAATAGTGTCAACGTTAATCATTATCAAAGCATCAAATAAATAAGTTAACTCTTCTAATGAAATCATGGTTAATGTGTCTAAATCATTTTTTGCTGAGATAGTATCATAAGTAACAATAATAGAGTCTACGTAATCGCCATTGTCATAAATCTTTGCTTTTACAGGAATTATGAGATAAGCAGTATCGTCACTACAATTCTCAATAATATTTGCAGACGTTGTCGCATGGATAATCCTACTTTGTTCAATCCAAGATTTAGCATTGGTAAGGGTAATTTCATCCATATCAAGGTCCTTAACGCCAGTCATATCAACAATGCCAACTTGTTCAACAAGAGTAAACAACGTAGACATTTCCCTTGCGTTAATCACCTTATAATCCTCGTATGATAAATCTATAACGTCCTTAGGAATCGATAAAGCATCATTATTAATAATTTTATCAGAAACTGTTGCTCTAATAATATCAGTATTTTGAATTCCTTCAGCAACGTAAGCGTTAACAACACTTAGCTTTAATTGTGAATCGTCATTCATTGTATTATTAACTGAAGACATATCACTAACACCTAAATCACAAGCAAATGATAAAACGTTATATAATTCTGCATCTACAACTAACATAAAGTCGGTCATATCCACTAAAGCCGTTGTTGGAATTAACAACACGCCGTTAGTTACAGCCTCGTTCTCAATAAGATTTAACGAGATACAAGAAAGCAGTAATTTTGAGTTGCATAATTTCGTATTAGAATCAAAGAACTCATCCCTTACTCTTTGAATATTAATATGAGATGCATCAAATTGGTCAGCTGACGTGCCGTCTATTGATTTTCCATCAATAAAGTTAACCAATTGCATTATTTCATATTTTTTATATTGATAATAAGAGTTTTCACCACAAACAATTTCTTCCTTAGCGTCTGGGTGGTCTTGTAATTTATTATTCTCAGCAATTTGTTCCTCAAGTGAATCGGTTAGAAGAATAACCATTGCACTTGATTTATAGAACACGTCTAATCTAGTGGAAGACTCTCCCTCTCTTATAACTGCTGGATAATCTTCGTGATATATAGTATCGTTAAAATGTTGGAAAGCCTCAACGACTTTATTGCTAGAATTTTCTGCGCTATCAACGTCGCAAACAACTAGGCTTTCAACGATTTCACGTGATTGCTGATACGAATATATGCCATCATCTTTAATATAATCAAGCTTTACTTTATCTACGTCAAGTTCGCCAATTGCTACACATAGAGCGTCGTCTACAACTTTTGAGAAATAATATTTTACAATATTTGAATCATAAACAAGGTCTAATAATATTGCATTTTTCTCATTTTCTCTACCATATTCAGTATCAGTTATAACACCTGATAGATTATTCATATAATCGTCTAAAACGTTAAATGAATCTTGACTGGTTACGTCGTCTATATCTAGGAAATCTAAAAGCTCAATAATTGCAGAGAACTCTTCAATCGTGATAATACCATCTTCGCCTTTAGCCTTTTCTATACCTTCGGTTTTTAGGTCTTCAGGAACGTTGTTGCAAATATAGTTAGATATTGTTCCACTTATCAATATTGAGTTATAAAGAACTTCTGTTTTCGTAACATTTTCTTTTGTCCCCTCACCGTCAACGAATATCGAGGTAACCTTTGTCGCAGGGTAATTCAATTGTGAAAGTTTGTTGGTTTTTAAAATATCGTTAAACGCTGAATCAATGTCTTTTAATTTTTTAGAAGTCTCAAATAATTCGTGAAGCGCATCAAAAACTTTAACAGTTTCACTTTGCTTAACAAGCACTTTTTGATTGTTTTCAACCTTATATTCAGCAACCCAACTAGATGGCTGTGAAAGACTTGAAGAAACAACAACAATATCCCCTAAGGTATCTGTATTCTTTACGATAAAATTACCAAAAGTTGCCTGAATAATAGCACTATTGTTTATTAGATTATTAATAACGTTATTTTCAAATAAATTGTCGTTATTTTCAAAAATTGAATTTTTAAAATTAGCGTCATCAAGCCTTACCCCGTCTGGAATTAAGGAAATAATGCCAAAATCTTTTGAGTCAGTAGAGTTGTTTTGAGTAAATAATGAATCGATAATTAAATTAAATTCATCCTGTTTAATGATATCTACGTAACTACCTTCAGCGTCCTTTTCCTTAGAAATATTTGGAACGTAAACAGGCACGCTGTCTTGTTTTGACGCATTTATAATGTAAGCTGAGCCAACAGACCTCAAAAGAGTAGATTTTTTTAGATAGTCAACGATAGAATTTCCATAAACGTCGCTTTCCATCATATCGTCTTCAGCTATCTTTAGTTGTTGAAGAATATCTTCCTCCCCACCATCAATTGCATTTATAATTATTTCTCTAGTGTCAACATTGGTTCCAAACTGTCTTATAACTTGTAAATAATTAAACAATTCACCATGAACTATATTTCCATTATCGTCCACGTAATTCGTAAAGTTTAAATCTTTTGGTCTTGTATAGCCACTAGCATTTTGAACGATTAGTTCTTCAAGCGCACCAAAAACGTAACTTGAATCAACAACCCTACCTACTAACAAGCTATTTCCAACGTAATCAACTACGCTATCATATGCTTGTAAAACGTTTGAATCGTCGAAAAGACCTTCAAAACACTCTCTGGTGGTTGCACCATTATCTTGAAGTTGTTTTACTTTGTTATAAACAACTTGAATATCGGGGGCTTTGTTTGCTAAAGCAACTATTTCATCAGTCCATTTAACGTCAATATTAGTAGTATACTTTTCAATTGACTCAGTAGAACTAACACCTAAAAGTTTAATTTCGGCATAAGAATAAAGCCTACCTAAAACGCCGTTGATATTAGATTTGTTTGCATTTGTTGAATTAAATACCTTAAGTTGTTCTAAATGTGAGGTTGCAGAAATAACTAAATCTACAACGTCATATTCTTCATCTAAAAGCCCTTTATCAACTAGGTCAGTAAATATATCGTATACTACTAGTAAATCCTTTTTTGTTACGATATCCGACACTTTAACGTATGGTAATTCTTTTCCACTTTCTATATATTTTTCTTCAAAATAAATAACTGGACTTATATAGCCTTTTACAAACAAAATCTCCATCAACTCAATAGCGTCTTCTGAAAGGCTATCTGCTAAGCTAGATTTATCAATGTTAGCACAATAAGAGTCTAATAAATCAAACATAAACTCATTAACAAAGGTTGATTTATCAGTATATTCAGCAAGTAATTCACGGAATTTTAATCTAAATACGTCGTTTGTTAATAAATCTTTTACTAAATTAGAAATTTCAACTTCGTCCCCTGAAATGGTTTTATCAATATCATCACCACAGTATTCAATGGCAAGAGATGCAGTATCTCTTAAGAATGCAGTATAGTTGCCCATCTCGTATGTAAAGTAAATTCTTTCGGTTTCATTAGTAGTTTCATCTTCTAATTTACCTGAGAAAAATACTCCTGCAGGATAAAGATATAGTGGAACACCGTCTTTATCTTTAGCAAGATTTAAGACTTTAAAGATGCCCTTAGTTCCATATGACTCAATTGTATTTACAACGCTGTATGCTTCGTTAGTATTACTGTCGCTAAACTTTTGGTTAGGTAAGCCCTTATCACCCGTTCCAACGGCAATATACATTAAGTTTCCTATAAATGAAAAAGAAATAATAGCAACTAAAAAAGATGAACATAAACCAATTAAACCACCGGCAAGTCTACGCGTTTTATAAGGCTTAGCATTTTCATTTTTAGAAACTTTATTTTTGTATTTTCTTCTATATTTCCATTCAGGATAAAATAAACAATAGCATAAAAATAATATTGCCTTAATTAAATAATAAATTATTAGGCAAATTACACCAAAAATAAGATTATATACGAGGTAAATAAACGCAAGCATATATCTTGAATTTTCGGCTAACGCTATAGCAAGAGCGGCATCCGATTCCTTGATTAATGACGGTATTCCTGCAGTTAAAACACCCTTAAGCGTGTCAATAGAGGTCGAAACGTCAAAAAATTCATGTAAATCAATGCCAAATACGTTAAATAATGATAAAAACGCTTTATCAAAGAAGGTTGAGCCAACACATAAAAAGAATAACGTTAAAGCTATCGAACCTGCAATCAATCTATGTATTAAAAATACTCGACTTCTTCTAAGTCCCCTAAGAACGCCCATCAAAAATCCCGATAAAAGAATGAGGGAGAAAAGTATGGTTGGACCCCACAAAACTAAAAATTGTAATAATCTCATAATAACCCTTAATAACTAAAATAATCTTCTATAATTTAAAATTTCGTTTCCACCAACAAAAACTCTAATATTTTCGTTACAACCTACTAAGAAATCTGCTGGAAGTTCAAATTCTTGCATGCCGTTTAGATTTAGTAAGGTCAAATTCTCAGGGACCTCGCCACCAAACAAATCTACTAATTTAGATACTTTTGTGCTACCAATATCAAGGTGTCTAATTTCAGCAGAACCCTCAAACGCATTCTTCTCTACTTGAGCTTGACCAAGTATTACTGCTTTTAAATTTTTACAATCGGCAAATGCGCCATCCTCAACAGTCAAAACACTATTTAATTCAACTAGTTCAAAACCGGTATTTCTTAAACAATCTACGTCCAACGTATATAAGTTTTCTATTTCAGCAAAGCGAATTTCTTTAAGTTTAGTGCTATTCTTAAAGGCATCTTTACCGAATTTTACAACCGTGCTTGGAAGCGTAATCGATTCTATCTTTGAACCCTTAAACGCTTTTGAACCTATTTCAACGACTTCAAAAGTCCTGGATTGTTTTTCACCCAAATCAGGCTTATCGTTAACGTCTACCAAATAACCAACGTAATATAAGCCATAATTAAAATATTGAGAAATAGTATAATTATGCTCAAAAGTATAAGTTCTTTGAATTTCAGGATTTAAATTCTTACCGTAATATCTCCTTACAGCACCCTCTTCGTAGTTAAAATCATAATCTTCAACGCTAACAAGATTATCGTAATACGAGAATGCAATAAACGAAGAAGTAACTACTGAAACACAAATTACCGAAACTAATGTTAACGATAAAACAATACTTAAAAATCTAGCGAATACAGGTTTTTGCTTTTTTGTTAAGTCTTTTAAGATAAACTTGTTTTTTCGACCAACGCTAGATGAACTATCGTCTGAAAAATTATATAAGTCTTTTTCTAGCTTTCTTCTAGCCTTGCTTGCATTTCTTTCTTCAATCGCAAAGATTTTTTCATTAATTTTTGCAAGTTTAAGTTCTTTTTTTAATTCCTTTTTTGTTTTCGTTTGAGGAATATCTTTTTTATAATCATCAAACCTAATCGCTATTGGTCTAAAACTACCCTCTTCCCAAATAGTAGTAGAATAATGAGCATAAAGTAAATTAAATGAAAGCTTAACGCATGATGGAAGAATAGGTAATTTTGCTTCTGGAATAAAAGAAGCGTTCTTTTTTATAATTACTTGGTTATAATTAACTATATTTTTTTCTATTATATTACCGTTCTCGTTATATTGAACTATTTCAAATTTTACACCGTATAACTCTTGATTAAGATTATTAAATAGTTTGAAAATGGCATATTTTTGATTCTTTCTTTCATCAGCCAAAAGAATGTATTCGTCAAGTGAAACAACGCTTTCTTTGTTTTCTGAATATTTAATTCTAACAATGTTATTAAACGAATTCATATACTAACGCTCTCCCATTTCTTGCCTTTACAGATTTTGCATTGTATCCCCACTTATAAAACAAAACAATGATTGCAGGGATAATTAAGCATAATCCAATTAGTCCGTAATTTACGAAACTGTTAAGTAACGCCCTTGTAAAAAACTTTCCAAAGAAAACTTCAAATAAGGCATGTCTTATAGTCATAAAAAGACCAGCTAAAGTAAAATATTTAAAGAAACAATATTTTTTAACGTTTGACCTTGATAAAGGTTTAATAGCAGATTTATTTACAACCGTTGTATCAGCTTTATTTACTACAATATTAACGTATTTACATTTTTTCTTTAAGGTAAAAATTCTTGAGCTTTCACCTGTAATAAGCTCTACACATTTTGAAACGTTAATAACTTTTTTAGACTTTGAAAGTTGAACTATTGTATAAATAATTTTTTTATACGGTTTGTTATAATGACAAACTAAAAGTTTATCAGAAAAGGTTTTCATTATAACATATTTATCAATAAATTTCGAAGTTTCCTTGTTAGTAAGATATAAAAAGTTTGTAGAGTTAATACCCTTAGTTTTCTTAATCAACTCGTCGCTAACAAAATTTTTATACAACGTATTGTCATTAAATCTATTTATCTTTTGAACAATAATAGAAATAATGAATATACAAAGCGATATAGTAGCAACGATTCTCCACGCTAAAATACTCATTCAGTTACCTCCGAAGTGTTATTTTCAAAGGATAAATTAAGTTCCTCATCTAAGGTTATTTTGTCAGTTAAATCTTGCATAACTCTTTTCTCCACAACAGGAGATGCAACTTCACATTCAACTGAACTTGAAGATTCAAAAACGTCTTTTAACGATGTATCCTTGATTTTTTTGTTTTTACTAGACTTTACAAATACACCTACAGCAATCTTATTTTGATTAAACTTATCGTCAACTAAATCTTCAAATAACGCATAGCATGAAACCGAGTGAATTAAACTCAATCTTGCATTAAGCTTAAGCAATAAAATGCATAGTGAAATACTTAACGCCATTTCACAAATCATTAGAATCGCATATAAAATATCGTATACATCACTTGAAATAGCTAATGATAAATCTAAGTTTATTGCAGAATTAAGTTCACATATTAGGTCAGCAAACACCATGCCAAATATACCACCTGAAGTAAATAAGAAAGTGGTAACTAGGTATTCAAAAACGAAAATAACGAAGCAAATAAGTAAAGAGAATAATAAATTAAACCATATAACCCTAAGCACGTTTAAGAAAATTATAAACTTACCCTGATTCATGCTCTTAAAACTCTTTGCTAATATAGAACTTGGTTGAGTCTCGTTATCCGTATATGCAACGTATGCCATTGGAGATGCTCTAAAAACTACCGAAATAATGTAGCAAATCAATATTACGCATACTGGAATTATAAGAACAATCAATAGATAAACAGATGATTCAAGTTGCAAAGAGAAAAGTGCCCAATAGCAGAATGAAAAATAAAGAACTGCTAAAAGACATATAACAACCAATCCACCGATTAGGAAGAACGCATATAGCATTCTAGATGAAAACAACGACCAAAAAGATTTTGACTTAAAGGTGTTCTCAAAAGAATTAAAGATTGTTATTTTCTTGTTTTCAAGAACGTTTTTACTTTGTTTAACAACTGATAAATCCATAGCAGGACCAGGTAAAATAAATAATTTACCTAGTAAAAGCATGATTAACCATACGTAATACTTAATGTAACTGCCCTTTCCCTCAAAAGCTTGCTTTACAGCAGCCTTACTTTCCTTGAGATACGCAGTATATCCACGATTCATAAAAATCCTCCTTCGAAGTGAGATGCAAATAATCTAAATTTTAATTAAATTCAACAACAATAACGTCGTAGTAACGTGAAACGTCAATATCGTTTTCATCATATATCTTGATTACACAATAATCTTCATAACCGTAATACTTAAGCTTTAACTCATGACCATAAACGAGTGAGCCCTCAACCAACTCATAATAAGGTAAATCGATATATTCTTCATAAAAAGCTTTAATTTTTATCATTCTATCTTTTAAAATTAGAACACGTGAAGTAATATCAAGATTAAAGAAATTTAATTCTTCATTATTAGAGCTAACAATTTTTATGTTGAATTGTGCTTTTTTGGGTTTGCTTTCAAAAGTAGCAACGTCCATCTCTGTTTCTAGTTTGCAATCTCCAAGCAAATAATAACCTTGTTTTAGAGAGGTCGTATTCTTATAAGCATCAGCAATAATTCCAGCGTATTCAACATACTCCTCTTGTTGTATGTATAGGTTTATAAAATCAACTTGGGTATATTTTTTTGAAATTACAATTTCATACTCGCTTGAAACGTCTTGACCTTTACTATCTTTAATTTTGACAGTAGGAATATAAGTATTTGTTCCCTCATCAAAAGAATGTGTGATTTCTTCGTAGTGCCCCTTAATTAAACTACCTGACCTATCAACCTTACTTACGCCGTATACGCTTTCATTATATTCTTTGGTTTGAATATCAAAGGAATAAGTAATGTTTGTATCTGGCAAGGCCTCCTCAACCTTAGGCTTTTTTAATTCACCTAAAGCGATTAAGGCAAAATAACTACCTATTAACGCCAGGGATACGATAATTAGAATACCTATAAAAAACAAGGCTCTTCTTGAACGTGACATAATCTCTCCTAAATATTTTGCTCTATAACTCTTATTGCCTCTTTACAAAGTGGCATTTTATCTATTCCAAATAATTCGTCTAGATATGCACACATACTGTCTGCCATCTGTCTTACGTATACCGGATTTTTCGCCTCTAGTTTCCTGAAT
>JAZRSF010000025.1:0-12350 GCA_045651365.1 Christensenellaceae bacterium
CAATACCACCTATTCCACTAAATAAACTACATACCCTCATTTCTTAAACAGACATCCTTTTTCTTTCTTGTTCTTTCTTAAAGAAGATTTCTCTATGGTCTTTCATATATTCCATTCTCTTCTCGTTCAACACAATTTCAAAAATAGGTTGATTTAATAATAATTTTTGTTTCAACATATAATCGTTATCGATTAAGAAAGAAAATATTAATTTCTTGTTCTCATCAACAGTTATCATGTGTTTATCGAAAAGTGCATCAGCATTTGCACATAACAACAACCCATTGTTGATATCAAATGCTTCATCACAATCACTATCCGAAAATCTTTTAATATGAGATGCAATAAACAACATAGGCACTGCTTCAAAATTACCACTAATTTGCGTAAACGGACAGAAAACTTCACCTTCGTGTGTGGTATAGTTCATCATCTCGTTTGCTAAAAGAACTTTCCACTTTGATTGTTTATTTCTATTCTTTTCATCCTCAACGTCAAGCGTAGTTTTTGCAGTAAGTCTTGCTTCTTCTTGAGAGCGTTTAGTCTTTAAGTAGTTTTCCCAAGCAGTATTATTAACTCCAGCAAGAGTATAAAATCTCGGATTTTTATCAAGCATTACATACATTTTCTTTCTTCCAGCACAATGCTCTATTAGAACAATAAATGTATCATTACAAAACATAGAAAGTCTTAATTTATGAAACTCCGTATCGTTTGCAGTTCCAAGCCCGTGAATTGCTTGTGTAATTTGAATAGGCGTAAAATCACCTTCTGCGCAAGTAATTGTTTCAGAATCTTCCCACCTAACACCTTTTGCTAATTTATGTATAACTTTATTTGTATAAGGCATTGTAAAATATTGCACGGTTTCATTAACCAAAAAGACGTCAACAGTATCGTTTAATACAATGTGTTCATGCTGAGTTTGTTGAGGTCCTATTCTTCTTTGAAGTCTTTGAACCCCTAAATCCCTATAAAATGCATCTGACATACCAATATTTGATTGTTTTGCACTTTCAAATGGCTTTTTATTAGCTTCTTCAATCGCCTTCATTTCCGGCACACTTAAATAGTATAAAAGATTCTTTTCCAAACCTTCACCAGAACCATTACGTTTTCCCCTATTCGTTAAATCTGAATGTGCTAAATTCTTGTACCACAATGAAAAGCGTGATGTTGAATTGCTTACATAATTAGACATCACTTGTGAACGTGAATCTAAGAAATCAATTATTAAGCTTTTATCTTCTAAAAAATTCACTAAAGAATGTCCCATATTAATTCTCCTTTATGTTTTCTTCTATATATTTCATCAAGTTAGTTGCAATAGCATAGATAACATCTACTGTAACAGCGTTGCCGAATTGCTTATATGCTTGACAGTCTGAAACGACTTGTACCCAATCACTTGGAAATCCTTGTAGTTTCCTACACTCATTAGGTGTAAGTTTTCTCAAGTTTGTTCTATCTTCATCTTCAAATAAAGCACGGCTTTCTAAATCTGTAACGTAATTATCTTGACTTGCCCTATGCATTTTGTGCATTGTTGCTGTTAATGTTTTTGAAATTTCTTGGTCAATCGTAGGCTTTACAATATATCCCTTTGTTCCTTCACCTAAAATAGTTTTTTCAAGTTTTCTAGTTAAAAAATATTTTTTATCAACATTTTTATCTAATAAGTCTTGAGTCGTAACTTTTAGCTCTTTCTTTTCGGGGAAAATAAACTTTTCTTCCTTGAAATACCCCCTTAAGAAACCAACGATAAAAATTCTATTACGCCTTTGTGGAATACCATAATCAGCAGAGTTTAGAACTTGATAATAGCAATCATAACCTATTGCATCCAATTCGGTTATAATTCTTTTAAATGTTTCTCCACTATCGTGATTTACGAGATTTTTAACGTTTTCTAAAACTACAACTTTTGTCTTATGTTTTTCCAAAATGTCTTTTATCTCAAAAAACAAGCCTCCACGTTCTTCATCTTTGAAGCCTTGTAATTTACCAAACGTACTAAATGGTTGACAAGGGAAACCACCAACTAAAATATCATGTTCGGGTATGTTTTCTTTTTCAACTCTTACGTCACCTAAAACAATATGTTTGCCAACATTTGCTTTATAGGTTTCAACTGCATATTTATCAAAGTCGTTTGCCCATACAATTTCAAAACCGGCATTTTCAAAGCCAATATCAAAACCACCAATTCCGGCAAATAAACTTACAACTTTGAACTTCTTTTTCTTATGCTTAATTCTTTCCATATTCCCAGCCCTCAACTTTGGCAATTTCTTTTACTATATTCATCAATACATCTACAACAATAGAGTTCCCCGCTTGCTTATAGGCTTGAGCCTTAGATACAACTATTTTATAACTGTCTGGAAAGCCCATTAATCTATGAGCCTCTCTAACAGTTAAAGCTCTAACTCTACCGTTTGTTGTAACGTAATTATTTACACTAGACCTATGAGAGTTGCCCATTGTTGATAATAATGCTCTCGCAATAGGTAAATCAATTTTTGCATCTGCATGCATAAAGTTTTTTGTACCAGGAGATAAACAGTATGCTTTCAGTTTTTCAGACAAATAATATCTTTCTTCTGGAGCACCTTTTTTTTCATTTATCTTCGTCAACTCACCATTAATACTTTGCAAACTACCTTCTGCACAGTTTTCTTCTAAGAAATCTTGCATGGTGTATTTTAAATCAATCTCTTCGGGGAACTCAAAATTATCACAACTTTCAGAATTTTTAAATCCCACAACAAAAATTCTCCTTCTACCTTGAGGGATTCCAAAGTTTCTTGAATCTAGTATTTTAAACTTAAAACTATAACCAAGTTCTTCAAAAACTTGTTGCATTATAGACCAAGTCTTACCTTTGTCATGTCTTGTAAGTCCATAAACATTCTCATATATAAACACTTTTGGTTGCATTTCCTTTACCAATCTAACGTATTGATAGAAAAGCGTACCTCTTGTATCATTGAATCCACCTTTAGCACCGATAACTGAGAAGCTTTGGCAAGGGCTTCCACCTACAAACAAGTCTACTTGTCCCTTAAAATCCGTACCATCTAAAAGATTTACATCATTAAAAAACATATCTTTTTCAATAGAATAATTTGCAAAATACGACTCTTTAACGAAGTTGTTTTTTCTAGAAAGTTGAGTGTATAGTTTATCAACGTAGTCTCTTTTTTCTTCTGCAGAATTAAGAGATTTTACTTTTTCTAATTCTTTATCAGCATCAATTTCAATTTCCACATCGCCATTATCACAAGCAAAAAGTATTTTATGGTCCATATCTAATCTTATAAGTGCTTGTTCAATCGCTCCAATTCCACTAAATGCTGTTGCTAATTTTATCATTTCACACCGTCCGTAATTCAAATTTGCTTTCATGTTTTTATGTTTGTTCCGTAGATTTTATTTGCCTACACAATCTGATAATTTATGAAAAATTAAATCTTTTCTTCTTTTCCCTAAAAAACAAAAATTGTTTAATATGTTCGAGGTTAATAAATATTTTTGCTTGTATTCGCTAAATTGAGATTTTCTAGGAGTGTAAACCTCTTTTAATTCTCCATCTCGACTTATACTTAACAAGCCTAACCCCAACCTTTCCACCTCTAATACATCTACGTTTTTAACTTTTTCTTCTGGCATAACAAGATACGAATAATCAGAAAAAGTTAAATATCTTTCAGCTTGAATTAGCCCACTCTTCCAATCTTTTATTTTGGCCTCTATTGAAATAGTAACGCCTAAATCGCGTCCGAATATTTTTTTGTTCAAATAAACTTTTTCATTTTTTATTTTAACTATATTTTTGGATTCTAAATCATTTAATAATCCCATAACTTTTATCTTATCTAAAGAAACATCATCCAATAATTTTTTCAAATAAACAGATTTATTTACAGTTAAATATTCACACAATATCAATTGATAATAATCCGTTATTTTGTCCATACTTTTGGAAGCACCTATATTTATTGAAACATCTGGAAGCCCCACACCCATACGAATTTCTTTTGCGTATCTTAATTTATATCTATCAAGATATTTTGTAAGCTTTTCAACAAGCTCGCATTCTAACATTTTTAAATCCACCTTTTCTTTAGTTCACTTATTACTACTTGCCAATTCTTAAAATAATTGTAATCTTCCGTCTTAAATATTGGTCTTAATTTTTGATGATATTCTATAGCCTTTTTGATTCTATCTTCTATATAATCAACTCTTTCTGAAATAGAAGAGAACGAACGTAGGGTCTCTATTTCTTCTTGTCTCTTGTATAAAAAGTGTGCCTTTGACAACGCTTCATTAACAAGTTCTTCTGGACGCTTACCAAAACAATATGGACAATTACAAGAAATATCTTTTCCCGCAACAGAGGACAATAGGCTAATAATCTTAGCCGGATTTCGCCTTTCAATTGCGACATTCTTTATAAGGTGTGGAAAATAGTAGTTTAAATACATATTATAACTATCCCCACTCATTTTATATAAATCCTCATAAAAACTTTCAAAACGCGATGCCCCCGATTCGAAACCATGGAGTCCAAAAGATAAAAGCACTAGTCCAAACGGTCCAATACGACCAGCAATTACTGGTTTACCAGTTGACTTTTGCAATTGCAACAAAGCACTTGCATAATTGTATAATTGTGACACGTTAGAATCTTCATTTATACAATCAACATAAATCCAATACATATCGCAAGGCAAAGCGGTAAGAACATTTAAAAAGTATTCCCGTTCTTGTTTAGAGGTAAGTATATCTGTTTTTACACAAAATCCCCCAATTAACGGCGTATCATTTTGAATTGAATCCAAATAATCTTTTGTTTCATATAAAAGCTTGATATCAAGAGAAAACCAATTCTCTTCATTTGAATTTTTTATTTGAACCAGATTTGAGTTGTTGCTTACATGAAAAGGAGAAACAACATAAGTTGGACTATATTTTAATTGTTCATCTATTACTTTTTTTACATATTCCCTTTTTTGCGACAACAAACTTAAATCATCCAACTCTAATCTCGACAAACCACTTGGAGCGTATGGTAAAGAAATTAACCCTTTAACTCCAGCAAAAGAATCGTAAGCTAATCGCATAGTTGCAGGGTCAATAAAATAGTTAGACCCAGAATCAATAATATTTTTCAAAAGATTTTTTTGCTGGTTTTGATGATTAACCGGGAAAATAAAATTCTCTATCTTATGGCCATGAGAAAAAAACGTTTCAACAACAGTTTTTTCATTCCATGTTCTAAAATAGAACGAAGGACTAAACTCTTTTATTTTAGGTGTAGATATTTCTTGTTGTTGTAATAGTTTCTCTATTTCTTGCACATTAATTGGTCTTTTGTAATTTTCTTTCTCTAAAAGCCCAATAATTAAATTATCAATACTATTACTAATTGTAGGGCAAAAACTCCTAATACTTATAGGTTTTTCATTAATGATTTTATAAAACAATTCCGCACGAGACGTAACCTTACCATAAGGATTATTTTTAGCAATTAATTCAAAAAGGATTACTCCTAACGCATAATAGTCCGACCTATAATCAACGTTTTTACTATCGTTAACTTGTTCTGGTGACATATATAAAGGAGAACCTATTTCAGCTCCAGTACTTGTTATTGAGGTAAAGTCAATCAACTTAGATAAACCAAAATCTAATATTTTTATATCTCCTTCTCTAGATATATAAATATTTGCCGGCTTTAAATCACGATGAACTATATTCTTTTTATGAATAGCATTAATACCATATAGAATATTCTTAAAAATTTCGACAGCTTCTTCTGTTGTTAGATTATGAATTCTTAAATACTCTCTTAAATCAACGCCATCAACATAATCCATAACAACATAAATATACTTTACCCCATTTTCACAATAATCTCCATCGTCAACATAAGATACTACATTTGGATGGCTTATTGATTTTAATGCTTCAATTTCTCTTGTAATTCTATTATCGTCACCGCGAGAAAACTCATCAAAAATATACTGAGCATTAAAAATTTTTATTGCAAAAACATCACCATTTTTTTCACATTTATAAACAGAGCCAAAAGTCCCATTACCTTTAAACTCAATTAGTTTGTAACCATTAATCTCTTTACCAATCATATAATCCTATCACTCTCAATAATTTTATTTGTCAACCATAATATCTTTACCTTATTGCTAAAATCAAATTGATTTTAGCATGGTAAATATGACAAGTTCCGTCATATATAAAAAATTAATCTTCTTTTTCTGTTGCGTCGACAACGTCGCCAATGTTGCATTCAAGCACTTTGCAAATACTAAGAATAACGTCTAAAGAAACGTTTTCGTTCTTACTCATCTTTGCGAGCGTTGACGTTGACATACCGGTTTTCATACGTAAATCGGTCTTTGTCATACCTTTATCAATAAGTAATTTCCATAGTTTATTATAATTTGCTGCCATAAAAATACCCCTTGGTATAAATAGTTGATTCTATTATAGCATAATAGAATTAAAAACGCAATAATAATGTTCGACTTTTCAAATAAAAGATTTGAATTTGAACATAGAAAAAGTCGGTGGTTTCAGCCACCGACTTTTAATATTTTTTATACCTGCAAACATTTTATAGAACAAAACGCACTATAATTTTCTTCTTTTTCACCATATTCGTTTCCCCTATCTATCACACCAACTACTTTATTGTTTTTGTCTAGAATAGGGCCACCACTAGCACCCGCATAAAAAGACTTATCTACCACATATAATGTTTGCTCTCGTAAGGTTCTTTTTTGCGTAATTTTAATATCTTCTACAATACTAATACTATCTGAGTCTTCTGCATATCCTGGATAACCAATGGCTTTATACACGCTACGTCCTGGTGTAAAGTTTATGTTTTTACTTGCAAATTCAAATCCTTTACTTTTATCACAATAATTCATTTCCAAAACAAGCAAATCTTGTGAAAAATTAACTTCTTTTAACTTAAATGTGTATTGTGTTTTTTTATTATGAGGCAAAATCGCATATGAGTACTCAATAATTTTTTTCAACTCTTCCTCATCTATCGGCTTAGCAATACTGCAAAAATTATGTAAGCAAGTTACTAATCCAACTTCTTTTACATAGAAACCTGTTCCTTGCCCAAAATCGCTTTCAACAACATAAACATTATTCTTTATTAATGTTTCAATCGAATCTGGCACTTTAAAAACAGTCCGTCCTATAAGCTCATTAAAATTAGTTGCTAATGATTGATATTTTGAAGAATAAATCCCCATCACCATCTTATAATAATTTATTGTGCCTTGCAAAAACATCCTAAACTTATCAATGTTGGGGGTACCATTTGAATATAAGAAATTATTCTTTTTAGCACCTTCTTCCAATCCATATTGCTTCGCATAATATAATGTTGTTCTAAATTTTCTGTATCTTTTATTTAGAATATTCGGCTTTAAATTAACTACCAGCCCGGTTACCATTTGCCTTGAACTCTTGTAAGAAATTCTAACCTTTGAATAATTAACTGCAAAGTTATTTTTTATGAATACGTTTAATAATTCTTCGCCCAACGTCTCTTTTTCATTCCAAATGCCAGTAGGCAAGATTGGTGCTTTTGAGGAGATAGTTATATCATCGCAATATCGTGTGTATAACAACTTATACTTTGAAGAAAGTTTAATTAAATCATTATCTAATGTCCTCGCAATAAGATTTGAAATTATTGGAGATGTTGGTGCTCCTTGTGGAAGTTTCCCATTATAACAAACCAATTTAGTTAACGCTATAGCAATCGTTTTACTAAAGTTAAAAGGCTCCTTTTGAAACATCCCTAAAACACGACCAAAATGTATTGAAGGAAAAAAATCTTTTATATCTACATTTAAAACAACTTTCTTGTTTGTATGTGGGTTTGCATTAGTACAAACAGACCTTTTACAAACATACCCATGGGTCGAAATTTTAGGGGAATAGCACTTTTCTAAATGTTTTTTTAGCGTTTTTTGAATATAGCGTAATTGTATAACTGGTGCCTCTATTAATCTTACTCCGCCATCTTTTTTATTTATTGGGAAAGATTTATAACTTTTTAAGTCTATCCCCTTGTTTAGATAATAGGTCAAAGTTCCTATTTTAATATTCAAAACGCCTGCTAAATCAGCAAGCGTTTTTACTTCCAAAAATTTAACTTCTTCACTCATTAGTAATACCTTCCAAAAAATGGAGCCTAACAAATTCTAACCTTGCGACAAGGTGACGTCGGTACACAATAATAGGATTTGTGTAGCGATAAAAGGTTTAATCATACTAAACTCATTGCGATGCGCAATGCAGATCAATTTGTTAGGCTAAACAATTATATCATATTTATGTATAAATTACAAGTTATAATAGTCCAAATCATTCAAAATCTACTTCTTCAGATAAGAAAATCTCGTTATTAAGAAACTCAATTATCGACATATCAAAACCTCTTGCTAACATATAAATCGTGCTAAGAGTTACGGTTTTGTTGCGTCCATTCATAATACACGCCATACTTCCGTGTAAAATACCCGACTTTTGCTCTAATCTATATTGAGTCATCCCCTTTTCTTTTAATAATTGGTTTATTCTTTTAGCTGTTGCTTCACATACGTTCATGTGTCATTCCTCCTACGCAGTTATATCTACATATAAGTTTAGCAGTTTGCGTTTCTAAATATACGTAGCTAAACCTACGTAAACGCTTGCTATTTTTCTAAACACTCTGGTATAATATGTAGGTAAATCTACGCAAAGAGGATGCTATGATAATTACCTTTTGTGGGCATTCCAACTGTTTGTTCAGCAACGACGTCAAAGAACAACTTAAAAATATTCTTGTAAGCGAGATAACAAAAAATCCCACCTGTAAGTTTTACTTAGGTGGGTATGGTGATTTTGATGGATTGTGCTTGCGTACGTTAAAAGAATTGAAAAATAATTTTCCGGAGATTGAGCTTATATTTATTACGCCCTATCTTGATAAGAATTATTCTAAATTAGAGTTCGCCAAATATCATTATGACGACGTTATCTTCCCTCCTCTTGAAAACGTTCCTCGCAAATTTGCTATCTTAAAAAGAAATGAATGGATGGTTAATGAAGCCGGTTTAGTTATTGCTTACGTTATGTTTTCTTGGGGTGGCGCCGCTAAAACTTTAGAATATGCTAAGCGCAAAAAGAAAACTATCATTAACCTTGCTTCTACAAAATAATAAGTCGGTGGTTTCAGCCACCGACTTACTCCTTTTTATAAATATTTGCCATATACCTCATTTATTGTTTCAACATAAATAATAAACGATGGATGATTGTCATCTCTCCTACGTAAATACATGTTCTTTTTATCCAAATACACTTCTCTAACAACATTCCATAATCCGTTTCTTTTTAATTCATCCGCTTTTTCTTTTACATTATGAGAAGAAGGAACCTCATTCCATGTAAAACTTTCATTCCAATATCCTTTATTATTATGAATAAGTCTACATAAGTTTCCATTAGAATTTCTTGCTAATATAGCTATATCAAAAGAAAATTCAACCTCCGGCGAATCCTTAAAATGTAAAATAGAGGTAATAACTGAACGAGAATCTTTACCATCACTAAACCATGTATTGCCTACAATTTTATTTAACGAATCTCTTACTGTGTCTTTTAGTCTCTTTAGATTGTTCCAATATTCATTGGGCATACTTATAATTATTAGGTTGTAATCCAAATCGAATGGTCCATCGCCATTACGTGTAACCATATTTCTTGAATCCCCACCACTACCAACCAATGAAAATTGAGTATTGATATCATGCTTTTCATAAAGTAAATCCCTCAATTGTTCCATTGTATTAGAACAATCACTACGATATCTTTTAACTTCTCTTTCAACAACATATTCATACATAACAAATCTCCTTTCGCCCATGCCACCCATTTAACTCTTGTTTCGTTAAATCGTTTTATTATATCAATTATAAATTATAAGTCAAGACTTTTTGACACTTTTAACCAATTATTTTTTAAAATCTATTAAAAAATCTTTTAACGTGTACATTACGTTGTACAGTTAAGGCTTGACAACAGCAAAATCCGATGCTATAATAAGTTTACAAAGCGAACATATGTTCTACTTTGTTGCAATTAAATAACGAGTAAAGGGTTCCGTTGAATGCCTTTACTAACGTTCGTTATAGAGTTGGATTTGACTGAAGCCGTATAGATTAGCTATGCGAAACTGCGAATCATCAAGAATTCGGCGAGCAGATGTTACTCACTTTTGGTGGGTTTTGTCTGCTCGCTTTTTTTGTTCTCAAAACAAGTTTTTATCAAAAAGTATACAACTCAACAGCAAGAAGTATCCATTAATAGTAGAGAGAAAAAATAATTTATTTTTACGGAAATGGAATATTTTTATCTTTTTCGATGGCTACCACTTGAGGGGGCAAAAAATTTTTAAGAAGAAATTTTGAAAAAAGAGTAAAAATATCCCCACAACCAAGGGTTTAACTGTCCATTAATAGTGAAGAGATAAAACTTTTTTGTCATTTTTGTGGACCACTAGCAAAAAAATTGTGCAATAGAATAGTGAAGGCTAAGTGTCGGAATAATTTCGGTGTTTTAACTGCTTGACAAGTAGAAAACAAATTTTAACCTAAACTTTTGCTTAAAAATATCCCCTTTAAGTGAGAGAGTAAAATTTTTGAAAGAATTTTTGATTTAGGGGTTGAAATTTGCCTCTTCAAAAGGCTTATAAGTGAAGGGTTTAAATAAAAACATTAAGGAGGTGATGCCTATGCGCTAACTAAAAAGGCAAAGTAGATGTGCCTATAAACACTCTACAAAAATAAAATTTTAGGAGGAAAACATTGAACAAATTAAAAACATTTATCTTTTACGACGAGTATTTAGATGCTCTAAATACCCTATCAGACGAAAAAGCAGGACGTATGATTAAGCGAATTTGCAAGTTTATTTATACCGATGAACCGTTAGAACAACTTACCGAAGCTGATGAAAAATACGCTTGGAGTTGCATTGAAGAACTGCTTACTGCCGACAAAGAAATTGAAGCAAACGGAACCGTACCACGCGCATTAATGCGCGACAGAAAGTATTTTTACTTTCAAGAAAACTTCTATCTTGCTTTAGATTTAATGACGGATAGCGAGTGTGCTACCTACATAAAAGCGATATGTGCGTTTATGTTTTTAGGCGAAGATAAGCCAAAACTTAAACCACCGATTGATGCGTATTTCAACATTGCAAAGCGTAAGTTAGAACTTTCAAAGATTAGAAAAAGTGCTGGAAGCAAAGGCGGAAAAACTAAGAAAACCGTCGACGTCTCCCCTATTGAAAGTGAACCTATAACGATTGAAAAACTCAAAACCGAGTTTAATCTTTACGGTAACTTAAATGAAAACAATCCAATTTTACAAGGCGTTGACCTCAATAAATTGAGAGAGTTTATTCTAAATAATAGCGACGTAAAGACTCAATCAACGTACCGAATCGTAGAAAAATTTAGACAAGCAAACGGAATAAAAACGTAAAAAACTTGCAAGCAAATAGGTTTGTCCACTGTGCTAAAATTTTGGGAATTAGTTAGTTTTGAGAAGCAGGTAAAGAGAATTGCCAAAATCGACCGGTTTTTGCCAATTCTTACTTATCTTGAACAATCGGGAAACCCGATTTTCGCTTCACTACGTAAACTCCCCTACTATTTTTAGCGGCAGAAAAATTCTTTTAGAATATTTTCAACTTTTTTCGTAAAAGTGCTTGACTTTCCCTCTCGGATATAATAATCGTGTTAATACGAGAAACGCTTGGAGGTAAGAAAGTTTATGAAAGGCTTAACAGTTGAAGAAGTAATTGAATATCAACGCACCCATCCGTACAAAAAACAAGTTTACGGCAAATGGGGAAATCTTAAATACCAATACTTAAAAGATATTGGTGTGGATTGGACGATTGTAGACTTGCCTACCCTACTTCACGCCACCGATAAAGCAGCAAACGAGCTTTACGACGTTATGTATGAAAAGCTATCTAGCGATGAGCGTTTCAAAAGGACGGGCGACTATATAAAAGACGTTCAACTCGAAAACGAGAAAATGCGTTTGATTGAAGAAGAAATCTTAAACGAAATCATTTACGTATATTAAGGAGAAAATATTATGGAAAGAAAAGAAGATACACCTATTAGAGTTTCAAGAAGAAAGTACGAAGAAGTTCATAGAGAAAAAAGACATCAACAAAATAAAGTTTGGGGTACGAGCATCCCAAGAAAAGACGCCGATGCTATCGAC
>JAZRSF010000026.1:0-88191 GCA_045651365.1 Christensenellaceae bacterium
CTGGAAAAACAACCATTACCAACCTTATTAATCGTTTTTACGATATAGCAGACGGCAAAATCCGTTACGACGGCATTAACATTAACAAAATTAAAAAGGCAGATTTAAGAAGGTCTTTGGGTATCGTTCTTCAAGATACCAACCTATTTACCGGCACGGTTATGGAAAACATACGTTACGGCAGACTTTCTGCAACCGACGAGGAGTGTATTGAGGCTGCAAAACTTGCTTATGCAGACGACTTTATAAGAAGATTACCCGATGGTTACAACACTATGCTCACTTCTGATGGTGCAAACCTTTCTCAAGGTCAAAGACAACTTATCTCTATTGCAAGAGCAGCCGTAAAAGACGCACCTGTAATGATAATGGACGAAGCGACCTCTTCTATCGATACGAGAACGGAAGCGTTAGTTCAAATAGGAACTAACAAACTTATGGAAGGTAGAACAGTGTTCGTTATTGCACATAGACTTTCTACTATTCAAAATTGCGACGTAATAATGGTGCTTTCAAAAGGCGAAATTATCGAAAGAGGCAACCATAAAGAACTTATCGAAAAGAAAGGCAACTACTATCAACTTTACACGGGAGCGTTTGAACTTGACTAAAATTTGCAACCTATGCCCTAACGCATGCAAAATAGATAAAGGCATAAAGAAAGGCGCTTGTGGAACAAGCGACGACATTTATATTGCTAAATATTATCTTCACCCTTTTGAAGAGCCTTGCGTTAGTGGTAACAATGGTTCGGGAACGGTATTTTTTTGTGGCTGTTCTCTTAAATGCGTCTTTTGTCAAAACTACCCGTTATCAAGAAACCAAACGGGAAAGCGAATTTCGGTAGAACATCTTGCTAACATATTCAAAAAACTTGAAGAAATGGGCGCTCACAATATAAACCTAGTTAACCCTACTCACTATTCAAATAAAATCGTCGAGGCTCTAAAAATCTATAAACCTAATATCCCTATCGTTTACAACACTCACGGATACGAAAATTTAGAAACCCTAGAAAAAATGAACGATTACGTTGACGTATACCTTCCTGATATAAAGTTCTATTCCCCTAATCTATCAAGGAGATATACAGGCAAAGAAAATTACTTTGAGGTTGCGAGCAAGGCTATAGAGTTTATGACGAATAAACCCCTAATTTTCGGTCAAGATGGGCTAATAAAGAGTGGAACTATTGTTCGCCACCTTATTCTTCCACAAAACGTAAGTGATAGCAAAAAGATACTAGACTGGTTTACCAATATAAAAGACAAGGCATATATTAACATAATGAGCCAATACACCCCTTGTGGAGAGATTGAAGACTTTAAGGAATTACAACGCAAACTAACTAAGCGAGAATACGACACGGTTATCGACTACGCTTTATCGTTAGGAATAGAAAAGGCTTTCTATCAAAAGTTAGAAAGCGCCGACACAACTTATATACCCCATTGGGATTATTAAAAAAACAAGGCAACAGCCTTGTTTTCATTTTTTATAATGTTTTCTATATTGATATGGCGAAATATTAAAAAATTTCTTAAATACCCTGTTAAAGCCGGAAGTATCGGCATAACCAACCCTTAATGAAATTTCTATAATAGAAAGGCTTGAACTTACTAAGAGCCATTCTGCCGTAGCCATTCTGTATCTCATTATAAAGGTTTTAGGTGGATATCCCGTTTGCGAGATAAACGCTCTATTAAGCGTTGCAACGCTAACTCCCATTTTATTGGCAAGTGCCTTTTCACACAGCATTTTGTTATCGTCTAAGTTCTCGCTTATATAGTCGGTAATTCGCTCGATAGGTGTTTTATCTGTTTGGCCCTCAATAAGAGTTTGGTCTTTTTTCATAATTTTTGCACATTCAACTAAATAACTTCCAATCGCAAAGGCAATAGCTTTTGTATCCTTAGCGTCCTCGTGAACGCAATCAATAATATATCTAATAGCCCTTGTTAAATTTGGATATTTATCCTTATCGTAAACTCCACAAACAACGTTGTTATGATTAGTTATTTGCATAACCGTTTCGGGGTCGGTTATCCCTGCCTTTTTAAGAACTTCTATTGGAGAAAAGGTAACCCATATCCATCGACTACTTTGCTCTTTTGACGTTGAAAGATGTGGCACGCCCGAAGGAATGCTTTGAATATCCCCTTCCTTAAATGAATACTCTTTGTCGTTTAAGTATGCAATGCCGTTTCCAGACAAGCACACCCCTATTTCCACCTTATTATGATAATGCAATGCTTTTATAGGCGAACTACCAAGCAAAAAATTTGAGTAATGAACAAAGTCGGTATTTACCTTATGATAAATTACAGGCATCGTTTTTAAGTGTTGACTATTCTTCATTCCCACCCCTAAAGATTATTTTATACAATAATATTAGCATTAATCATACAAAAAATCAACTATTTTGATTAATTTGTCTTGTTTTTGATTTTTTCATACTTGAATTTTATGTCGTAATCAAATAAAATTAGCGTATAAAATGCAAGGAGGTTGCTATGGCAACGATTAAACTTAACAAGCAAGAAATCAAGGATAAGATACACGCATGCTGGATAGGAAAAAATATTGGTGGAACGATTGGTGGCCCATACGAGCATAAACACGACTTTCTAGACGTGAAAGGCTTTTCAACCCAACCGGGAGAACCTCTACCTAACGACGACCTTGACTTACAACTAGTTTGGTTACTAGCATTAGAAAAAGAAGGTCCATTTAACTTTAGTTCAAGAACGCTAGCAGAATATTGGATGCTTGGAATAGACCCTAACTGGAACGAATACGGCACGGCAAAGGCAAACCTTTTCGACGGAATAATGCCTCCCCTTTCGGGAGAATTAAACAACGATTCGTGGAAAAACAGTAACGGCGCATGGATTCGCTCGGAAATTTGGGCTTGCCTTGCACCAGGGTATCCACAAATCGCAAGACAATATGCTTATGCCGACGCTTGTGTTGACCACGGTCTTAACGAGGGAACTTACGCTGAATTATTTACTGCAACAATGCAATCTATTGCTTTCTTTAACAACGACATAGAGGACGTTATTAGTAAAGCTTTAGAAATTTTGCCACCACAAAGTAGAATTGCAAAGTCGGTTAATTTTGTTATCGAAGAATATCACAAAAATACTCCATATAGACAAGTTAGAGATATGCTTATAGAACAAAATGCAGATTTAGGTTGGTTTCAAGCACCAAGTAACATTGGTTTCGTTATCATAGGTCTACTTTATGGTAATGGTGATTTTAAGAATTCTATTTTATATGCTACTAACTGTGCTGACGACGCCGATTGCACTGCAGGAACGGTTGGCGCAACCCTTGGAATAATGTTCGGCAAAAAAATTATTCCTGAAGATTGGCTACAATACATTGGCGACGATATAATAACATGTTGCATAAACGCACATTATCGTAGACAAATTCCTCAAAATTGCAACCAACTTACCGATAGAGTTATAAAAATGATTCCATTAGTATTTAAAACCAAATCTTTAGACCTTGAATGGACTGATGGCGAGGTTGAACTTCCACCTATTAAAGATTATTTCGACGTTTTAGCACTTGAAAAAAGGTCTAAATGGACGTTTGATTTACCTAGAATACCACACGCATACGCTTATGGCGAATATCAAAGCAAACCTATAATAAAAGAAGGCGAACAAATAAAGATTTCTCTAAAAATAAAAAATATTGGCATAAGGTCGAGTAATTTTAAGGTGAGAGTTTTCTTACCTGATGGCTGGTCTTGCGACTACCCTAAATCATTCCACCTTGCCACCTATGGAGATTTATATACAAACACTTGGGACGCCACTATTACGGCAGGCAAGACGGATAGCATAAATCACGTTTTAGTTTTGTGTGAAGCGTCTGTTCAAGCCGAACCAATAATTGCTGACTTCGTCCTAAAAGGATAACAAAAAAGAACTTAGGAATACCTAAGTTCTTTTTTTACTATACGTTTTCTTTTTTAATTACTTTGTAGCCTTTTTTCTCTAATCTAGTTTGTTTTTTTTCAGGTAGTTTAAACCAACTAATCTTTTCTTTGTTTCTATATAGAACAACGAATAATGCTAGTAATATAACTAACCCAGCAATTAAAATTATAAGCCATATAGGGAAAGTTTCACCTTTAACGCTTTCCCACATATCGTTTATGGCAAGCAAAGTTTCGCTTGAGAAATTGTTCATAACGGCACACCTAGAAACTTTATCAAGGGTTGGATATTGTGCGATAAGTCTACCATAAGAGTCCTTGTGAACAATTAACGTGTAAGTGCCGTCGGGAGCGCCGTAAAAATATGATAAATCTGCCTTTCTATAATTTTCACTTTTTTCTTGTGCAGTTGCGTTTAGATATTCAGGGCTTTCACTAACGTCAAAGTTCGCCAAAACCATCTCGTCAAACAAGGTGGTTGTGTAGGTTGTTCCCGTATCTTCGTCTTCTAACTCAAATTCTCCGTCAGCAACAACGCTAGTATATCCAATATAATCCATGTTTCTATAAACGCTATCAGGTCTACTTATAAAATTAAGGAATTTATAAACTGCGTCGTAATTGGTGCTTGCAGATGGCATTACTAAGCCGTCAAACCAAATATTACTTCCCTCGTCTGGAATATAGTAACTTAAATTTCTTATATCGTCGCCCTCAAGAATTTTTCCGTCTTCGTCTTCTACAAGCCCTGCGGCAACGTCAATAGCGTAGGCAGCGTCGCCACTCCAAGCAACGTAGGCGTTGATATTTCCTAAAATAATATCGTTTTTACCACTATCAACTTCAAATCCGTAAAGCATAGGTTTTAAGGAAGATAGCATTTCGCCAACCTTGTCTATATCCTCTTGAGAAGTTCTATTTAATATCTCGCTAATTTTAGCATTATCGTTTGTCCTTAGAAGTTCTTCCTCATAAACCATGCCAAGCCCAACGATATAACTATCTCTAACAGAGTCTTTTATGGTAATTTTCTTATTTAATTTAGGATTTTCAAATGGTCCGTGCCAAGAAGTAACGTCGCTTCCACTAACTTCGTCGGTGTTATACACCCAACCCATAGTTCCCCACATATATCCAACCATGTATTGGTCTAGCGTTTCGGTTTTGCCCTTATTTTCGCCGTCTTGAATAGTAAAGGTTAACTGCTTGAGCCTTTCTTGAATAAATGGAGATGGGTTGTATCCAGTAAGTTTAGAAAAGTCAAGTTTTTGAATTCTGCCTTCGCTTGCAAGTTTTTGAATCATATATTCGCTAGGAACAACCAAATCGTAACTGTTAGGGTTAATAACTAATTCGTTATATAGATTTTCGTTAGTTCCGTAGGTTGAATACACTACTTCAATGCCCGTTTCTTCGGTAAAGTCTTCTAAAAGGCTTTCGTCTATGTAATCTTCGCAGTTACAAATTCTTAACACGGTTGCGTCGTTAGAATTATCCTTTTTCCCACAACCAAACAAGGTAAAAGAAAATAAGATAATTAAAGATGCAAGAAAAAGACTAAATAGTTTTTTCATCTATTTTACCTCCTTCTTTCTTGTGTAAACGTTTTTAAGCACTACAACAAGTATTATAACGACAAAGATAATCGCAGATAACGCCCTCAATGCAGGAAGAGATGAGTTCGCATTAGCCTTTGCCATTGCACCGTAAACGTAGGTAGAAATAGTATCAAAACCTGCAGGACGAGTATATGCTGAAATAATGTAATCGTCTAAAGAAAGGGTTATAGAGAGCATAAAGCCACTTAAAATACCTGGTAGTATTTGTGGAATTATAATGCCCCATAGTGCTTTAGAAGGAGATGCGCCTAAGTCTAGCGCAGCCTCATACATATTAGGGTCTAGTTGTTTAAGTTTAGGCATTACGGATAAAACCACGAATGGCGTTGTAATTACCAAATGCCCTACTACCATAGCAAAATATGAACGGCTCTCGCTAATAACAAGTGCAAATAACAAAACTAATGCAACGCCTGTAACGATTTCAGCATTAATAACGGGTATTCTTGAAACTGCTGAAACGCCTTTGCCGAATTTACCCTTGCTATAATATATACCGATAGCACCTAGCGTTCCCAAAAGGGTTGCCAATAATGCAACTACTAGCGCAAGGATAAGAGTATCCCACACTATTTTCATAAGTGCACTATCGTTAAATAAATCCTTATAAAGCTGAATAGAAAAACCCTTACTTAGAGCCATTTGAATATTAACTACTGGCGCATCTACGAAGCTATATAAAACTAATGTGAATATAGGCGCATACATCAATATGAGGATTAAACACACGTAGAAAATTTGAGAAAATTTCTTCATAGATTTGTCCTCCTTGATGATTCTTCTTGCTTAAACGAACCTGTTACCCACATTGAAACGAGCATAATAACAAGCAACACCATTGCCATTGCAGAGCCGAAATTCCAATTTTGGAAGGTGGTAAATTGTTCGTCAATTAGTTTACCAACTATCGTTACTAATCCATTACCAAAGGTGTCGGAGATAACGTAACAAGTCATTGTTGGCATAAATACCATAGTAACGCCACTAGCTATTCCCGACATAGAAAGAGGAAGAGTTACTTTAGTAAAGGTTTTAAGTGGGCTTGCGCCTAAATCATAACTTGCTTCAATATAGCTTTTATCCATTTTTTCTAAAACAGTGTAAATAGGCAAAATCATAAATGGTAGATAATCGTAAACCATACCGATTACAACGTTTAGATAATTGTTAAATTCAAACACGCCTAAAATGGTCAAAAGGTCTTTCATTGCCATTGCTCTTAAAACGAAGTTAATCCACATTGGCATAATAAATAGCATTAAAAGAGTGCCACCCTTGTTTAGATTACTTCTTGCAAGAATATAAGCAACGGGATAAGCCATAATTAAACAAACTATGGTTGTAGCAAGCGCTATTAACATGCTTATAATTACAGTTGTTAGCGTAGTTGGACTTGTAAAAAAACGAACAAAATTATTCATTGAAAATCCACCGTCTTTATCGGTAAACGCATAAAACACGATTAAAACCAATGGAAGAACGACGAATAATGTCAAAAATAAACCGTATGGAATACATAGAGAGCTTCTCTTAAAATAGGAACGACGACTTTTGTCAAAACCAGTATAGAAGTTCTCTTCTTTAGAAACAACTTCTAGGTTTTTCATCTTTTAATCTCCTGTTTTAATGAAAGCTTAATTTTGTCTTTTGGAATTATTATTGAAACTCTATCGTTTTCGTTCCAAGTATATTCGGTATCTAAAACGTAATCTTCTTCGTTTTCATCAGTTCTAACGATTAATTGATAGTGGTCGCCCTTGTAGATAATTGAAATAATGTTTCCTACTGCCCCACCATCTTCTTCGTGGTCGCTGATTTCAATATCTTTTAATCCTACTTCAACCCTAACGTCAACGTCGGTAAGGTCAATCTTGTCGCCATCTTGGGTAATTAGATAGCCGTCCTCGTCTAGGAAAGAGTTTGGATAAAGCTGAGTAACGTCGCATTCAAATTCGCCGTCGCCAAAACATACAGTGTTATATTTGGTTATATAACCTTCGTAAACGTTTGAAGAGAATTCTTTTGCCATGATGTGAATATCGTTTGGCTTAATCATTATGCTAACCTTTTCTCCCACCTTTCTTTCTATAGTATCTTGAATTAGCACTTCGGTTTTTCCAACGAGCATAACCATTTCGTAGTGCATGCCCTTGAAGATTGAACTTATGATTTTACCCTTAACGTCGCCCTTGTCTTCATCCATTAGGAAAACGTCTTCTGGTCTAACAACTACGTCAACTTTTTCATTTTTAGCAAAATCGTCTACGCAGTCAAAGGCGTGGCCGATAAATTTAACTTTTTTATCGCCAACCATTGTGCCAGAGAATATATTACTTTCGCCAATAAAGTCGGCAACGAATGAGTTTTTAGGCTCGTTATAAATATCGGTAGGAGTGCCGATTTGTTGAATTCTTCCGTCTTTCATAACCACGATTGTATCGCTCATAGTAAGTGCTTCTTCTTGGTCGTGAGTAACGTAGATAAAAGTAATACCTAATTTTTTGTGCATTTCTTTTAGTTCTAGTTGCATATCTTTGCGCATTTTAAGGTCTAATGCACCCAAAGGTTCGTCTAATAATAGAATTTGTGGTTCATTAACGATTGCTCTAGCGATAGCAACTCTTTGTTGTTGTCCACCAGAAAGAGTTGAAACAGAACGCTTTTCAAAGCCTTCAAGGTCAACCATTTTAAGTGCCTTTTCTACCTTTTCTTTAATCTCGCTCTTTTTAAGTCTTTCTATCTTCTCAATTTGGTTTCCTTGTTCATCTTGATAGGTAACCTTAACTCTTTTTTGTTTTAAGCCAAAAGCAATGTTTTCAAAAATATTTAGGTGTGGAAAAAGAGCGTATCTTTGGAATACTGTGTTGATTGGTCTTTTGTTTGGTGGAAGATTACTAATGTCCTTTCCGTTTAATAATATTTTACCAGAGGTTGGTAAATCAAAACCTGCAATCATACGTAAAGTGGTCGTTTTACCACAGCCAGAGGGTCCTAAAAAAGTTACGAATTCTCCCTTTCTAACGTAAAAGTTAAATTCGTCAACGGCAACAGTTCCGTCGCTAAACTCTTTAGTAACGCCAACTAATTCTATTATTTTTTCTTGTTCTTTTAAGTTTGTAACTTGTCTTTCGTTTTGCATAATTTCTACCCATTTAACCTTTATGACTAATTAAAATGAAGGGGGTGTTGACACCCAAATAAATTCAGCAATTTGATTGCCCCTATTTATTATTTGATGAACAGTGCTTGAAGTAAAATAAAAGCTTTCCCCCTTTTTAACTTTTACTTTTCGCTTGCCTAATAGTAACGTTATTTCTCCCTTAAGCACATAACCGAATTCTTCGCCTTCGTGGGGAAAGTCTTGGTCGGTTTGTGAATTAGGATTAAGGCTTATATGTATAGGCTCCATCGAGTTTTTTTGTGCGTTAGGCACTAACCAATTCAGAGTATACTCATCTGTAACTTTTTCAATAAATTCGTTCTTGTTAAAAACGACTTTCTCTTCACTTTCATCTTGAGAGAAAAACTCCTTTAAGTCTGTTCCTAAAGCAGACAAAATATCGATAAGCGTTGCTATAGACGGACTGGTAAGGTCGTTTTCTAACTGTGAAATATACCCTTTTGTCAGTTCGCATCTATCGGCAAGTTCTTCTTGCGTTAGTTCGCAACTAAGTCGTAACGTCTTAATTCTTTCGCCCAGGACCATTTCATTCTCCTTAAGTTTAGACATTTCTAACAAAAAGTTTAATAAATCTAAACTTTATATGATGAATACATTATATTTTAACGAACATAAGTTGTCAACTATTTTATAGATATTTTTTACCTTTTTTCATTATTTTTTTTAGAAAAAAACACCCACGATTAATCGCCGGTGTTTTTTTGATGTTTTTACGATTTTATTTTACTTTTTTTTAACTAAAACTTTGTTAAGACGAGCAAATCTTGGTAAGCCGTTTTCTTTAATCATTTCAACTTCGCCTTGAATTAATGGCATAGCGTATTTAACGAATTCGTTAGAGATTCCCGTGCCGTTGTTAATAATCCATTCTAGAGGAACGGTCTTTTCGGTGTTTGCTGCAAGTTCTAGTGGAAGAAGTTTATATTCGCATTCGTAGGTATCGCCTTCTTTTCTAGCGTAGCAAACCATTTTGTCGGTTTCGCCGTTTACTGCTGCTTTAACTGCTTCTCTACCTGCCCTGAAAGTTTCTTCTACGTCAGTCTTACTTGCACAGTGAGATGCACATCTTTGCATAAGTGATAATTCAATACCTCTAGTTTTGTAACCAGTTTCAGCCTTGATTAGACTAGCAAGCATTGATGCAACGCCACCTAATTGAGCATGACCGAAACTATCTCTTGCTGCTGCTTCGCCAAGTTTTTCACAAATTAGAACGCCGTCCTTGTCGTGAATGCCTTCAGATACGACTGCGATACACTTGTTGTTGTTTTTAGCACAAACGTCCTTAACGTCTTTAACGAATTTATCAACGTCGAAATCAACTTCTGGAAGATAAATTAGGTCTGCACCGTAGCCTTGAGCGTTAGCAAGTTGAGCGGCTGCAGTTAACCAACCAGCGTTTCTACCCATTGCTTCAATAACGCATACCATTGGAGTATCGTATACTTTAGCGTCTAGGTTTATTTCCATAATAGAAGTTGCAATGTATTTTGCAGCAGATGCAAAACCTGGGCAATGGTCAGTTCCAAATAAGTCGTTGTCGATAGTCTTTGGCACGCCGATAACGTTCATTTCATAGCCGGATTTAGCCATGTATTTACTAATTTTGTTACAAGTATCCATACTGTCGTTACCACCATTGTAGAAGAAATAACGAACGTCGTATTTTTTGAATACTTCAAGTAGTCTTTTGTAATCAGTATCATCTACGTTAGCGTCTTTTAATTTGTAACGAACTGAACCTAAAGCAGAAGATGGAGTTTGTTTTAATAAAAGAAGTTCTTTTTCGTCTTCCTTACTGATATCGTAAAACTCTTCGTTTAAGATACCCCTAATTCCATGAGCAGCACCGTATACTGCTGTAATTTGTTCAGAATGTAAACCCTCGATAAGCACTCCGGCTGCGCTAGAGTTTATAACTGAAGTTGGTCCACCTGATTGTGCGAACATTAATGCGCCTTTTAAGCCTTTCATTTTTGCATTCTCCTATTCGTAAATTTTATAAACTTAAAGTATGAGCAATGTCATACAATTCTTTATCGAAAACTTTTTTAGCCGTTGAAACTTCGCTAAATGGAACGGTTATAACCTTGTTATCCTTAATACCAATAGCACAACTGTCTCCACCATTTTTTAAGATTTCAACTGCCTTGTAGCCAAATCTTGCAGCCAAAATTCTGTCTTGCATGTTTGGTGAGCCACCACGTTGAATGTAGCCAAAGTTAGTTACTTTGACGCTCATTCCACTCTTTTCTTGGATACGAGAAATGATTTCTTCTCTATTTCCTGCGCCTTCGGCAAGAATAATCATGTTAGAGGTCTTTCCTCTTAAATAACTCTTTTTTATAGATGATGCAATTTTATCAAGGTCGTATTCAATTTCAGGAACTAGCACGTATTCTACACCACCTGCAACGCCTGCGTATAAAGCAATATCGCCACAATGACGTCCCATAACTTCGATAAGACTTACTCTATCGTGTGAGTGCATAGTGTCACGAAGATTATTGATAGCCCACAAAACCGAATTAACTGCAGTATCAAAACCAATGGTGTAATCGGTATATGCTAGGTCGTTATCAATAGTCCCTGGGATACCAACAACTTTAACACCACAATTTTCACTTAAATCTCTTGCCCCACGTAAAGTTCCGTCGCCACCGATTACAACTAATCCGTCGATGTCGTAAGCAGACAAAGCCTCTGCCGCTTGACGTTGAACTTCCACGTCCTTGAATTCAGGACATCTGGCAGTCTTTAAAAAAGTGCCACCTTTGTGAATCATATCAGAAACAGAGCGATGGTTTAGACGGGTAATTTCGCCTTTTATCAAGCCAGCATAACCCCTTTCAACTCCGTAAATATCAATTTTATTATTAAGCGCCGTTCTAACAACTGCCCTTATCGCTGCGTTCATACCTGGAGCGTCGCCACCACTCGTCAATACTGCTATTCTTTCCATTTGTAATCTCCTTGGTGCTAGGAAAAAGTATACTATTATTTTATCACATTAACAATAATTTTACTACTTTTTCAACTATGCTTTTTTACACTATTTTTGAAAAATATTATATCTTCGTCTTTTAAATGCTGTTTTAGTTCTACGAGTAAGCCTTCGACCTTCCTTATTGATAGTTTCGTATCGTATTTTTTGCCGTTTAACGCAACTAATACTGAAATACTACCTGGGTAACTCTCGCAAACGCTTAGCACTTTATCTAGAATTACCTGGTCTCCGTTTGGGATAATTAAACCTAGATATTCCTTTTCGTTTTCTACCGTTTGGTCTACTTTAACTTCCATTTCGGAAATATCGTCTGCTATAATCTGCACAGTTCCGTCTTTAGTTTGAAGTCTCCCAGATACTTTAACAATTTGTTCTTCGTTAAGCACGGCACGAGCCTTGTCGAAGATTTTAGGGAAAACAATTACTTCTATCTTTCCGTAAACGTCTTCCACCGTAACGAATGCCATGGTCGAGCCACTCTTTGTTGCAAGACGCTTGTATTCAGAAATTATACCACCCATAATAACGTGTTCACCGTCTTTTATTTCGGTGTAAGTTTTATTTCCATCCTCGTCTTCTTCATAATATTCAAGAACGCCCGTATTAAATGAGAATTTATCAAACTGCTCTTTGTAGTCGCTTAACGGATGCCCTGAAAGATATATGCCTAAAACTGACTTTTCGTATACCAGTTTTTCCTTAGAGGAATACTCAGGCAGATTTGGATAATTAATTTCTAATCCTTCGTCTTTTTCTAAAAGCGTTCCAAAGAATGATATTTGCATATCGTTTTTATTCTTTTCTGCACTCGCAACTCTATCCATGTAATCGGCGTGAACTTCCATCAATACTCGACGATTATGTCCTAAATTATCAAACGCACCTGCTAGAATAAGACTTTCCACCATTCTTTTATTAGAGCCAGAGTTAACCGTTCTGTTGATAAAATCGTCGAACGACTTATAATCGCCGTTCTTTTCTCTTTCGGCTATAACGGCGTCGATAACGGCTTGTCCTACGTTTTTAAGACCTACTAAGCCAAATCTTATACCTCCGTCCTCACAAGAGAATAGCGATTTACTTTTATTAATATCAGGTGGTAAAACCTTGATGTTTTTATATTTTAGATACGTGAGATATTTAGAAAGTTCTTCTATTTTATCTATCCTGTTGTTAAGGATAGAACAAAAGAATTCTACTTCGTAGTATCTTTTCAAGAATGCCGTTTGATACGCTAAAACTGCGTATGCTGCAGCGTGAGATTTGTTAAAAGCATATCTAGCAAAAGGTTTCATGTTATCGTAAATCTTGATGGCGATATCTTCAGGAACCCCACGTTTAATAGCACCGTCTACGTCTTGTCCTGTGCTTTCGTTAATACCACCATATACGAATATACCCTTTTGCTGTTCCATTATCTCTACTTTCTTTTTACCCATCGCCTTTCTAACGACGTCGGCATGGCCGAGAGTAAATCCACCTAGAGTTTGACAAATCTGCATAACTTGTTCTTGATAAACTAGTATGCCGTAACTATTCTTTAAAATAGGCTCTAACAACGGGTGGTCGTAGGTAACCTTATCAGGGTTATGTTTATTTTTAATATAGTCTGGAATAGAATCCATTGGACCTGGACGATAGAGCGAAATACCTGCGATAATATCTTCGAAGGTGTTAGGCTTTAGGTCTTTCATAAAGCGTTTCATTCCAGGACTTTCTAGTTGGAACACGCCGTCCGTTTCGCCCTGCCCAATAAGTTCATAAGCACCTTGGTCTTCGTAACCAATTTCGTGGAAGTCTATGTGTCTACCTGTATTTTCTTCTACGTATTTACAAGCAAGTTGAACGTCGGTTAAAGTTCTTAAACCTAAAAAGTCCATCTTTAACATACCGAGTGCTTCAACTTCAATCATGTCGAATTGTGTCGTTATATCTTCGCCGTTTCTTTGAAGTGGAACGTTTTCCATAATAGGCTTTTCGCATATAACTACACCTGCTGCGTGCATAGAAGTGTTTCTAGGAAGTCCTTCCACCTTCATAGCCATATCGACTACTTTTTTAACAACTTCGTCTTGAGCATACATCTCTTTAAGTTCGGGAACACTAACGTCTTCGCCGTCCTTTGTGAGCGCAAAACCAAAACTTTGGGCGATATTACTTTTACCGTCCATCAATTTAGTTATCTTATCCGTTTCAGCGTATGGAATACGATATACTCTAGCAACGTCTTTGATTGCCGCTTTTGATGCAAGCGTTCCAAACGTTACTATTTGCGCAACTCTTTCCGAGCCGTATTTGTTTCTAACGTATTCAACAACTTCCCCCCTTCGAGCATCGGAAATGTCTACGTCGAAGTCGGGCATACTTACTCTTTCTCTGTTAAGAAATCTCTCGAAAATAAGTTGGTATCTAAGTGGCTCAACGTCGGTTATACCGATAGCGTAAGCAATTATACTAGACACACCCGAGCCTCTACCTGCGCCAACGGGAATATCTACGCTTCTAGCATAGTTAATAAAATCCCAAACGATTAAATAGTAGTCGGCAAATCCCATTGACGTTATAACGTCAAATTCATACTCTACCCTTTCTCTAATCTCAGGGGTAATTTCTTTATATTTTTTCTTTAACCCCTCTTCGGTTAGTTTTCTTAGGTATTCTTTTGGTGAAGAGCCGTCGTCAGGAACGTATTTTGGAATTAAAGATACGTCTCTAATTGGTTCGCCCCTTTTGTCAAGATTAAATACTTCTTCAGTAACCTTGTCGGCAATCTTTCTCGTATTTTCAACAGCCTCTGGAATATGCGCAAACAACTCTTGCATTTCTTCAGGGCTTTTTAGATATGATTGGTCACTTTCCATCTTAAGTCTAGTAGGGTCATCATAAGTAGTTTTCATACTTATACACATAACTACGTCTTGCATTTCAGCGTCGTCCCTTTCAAGATAGTGAACGTCGTTAGTTGCAACCAATGGAACGTTGATTTCTTTTGATAGTTTAATTAGTAGTGGATTTATTCTTCTTTGTTCTTCTAGTCCGTGGTCTTGAATTTCTAGATAAAAATCGTCTTTATAAACTTCCTTAAGATAGGTTGCAATTTTAACTGCGCCGTCAAAGTCGTTTTCAAGTAGTTTTCTAGCCACCCTACCTGCTAAACAAGCAGAAAGACATATTAACCCTTCACTATATTGAGCAAGGGTTTTATAATCGATTCTTGGTTTATAATGAAAGCCGTCTACGTATGCAATAGAATCTAGTTTAACAAGGTTTTTATACCCCGTTTTGTTCTTACAAATAAGAATTAAGTGGTCGTAATCGGGTTTACCAGACTTAACGTTATAATCGTCGCACACATACATTTCACAACCGATAATCGCTTTTATACCTGCTTTTTTTGCTTCTTCGGCAAAATAAAGAGAGCCGAACATGTTCCCATGGTCGGTTATAGCAACAGTATCCATACCCTTTTGCTTGCAGGCTTTAAAAAGTTTATCAATACGGGTTGCACCGTCTAATAAACTATACTCGGTATGAAGGTGTAAATGCACGAAATCTGCCATCTTTTTCTCCTATGTGTTTGCAATTTCAACGATTTTTCTTAATCTATGATTTAAGCAACTTTTAGAAACGTTTAGAATTTCTGCAAGTTCGGTTAGCGAACTTTCTGGGTTTTGTTTTCTAAAAATCGCAGTCTCTCTTAAGTCGGGTTTTAAAGCATCTAACCCAATTGAGCGTTCTATCTTTTTTATAGCATCTAGTTGTTTTGAAACGGCTTCTACCTGGCGATTAAGGTTGCCAAGGTCACAGTTCTTTTGACGATTGCTATTGTTGGATATTTCTCTGTTTATCATTAGGTCGGTAATTTTCAAAACTGCTTTTGGGGCTTGAATAAACGCAAAGAAATCTTTTATTTCTTCAGCCGACTTAACGTATAGTAAAATGTTACCTTTTCTATTTAAGAATTTAGGCTTAATGCCAATTTTATATAATTTATTTGCCGTTGCTTGAGCAGGTGAAGCGTGTGAGAATGAAAATTCTAGATGATATCCCGTATGGGTGTTTTTCTTATTAGTTGGAATAGTGCAATTGCCAGTCGCTAAAAACAGTCCTTTCATAAAGGAGCGCAAGCAACATTCTAGGGCGTTAACTTGGTTAAATATATGAAAATTAACCTTAAGTTCTTCCTCCTCTTCTTGAAGTATTCCAAGCGTCTTAAAGATATTTATTGCACCTTTCCCGTATATTGTAATCACGAACTTGTCCTTTTTAGATAGGCTATTTTCGGTTACCGAAACTTCCCTTACGTCGTAATTAAATAGGCTCTTAAGTAGCATTGTAACGGTTAAGGCACATTCCTCGGTTGGCACTTTTACGTCTAAACCAATTTCTCCGTCTTTTTCAAACAGCACGCCGGCACCTCTTGTAAGTCCTGCTAAAAAAGCAACTTTGCAATGCTGTTCTTTTATTGGCTTACTAAGGAGTTCTTGCCTTAAGTCGTCTATAAAACTCATAACGATTTCTCCTTGAATGCCTTAAAACGAAAATCAGGCAATTTTCCATCTATATTGTCAATTCTATCAATTGGAAAATTTATTCTTTTAAGAGTGTTTTCAATTAAAGAAATCTCGCCCACTCTATCAGGGGTATGAGCGTCGCTATCAATTATAAATCTTGCACCCGTGTTATATACCCTAAATAAATCTTCGTCACTTAAATGAACTTTTTTTGCATTTAGTTCTATATAAGTTCCGTAATCGCTTGCAACTTTTGCCACTTCGACAGGGTCAAGGAAAGAGCA
The DNA here is from genome assembly GCA_045651365.1 of Christensenellaceae bacterium. Classification (GTDB taxonomy): domain Bacteria; phylum Bacillota; class Clostridia; order Christensenellales; family Borkfalkiaceae; genus UBA1259. The sequence continues at coordinate 16,564 of JAZRSF010000026.1, forward strand.
AAAATTGAGATGGGTAATTACGTCGACAGGGTTTTTCTTTATAACCTCTATCATTGCCTTAGTTGTTCTTTTCACCAAGCCTTTTGAAGCGTTTTTGCAATTAAGCGTGGTATTTAGAAGATTTGGAATACCAAACCTAAAATAACTGCCAAACTTGAAAAATATAAGTTTATGAATACCTGCTAGAAATATATCAAAATTATCGTATAACTCTGGTTTTAAGTCCACTTCGCCAGATAAAGAAGTAACGTTAGATTCTATACCTACTAAAACTTTTACGCCCGTTTTTTGGGTAGCGTTACTACAATCTTGAATTAAGTTAGGGATTTTTCTTTTTGACAAGCCGAAAATTGAGTGTGCAAAACCATGGTCGGTAATACCAACCATTTTTAAACCTTTTTCTTTTGCCACTTGAGCGTTTTCCATAACGTTACCCTTGCCGTGGCTATAGGTGGTATGCGTATGAAAATCGGCAGTTAATTGCATTAAAACTCCCCTACGAATTCAACCTCCTCGTAAAGTGTAAGGTTAAACTCTTTTTTTATCTTTTCTTTTACGTGTTGAATTAATAAATAAACGTCTTTTGCAGTAGCATCTTTGTTGGTTACAACAAAATTAGCGTGTTTATATGAAATACTTGCGCCACCTATCTGGTAGCCTTTTAGCCCTGAAGCCTCTATTATCCTTCCTGCAAAATCGCCTATTGGATTTTTAAAAACACATCCACAACTTTTGCCTGAGGGTTGATTTTGCTTGCGTGAACGCTTGCATTTATCCATAAGTTCTTTAGATATCTCGGCACTAGGATTATAATTAAAATTAAACGTGGCTGAAACTATTGGAATATTATCCCCTAAAAAAACGCTTTTCCTATAACCAAACTCACATTCACTTTTATCGTATACTTTAAGTCTGCCTTCTTGTATACAGGTTACGCTATCGATAAAATCCCCAATATTGCATCCAAAAGCGCCTGCATTCATAACGACGGCACCTCCCACGGTTGCTGGAATTCCAATTAGAGTTTCCCCACCGAAAAGATTGTATTCGGCTGAAAACAGTATAAGGTCGCACAAAGAAACTCCACACATTGCCGTGATTTTTTCGTCCTTGTGTCTAAGGGTGTTAAGTCCTTTGGTGCTAATAATAACGCCGTCGTAACCTTTGTCGCTAAACAATAAGTTGGTGCCGTTCCCAATAATTTTATAATTTACGTTAAAGTCTAGACATAGTTCAACAACGTCTCTAAGTGCTTTAACCGAGTATACCGTTACGTAATATTTTGCACTTCCACCTACTCCGTAACTAGTCCTTTTACTCATAGGCTCGTTTTGAGAAACGGTTACACAAAATAGAGATAATAGTCTTTGTAAAAAGTCCATATAACTCCTTTTATCATTCTACTATATTTTAATATTTTTTTCAAGGTTAAATAAGTAAATTTTTAAATTTAATCTCGGCGTTCTTATCCCCTTTTACTGCACTATATGAAAGTTTTTGAAGGTTTTTTAGTGTATTTGCATCTAAAAAGGGAGAAACCGTCTTCCTAAGATTTACCGATTGCATTAAGTTTAAATGTTCGTTGCTAAAATCAATGTCGTAGCTCAGGCTAAACATGCTTATATTTTTTAGGTTTTTTTGGCTATCTTGGCTAAGTATATCGTTAATAAATTTATTACATAACTCTATTTTATCCTTATTCATAGTGGTAATTGCTACGTATTGATATAAATCACAAAAACTTGTTAACGGTCTAGTTTTTATTTCTATCCCTCTATTCCTAAGTCTAACAACGTCTCTTTGCGTTCCTAAAAGAATCGTCTCCTTAGAGGAAACAAATTCCACGTAGGCATCTAGTGGTGATTTAACTATCAAATCGCTAACACAAACGCTTTCAAGCATTAATGCACCTAAAGGCAAGGTGTATTCACTTTGCGATACAATTAAACGGTCTATTTGTCCATTATCAAGGCTTATTTTTTCGCTCGCTTTTGCAATTAAAAGATAACCACCCCTGCACCACGGAATAGCATATTGTCTTCCGTTAATCTCTCCAGCCTTAAAATTAATAGAGTTAGTTATCTCCCTTTGGTTTTTTACCTCAACTCCGTTACCAAAAGAAATCAAGTCTGGATAAATACCTTTGTTTATTTGCTCTTTTACAGCCGTGGGTGTGTAATCTATAACTGAAACCAAAACTCCCTCATTGCTTTCTTCAAACTCACGAGACACTTTTAGAAGATATTGTTTCCTTGAACCCTCTCCACCTTCAAAAGTATCAACGTGCCACACGGTGAGAATGAATTTATATTCAGCCTTGGTTAGAACTTTTTGCTTTTTCATTAGGCAAGAACTACCGAATATTATTGTCCATACAACACAAAACGCCCCCAAAACGCCAAAAAAGATTCTTAAGATTTTCATACTAAAATTATATTCTTTAAGGGCATAAAAAAAGACTTTTATCGCTAAAAGTCTTTATATATATTTTGCTTTATACTTTTAATGCACTCTTTTTTGGTCCAACCGTCGAAGTTGCCATCTTAGAAAAATCAAAACTTTCATTTATAGCGCTTTCAACGTCTTTTTTTGTTAAAGAAAAGAACTTATCCAACTTTTCTTGTATGCTAAATTCCTTGTTAAAGTATAGCATGTATTTTCCAAAAAGTAGCATTTGGGTTGCCGTGCTTTCTCTACCCATTATAAAGGAACTTTTAATTTGTTCTCTACCCCTTAAGAATTCTTGTTCGGTAATTCCGTTAGTCTTAAACTTTTTAACTTCTTCAATGATTTTTTTCGTGGCTAAATCTCTTGAATCAGGGTTGACGCCGGCGTAAATTTCTAACACACCTTGAGTGTTATACGAAGAAATATATGAATAAACGCTATATGCTAAGCCTAATTCCTCTCTTATGGTTTGAAATAATCTACTACTCATTCCACCACCAAGAATAATACTCGCTATACTTAAAGCCTCACTTCTTTCGTCTTGAATATTAAAGGCAGGAAAAGAAATTCCAACGTGGCATTGCTCAATTGGTTTATACTTGTGAAGTTTTCCCGTTTCTATAGTGGTTTTTGTAAATTGTGGTTTACTTTTTTTTCTAGTAAATTTATCTACAAAAAAACTTTTTACCAACTCTTGGGTTTTTTCTACGTCAACGTTGCCGGCAACCGAGATTACTACGTTATCAGCAGTGTAGTATTTATCCATGTAGGCATCAATGTCTTTTTTGGTAAATCTTTTAACGTTGCTTTGTGGCCCTAGAATAGTTCTTCCTAGTCCTTCTTCGCCAAATGAACTAGTTGCAAGCAAGTCAAACAAAGTATCCTCTGGGGAATCCTCACTCATATTAATTTCTTCTATAATAACGCCTTTTTCTTTATTAATTTCCTCCTCTAAAAAGGTGGAATTAAAAAAGATATCCGAAAGAACTTCTAAAGTTTCACCTGCGTGCTCGGTAGTAGATTTCGTGTAATAGCAAGTTATTTCCTTTGACGTAAAGGCGTTTATTGACGCACCAATTCTATCAATGTAATCGGAAATCTCAAAGGCAGAACGTTTCTTTGTGCCTTTAAAAATGCAGTGTTCTATAAAATGGGAAATACCGTTTTCTTGTTCCGTTTCGTTTATACTTCCCGTCCTCACTAAAACACCCGTGCTTACTGAAAACAGCCCGTCCATTTTTTCTATAATTAGCCTTAATCCATTTGGATAAGTTTTACTAAATGTCATTCTAATCTCCTAAAATCGTTTGTTCTTCTATATTTTGGCTCACTTTTACCTGTTTTAATCCTTTCTTTTCCAAAGCGTCTAAAATTCTTGGTAAAGCTTCAAGTGATTGAGGCTTTGGGTGCATTAAAATTAAATCGCCGTTTGTCGTTTTTTCTGTTGCCCTTTTAACGATTAAATCCACGTCTTTATCACGCCAATCGATAGTGTCTCTCGACCACATAATAACCCTATATCCTAAATTTTTAGATGCCGTGAGGGTGTTGTCGCCAAAACTACCAGATGGTGGTGCAAAGAGGGTTGTTTGAACTCCACATAGAGATTTTACGATTTCTGCCGTAAGTCTAATCTCTTGATAATTTTGCTCGTATGAAAGTTTTTTATGGTCTTTATGAAAATATCCGTGATTTGCTATTTCATGTCCGTTTTTAACTAGTAGTTTAAGCATTTCCTCGTTATCGTCTGCCCAACACCCACCAACGAAAAAGGTTGCCTTTAATCCTCTTTTATCTAGTTCTTGCATTATGCCGTTTACTACTTCGGTATTTTCGTAAACGTTAAACATTAAAGAAACGTTTGGGTTTGACCTATTGCCGTTATAAATAACCTCGCTCGTATTATCGCTAACGATTGGTTTAACCTTTTCGGGAATGAAAGAAACGGATAAGACCACTGCAACCATCATTATTAAAATAGTGTTAGTAATTATAGTTATTTTAATCTTATTATCTTTCATACAATCTTCCTCTTTTGGTATTTTATGATTTAAGAGAAAGATTAATTACGTTTTTTAGATAAAAAATATGCAAGGCATTACCTTGCATATTTATTACGCTTTTAATTAGTCGTTAATGATTTCAAGAAGTTTTAAGTCAATTCCTTTTTCGCCAATCTTGATAATTTCAACTTTTACCTTATCGCCGATATGCAATACTTCTTCAACACTTTCGATACGCTTACTGCTCATCTTAGAAATATGAATTAAGCCGTCTTTTCCTGGTGCTAATTCACAGAAAGCACCAACCTTTGGTAGAATTCTAACAACTTCTGAAATAAACATGTCGCCAACTTCAGGGTCTTTTGCGATAGATAAGATGATTGCTTTTGCTCTTTCAGCTTGAGCGATATCTCCTACGCAACATACGTTAACTCTTCCGTCGTCCTCGATATCAATTTTAACGCCCGTTTCTTCGATAATCTTGTTAATAACCTTACCTTGCTTACCAACAACGTCGCCAATTTTTTCAGGGTCGATTGAGAATGAAATAATCTTAGGAGCATATGGGGAAAGTTCAGCCTTAGGTTTGTCGATAACTTCTAACATCTTGCTTAAGATGTGTTGTCTACCAACGTTTGCTTGAGCGATTGCTTGTCTTAAAATAGCTTCGTCAATACCCTTGATTTTAATATCCATTTGGATAGCAGTAATACCCTTTTCAGTTCCTGCAACCTTAAAGTCCATGTCGCCAAGGAAGTCTTCTAAACCTTGAATGTCGGTTAGGATAGAAACTTTACCAGATTCGGTATCCTTGATAAGACCCATTGCAATACCTGCTACAGGAGCAGTAATTGGAACGCCTGCGTCCATAAGTGCTAGGGTTGAACCACAAACACTACCTTGAGAGGTTGAACCGTTAGAAGAAAGAACTTCAGAAACGATTCTTATAGCGTATGGGAAATCTTCTGGAGATGGGATAACAGGCTCTAATGCTCTTTCTGCTAGAGCGCCGTGACCAATTTCACGTCTTCCTGGACTCTTAAGAGGTCTAGCCTCGCCTGAAGCGTAACCAGGCATGTTGTATTGATGCATATATCTCTTTTGAGATTCGCCGTCTAAACCTTCTAATTTTTGTGCTTCAGAAAGCATACCTAAGGTGCAAGTAGACATAACTTGGGTTTGTCCTCTAGTGAACACGCCTGAGCCGTGAACTCTTGGAAGAACGCCTGCTTCACACCAAATAGGTCTAACTTCGGTTAATTTTCTTCCGTCTGGACGAATGCCTAGATTAGTTATTTTTGCTCTAACCTTTTCTTTGGTTAGATAGTATAGAGAATCTTTGATTTCTCTTTCTTTTCCTGGGAAAATTTCAGCAAAGTGAGCCAAAGTATCTTTTTCTACTTGGTCTTGTCCGTCTTGACGAACTTTTCTATCGAAGGTATCTAAAGCCTTGTCGAGCATATCGCTTGCGAATTCTCTAACGGCATTGTCGATTTCTTCTGGAATGTGATATAATTCCATTTCTCTCTTTGGTTTGCCGATTTCTTTAATGATTTCTTCTTGGAATGCGCAAAGTTTTTTGATTTCTTCGTGGCCGAATAGGATTGCACCTACCATTTCGTCGTCTGAAATTTCTTTGGCACCTGCTTCAACCATCATGATTGCATCTTTGGTTCCTGCTAGGTTTAAGGTTAGCGTGCTCTTTTCTCTTTGAGCGCAATCTGGATTGATAACGTATTCACCGTCAACAATACCAACTACTACGCTACCGGTTGGGCCAGCAAATGGAATATCTGAAATGCTAATTGCAATAGAACTACCAATCATAGCAAGTGGTTCTGGTTGAATGTCTTGTTCAACTGAAAGTGCAGTTGCGATAACAACTACGTCGTTAAATAATCCTTTTGGGAAAAGTGGACGGATAGGTCTATCGATAAGTCTGCTAGTTAAGATAGCCTTATCAGATGCTCTACCTTCTCTCTTTTTGAATCCACCAGGGATAGAACCGATTGAATACATTTTTTCTTCAAAGTCTACTCCGAGTGGGAAATAATCCATACCGTCTCTTGGTTTTTCTGCCATGGTAACGTTTACCATAACTGCCGTGTCTCCACAACGAACAACGCAAGAACCGTTAGTTTGTTCAGCGTATTTACCCGTTTCTACAACGAGTTCTCTACCACCGAGCATAGTTCTAAATTCTTTGTAATTTGGTGTCATGTTTTTCTCCTATTTCAACTCTTATTTATTTTGAAACGAGACGCAACCTACGTCTGCGCACAATTTCGATTTAAATTTTTTGGGATTTTACCCCTAATTTAAGAAAAATTGGGCGACAAAAAATAATGCCGCCCTTTTTTAATTATTTTCTTAATTCTAATGCTGCAATAAGCTTTCTGTATCTTTCGATATCTACTTCTTGTAAATACTTCAAAAGACCACGACGTTCACCAACCATCTTTAACAAACCACGACGAGAATGATTGTCGTGAATGTTCTTTGATAAGTGTTGGTTTAAGTGATTGATTCTTTCAGTTAAAAGTGCAACTTGAACTTCGGTAGAACCGGTATCACCTTCGTGAGCGCCAAACTTTTTGATAATTTCTGCTTTTCTTGCTTTATCCATTTCTTTTTACCTCCTATTTATGGAATAATTCGCTCTATACAAAGTAATGGGTGGAGAATCCACAAAACCTTGTTTAGAGTATCAAGCCTTGTAATTATAACAAATATTATTTGCTTTGTCCACTATTTTTACAACCTTTTATTAAAAAACTGCCCTTATTTCCCCTTATTTAACTATTTGAAAAAGTTAATTTTGCTTTCTATTAAGGTTTTATATTTACTCAAATAGGTTGCAACGTCTTTTGGGCTAGAAAGTCTTTCTATTCTTTCGCCCCCGTTAAACACCCTTTTAGTCATTGCGTTAGCGCCACAGGCAACGTTTTGGGCAATCTCTTCCATAACGTCGATATTGTATAAACAAACTTTGCCATCTTTAGCGTAGCCCGTGTTTTCAAGGTTTCCAGCCATGTATTTTTGCCTATATAAGTAATACGGAGCGTATCCATTTAAGGCAAGCGTTTTGTGCGAATGTTCCACCATATTTTCAACTTCACCTTCTGGAAGTTTAGAAGTTTGCTCGGCTAAATACGAACCTTTTTTTATACATAAAGTATGAACGGTTATGTTGTCTGGGGAAAGAGATATGGCTTTTGATAGGCTATCGCTAAAGTCTTTAAAAGTTTCACCCGTTAAACCTGCGATTAAATCCATATTGATAGAAAAATCTTTTTTTGCTAGGTCGTAGGTATCCAATATGTCTTTAGCAGTATGATTTCTACCAAGTAGCGTTAAGGTCTTATCTTGGAAAGTTTGTGGATTAACGCAAATTCTAGTAACGCCAAAGTCTTTTAATATTTTAAGATTTTCTTTGTTTATTGCGTCTGGTCTACCTGCTTCTACGGTAAACTCTACCCCTTTGTTGATTTTTGAAACGGCGTTTAGAACTCTTATTAAATGCTCGTTAGAAAGCGCAACTGGAGTGCCACCACCGATATAAATACTTCTTAATTTCCTAACTAATTGAGCGCTTGCCTCAACATCTTCGATTAATGCGTCTACGTAAGCATCTACGTAAGCGCTTGCATGCTTTATGTCTGCACTTATAAACGAACAATACTTACATCTAGATGGGCAAAATGGTATGAAAACGAAAAAATCAGTGTTGTCGTCGTCCTTTTTATACCAACCACTTTGCGAGTTTATAACTGCTTGTGTTAAAGCCGTTTTTTCCTTACTAACCTTCATAACGTCGGTAAAAAACTCGGCAAACTTACCCGTTTCTTCTATTTGTTGATAGGCTAGTTTAGTTGGTCTAATCCCTGTAAGCGCACCCCAAGGCATTTCCTTTCCTGTAAACCTTGCTAGTGCTTTGTATAGTGAAAGTTTTGCAAACCTTTTAGTTAGTCTTTTTTCTTCAACGGCGTCTTTAAAAGTTCCTACGACGTTGCCGTAAGCATACGTTTGTCCGTTGACAGTAATGGTATTTACTACCTTATTCGTAGACGCAGAAAAACGATGACGAATTTTGAATTCACCACCGTCAAAAAGGTTTTCTACTTCTTTTAGGTCGGGCAAAAAAGCCTCTAAGTTGGTATCAATCATAATCTACGAATGCGTTGTTTTCTCTCTCGTAAGAAAGGGTTGTAAAATCATCGTGTCCGGGATACACTCTATAATCCCCTTCTAAACTCATTAGTTTTTTTACTGAATTTATTAACACGGCTTTGTCTCCTGTTGGAAAATCACTTCTGCCAATACTACAACGAAACAAGGTATCGCCAGTAAAAAGCATATCGCCAACAAGAAAGGTAACGCTTCCGTCCGTATGACCAGGCGTTAAAATAACTTTTATGCTTATTCCCTCTAGGTTAAGTTCGTCTCCGTCGTTAAAGGTATGGTCAGCGTCTAAAAAATCAAATCTTCTACCAAAATCACTAGCTAAATTAAGGTCGTTTTTAAGTTTTGGTGCGTCAAGCGAACTAATATAAACCTTTACACCGTCGTCTTGAAGCGCTTTTGCATTTCCTGCATGGTCAAAGTGAGCGTGCGTAAGTAAAAGAGTAGTTATTTTAACACCTAAGTCTTCGCTAGCCTTTTTTATAGATTTGTAACTTTCGCCACCGTCTATTAAAATTGCCTTTTTAGTTTCTTCATTAACTAAAAAATATGAATTAACACCTAATAAGCCGGTAGTTAGATGATAAAGTTTCATTAGTTAGCCGTCCTGTATACTTCAACGATTTTAGGTTCTTGTTTTAATTTTGTCATTAGTTTTTCAAGCTCGTCTTTATCGTTAATTCTTATACAAAAATTAACGACCACACGCTTTGAACGAGCGTCTATTCTACCGTTTGTAGAGATAATTTCTAGTTTTTGAATAGCACAAACGGCTGCAACGGCAGTTAGAATTTCGGCTTGAGTATTCCCAATAACTTCAATCGCAACGTTAAATGAACTTTGCAAAGTATCGGTCCAAGAAACTTCAATAAGCCTATCTTTTTCAGCGTGTTTTAGATTAGAACAATCCTTTCTATGAACAGTTACGCCTCTTCCACGAGAAATAAAACCAATTATTTCGTCGCCAGGAACGGGGCTACAACAACCTGCAAATCTAACGAGTAAACCTTCCATACCTTTAACGGTAACACCGTTAGTATGCTTATTTTTTGTAGATACGAAATGTTCGATTTGTTTTTGTGGTTGACGTTTTCTATAAAAATCAATTAGCTTAAGTATTACTTGGCTAGCTGAAACTGCCCCAAAGCCAACTGAGGCAAACATCTCGTCTTGCTCGTTAAAGGACATTTTTGATGAAACGACTAAGAAGGCTTCTTCCGTGAGAAGTTCGGCTAATTTATATCCTCTTTTCTTAGCCTCCTCTTCGAGCATAGACTTACCCATCTTGCCGTTTTCTTCTTTCATTTCACGCTTAAAGAATTGTCTTATTTTAACCCTTGCACTAGGACTTTTAACAACCTTAAGCCAATCCCAAGAAGGACCTTTTGAGTTTTGCGAAGTGATAACCTCTACAATATCGCCAATTTGAAGTTCGGTGTTCAATGGCACCATTTTAGAGTTAACCTTTGCACCTACGCAACGGTTTCCTACTTGAGAGTGAATGTGATATGCAAAGTCAAGAGGAGTTGCACCCTTAGGTAGACTGATTACGTCGCCTTTTGGTGTAAATACTAAAACTTCACTACTATATACGTCGCCTTTTAGAGAATCAAGGAATTCCTTACTGTCTTTAAGACCACCTTGCCATTCCATAACTTCTCTTATCCAGCTAAGTCTTGTATCTAAATCGTCCCCTTCGCCCTTTTCTTTATATTTCCAATGCGCTGCTATACCGTATTCGGCAGCGTGATTCATCTCATAGGTTCTTATTTGAATTTCAAAAAATCTACCAAAGTTGGTTACGACCGTCGTATGTAACGAACGATACATGTTAGGTTTAGGCGTTGCTATATAATCTTTAATTCTTCCTGGAACAGGTTTCCAAATATGGTGAATTTTGCCAAATACTTCGTAACATTCGTCAATAGAATTAACGATTATTCTAATAGCGACAAGGTCGTAAATTTGTTCTAAAGATTTTCCCTTTTGTTTCATCTTGCGATAAATACTGTAAAGATGCTTTCTTCTACCTACAACTTCGCCCTTGACGTTGGATTCTTCTAAAATGCTTTTTACTTGTTTAATAACTTGGTCAACTAGGTCAGTCGATTCATTTACCCTTTCGTCAATGTTGGTTACTAGGTATTCGTAGAAGTCTGGTTCAAGATATTTAAGACATAAATCTTCTAGTTCGCACTTGATTTGGCTGATACCTAGTCTTCCTGCTAACGGAGCGTAAATTTCTAGAGTTTCTCTAGCGATTTTTTGTTGGCGTTCTTTTGATAAAAAGTTTAGAGAACGCATATTGTGTAGTCTATCGGCAAGTTTTATAATTATAACCCTTATATCCTTTGCCATTGCTACGAAAAGTTTACGGAAGTTTTCTGCTTGCTCCTCTTCTAACGAAGTAAATTCGATTTTATCAAGTTTAGTTACCCCTAAAACAAGTTCTAAAATTTCTTCCCCGAAAAGCGTCTTAATATCTCCTTCGCTAACGGGAGTATCTTCGATAACGTCATGCAGAAAGGCAGCTGAAACGGTTTGAGCGTCAAGCCCTAAGTCCACTAAAATGCGTGCTACAAAACAAGGGTGAATAAAATATTCTTCCCCCGAGGCACGTTTTTGATTTTTGTGGGCTTCTTTAGCAAAGTCAAACGCCTTATGAACAAGGTCTAAATCTTTGCCCAAATAAACCGATTCAAGTTGTTCGTAAATGCTAAACATCTCTCACCTTTCGACTATTTATTTTAAGTATTTTACTATAGATGCGTGAATTTGTCAATTCGTTTTTTTGCGATGAATTTCTTATCAAAAATCCGTTATGTATGCTAAAGAACCCTAGTTCAAAAAACACTTCCGTTGCAAAAATAAAGGTTTTTGCATCTACGTCAAAACTGTTGTTTTTATAGAACTCAACGGAGTTCACAAACGTTGAACCAATACAATTTGACAACAAGGTGTAAATTTTTGCAAAATTACTTCTATCTGTTTTAATTTCGTGGTAGACCTCTAAATTATTTACACAAAAAGATTCAACGCCTTGATTTTCTATAAAACCAAGAGGATTATCTAAGTAAATCACCCTCTCGCATTCTTCAGGGATATTTCTTAGTGAAACAACTATTTGATTTTCTCCCGTGTAATGACTTGGAACAAACAAAGATGGATTTAATTTATCGGCGTTTTGGTAGTTTTTAAGCACTTCAAAATTAGATGCCGTATAAATAGTTCCAAAACCTTTTTTAATTAGGTTTTTATCAAAATCAATATAATTAACTTTAGAGTTTTGAGCCTTTAATTTGGTCAATTCGTTTGCAAATATTTCAAGTTCTAAATTGTTGCATTTCGCGTAATTGGGAATAACCTTTTTAACAAAACCTTTAGCACTTTCTCTACCGTGAAATATTGAATAATTAATCTCAAAAACTATGGATTTATCAACGTCTAGCCCTAAAGTTTCAACGTTACCCTCGCCGTTAAAATCAAGCATAGTAATGCTTGGAGTTTCAAAAGTGTAATGAGGGGATTTATCCTTTAATGGTCTAGAAACTATTTGGTTACAAGTGGTTGAGAAAAGTGGTTTTTTATTACCCATTCCAAACGGCTCTAAAAGAGTGATTTCCCTAGCAAAATCAAGAGAAATCGGCTCATCAATTCCCCACTCGCAATAAATCTTTTTTTCAAACTTTACGTCCCTATAAATTTCCTTCATTTTAGAAATTATCATAGAGTAAAATTCTTCATAATTTTCTTTTGAAACTGAAACGCCAGCTGCTTGAGAATGTCCACCAAACGCCAAGAGTTTTTCTTGACAACATGAAATTAGAGTAAAAATATTAACGTCATCAATACTTCTTGCCGAACCTTTTAGGTTACCTTCGTGTTCTGCAAAAACTATTACGGGGCGATTATAATCCTCAACTAATTTTGTGGCAACTATGCCTATGACGCCGTTGTTCCACCCATCTCCTTTAACGCAAATTATAGGGTTGGCAGAAATCCTTTTTTGCCTAATAATACTTTTTGCCATTTCATAAACCCTCTGGCTTTCTTCTTGGCGTTGAATATTATAAGCATTTAATTTTACTGAAATGTCAAAGATTTCTTTTTCGCTTTCCGTTGTGAGCAATTTTAACGCAGTTAAAGCATCGCCCATTCTGCCACCTGCGTTTATCCTAGGCGCAATTTGATAGGCTAGCGTATTTGCGCTAATCTCCTTATCTCCTTCGCCAATTAGATACTTAAAACAAGAACGAATTTTATTAGGTTTAAATAGTTTAAGTCCTTCTTTAATTAAATCCCTATTCTCATCTAAAAGTTCCATGCTATCAGCAACGGTTGCCACGGCAACTAAATCTAGATATTTGTTGGCTTTTTCACCAATTAAGGCATTTGCAATTTTATAGGCTACCCCAGTCCCACAAAGTCCGTTAAACGGATATTTCTCGTTAGGGCATTTTGGATTAACAATTAAGCAATTTGGAAGTATTTCCGGCGCTTCGTGATGGTCGGACACGATAACGTCTATTCCGTGTTGTTTTAAGATTTCAACGTTTTTATATTCCGAGATACCACAGTCTACGGTGATTACTAAATCGACGCCATCACTTTCATTTATTCCTAGTATTTTATCTATATTAAGTCCATATCCCTCTTCTCTTTCAGGAACGAATAAATCTGCTATGATGCCGTATTCTTTTAAAGCGTGATAAAGCAATGAGGTAGCGCAAACACCGTCAGCGTCGTAATCTCCAAAAATTAATACTCGTTGACTAAATTTTTTAGCCTCTTCTATCCTTTCTACGACATATTTCATGTCCCTAAACAAGAATGGACTATGCAAGTTTTTTACGTCGTGTCGTAGAAAACGATTTACCTTTTCCGGCGTGTCAATATTTTTATAAAATAAAAGTCTTGCAGTATCAAATAAGATACCACATTGGCTAGAAATTTCGTTTATTTTTATAATATCTTCCCTTTCTAAAGGTTTGCCGTAAACAATTTGCATTTTGTCTTTTAATTATAAATAAGGGGCAGAAGAATTTCCGCCCCCATCTACTTTTTATTTTTTGTTATTAAAATTTTTAAGAACGGGCCACAACAACGGAACGCCTACAAGCGAAGCGAATACAGCGCTTACACCTGCTACTATAAGGTGAATTCCTAAGAACTTAACGTATGCTGAACCAAGTATTAACATTACCACTGATGCTACAAGTATAGCACCAAAAATAAACGCATATCTAAACAAGGAGTCTTTTGCCCCTTTTTCAGCAATCTCTTTATAAGACATTTTGTCTTTTTTAGATTCCAAACTCTCGTTTGCCTTTATTTGTTCTCTAAACCTTCCAACTAAACCTGTAGATAGGAAGGATGCTAATCCAAACGCTAAAGCACTAACGGCATAAACGAAAGGTTCGGCAGGAATTCTTGCTCCACCAACTATTGCTATAAAAAGTAACGTTGATAAGAAGGAAGACGCAATAACTGCAAGTGCAGAAGCAACTTTTTCCATAAAGAATAGATATACGAATAATGCAACTGCAGTTAGTCCCACAGCAAGGCAAATCCAACCGATTTGGCTATCTTTATAAGGCTTAACCACGTCGTTAAAAGAAACCTCTACAAAGCAATTTTCATGATTAGCTTTTAATAGTTCACTATTAATATACTCTGCCATCTCGTCAGCATTTACTTGAGCGTCGTTACTTACCTTAAAAATAATAGAATACTTACCAATAGGACCGTCTAATCTTTTAGTAGCATAATCAACGGTTTTAACACCTTTATTCGTTAGGTATTTGTTTGAAAGTTCTTCAAGTTCGTCAACAGTTGCGTCTAGTTGAGTATCCATGGTAACTACTATCTCTTTAGAGGCTTTGTAGTCAGGTGTTTGATTAAAACCTAAAATTGCAAGAAGTGTAAAGCCAACAACCAACACACAAACGGTTAATATAATCCATAATTTATACTTTGAATTAATACTGAATTTCATATATTACACCTCCTCTTTCGTTGCATTAAGGAACTTCTCTTTATCTTTTGCCAAAGGAAGTAAAAGAGCAACGAACATTCTCGTTAGAACGAGTGAAGAAATCAATGCTATCGCCGAGCCTATTGCAAAGGTGATTGCAAATAACTTAATTTCTGCAGAAGTGAACGCAAATAATAAGAGTGAGAACACGATAGAAACTATGCTACCATTAATGATTGGTTTAAGCGCACGGTTAAAGCCTTGGCGAATAGCCGATTTAACCGTTTTACCAGAATTTAATTCTTCTTTAATTCTCTTTGAGGTTAGAACTGCACCATCGATAGCAAGGATAGTTGCAAGTAAAATACCGATTACTCCACCGATTGAAAGTTTAATTCCAGGAACGGCAATCATCATAAGCGAGTTTATAATAGCGAAGGCTATTAAAGATAAAGATGACGCAATGCCAAAGCCTTTGTTAAATACTATGAATCCAACGATTGAAAGAGCTATAACGGCACAAATTACTAGAACGGAAACAAGTCCCACGTTCTTACCTAAAAGAGTTGAGGCGTGAGCAACGCCGTCTACAACTTCGTATTTATATGAAAATCCACCAGAAGTAATTTGTAATACTAATTCGTTTGCCTTTTCTTCACTTGGAGAAGTGAAAGAAATGGTTTTATTACCACCAAAGAAATCTTCGGTTAATGGGCTACCACTAGAAAGCAACGTTTCGTCGCCAAAAGTAACCTTTAAGTAGAATGGTTCTTCCCCATTCATAAGTTCTAGCATCTCGTCATACGCTTCGTCGGTAAAGGTAATTGAAACTCCCCAACCTTCAGAATATTCGTTATAGCCAATATTTTTTGCCTTTTTGATTGGGTTTTCGATTTCTACAAAAAGCTCTTCGCTTACGTCTGATGCATCAACACCACTAAAGAATTCTAATTCACCGTATTGTATTGCAGCATTAACTGCAGAATCCAACGAACTATAATCGGGTTGTCCATCTTTTCCTAAATCAGCGTTTACTTCAAGTCTAATATCGTAAACGTTTGAATCAGCATTCTTTACTGCTGAAATCGAATGGTTTTCATATCCCAACTTATCTAAACGGAAACTTAAAATTTCCATTATGTCTTCCATTTCGTCTTCGGTAGGAACGTCCGTTTTCTTACC
Organism: Christensenellaceae bacterium; assembly: GCA_045651365.1. Lineage (GTDB taxonomy): Bacteria > Bacillota > Clostridia > Christensenellales > Borkfalkiaceae > UBA1259. The sequence continues at coordinate 32,353 of JAZRSF010000026.1, forward strand.
TAACGACAAAGTATACACACCACTTCCACTCATTCCATGGTCTAATTCTATAGCCCCTAGTGAAGAATCAAAATAATCCTTTGAATTTACAGGGAATGAAATGAATGATAATACCAATAACGCCGTCATTATAAACGATATTATTGATAGCAACACTATCGACGTGCCTTTCTTCATTATTGCCTCCTATGGGCGCTAGCCCATTTTTCATTTAGCCTATCTAATTAATTTTATAACATTTGTTAATTTTTTTCAATAGGTTTTTAATATTTCTTTATATTTTTTGTCATTTAATTTTATCCAAACAAGGAAAACAAAAGCCATGCACCAATAACAAGCGCCGTAGAAACAAAGACGGTGAAGAAAATCTTCCAAAAAGATTTTGGCGTTTTTCCCCAAACCTTGCCAGTGTTTCCATTGACGTAGAAATTGTATGGTTTTTTCGCATACACGAAATTACCCACGTATACGGGTAACATTACGTATTTATAAGTGGTTTTTTCATGCTTTGTTGAAACGTTTATATACGCAAGTTTATCATACACGTATCCACTCAAAATACTATTTTTAATCGCTACGTCCATTTTACCTTTCGCAACGCCCCACAACGACTCTACTTCATTATCGTATTTATAAGCCATAAATCCTAACATATAATTAGGGTTATATTCCTTTGAAAAATTTGTTTCAAAGGGAGATAACTTATTAATTTTGTTTTGGTCTAATCTACTTCCTGCACTCAACAAAATATCGTCGAAATTGTCGTAGTGAACCCCAGAAATATTTCTCCAAACAGTGTAATGCACTGCTCTACGGTTTTTTCCAGAACCTACGTATCTTACGTGAGTAGTTCCAATTCTTCCAGCGTATTCCGAATAGGTATAACTATCAAAGGTAAAACAAGGGAAATATACGCCTTGAACGTTATCGGTTTTTAGATGCTTTTTGAATTTATTTGGAGCGAAAAACTTGCGTTTTGCCCAGTTCTTGCTATACTCTAACGCTTTATCCTTATTAAAAGTAAAAGGAAGTAATGCGTTAGGTTTTAGGCCAACGAACTCGTTGGTTTTTTGAACGTGGTTAGTGCCACAAAAAGGACAAATAAAGGACGCTTGACTTACTGAAACAATAACCTTTGCGCTACAATTTTCACAAACGTATTGATTTTCTTCGGCATCTTGCCAATTCTCGTTGTTTAAACCTACCAAAAGGTCTTGCTCACTTGCCAAGGTGTCCGTGTTAAACTTTCTTTCACTTCCACAATGAGAACAATACAAAACCTGCCTTTCCGGTTCAAACTCCATATTAGCGCCACAAGATAGGCATTTGATATACTTGGTATCAACCCTTTCCTGAACGTCTTTTTCCTTTTGCCTTTCGCTCATTTTCTATTTTATTAACCTTCGATATCGTTTAATTCTTCAAGCATTTTTTCAAGGTCTGCACCGTGAACGTCTGCCGCTTCACCAACGGTTTCGCCGTGTGCTAGAGCGCATCCTAAACAATGCATTCCGTGAGCCATTAAAATTTCAGCTGCTTTTGGATTGATTTCTAAAGCCTCGAAAATTAAGGTATCTGCAGTAATTTTTGCCATAATATATTCTCCTTTTAACTAAACGGTTTAATAATTGTAACCGATTTTTCCGTATTAAATAAATTCCAAGGGGTGTTTTCCTTAGGTGGTTGAACCCTAAACACCATTCTTTCCTTATTTACAGGGTGAGTAAATGCTAGATAGTAAGCCCAAAGAGCAAGATAGCCCTTTTTAGCCTTTTCTCCACCATATCTCATATCTCCGTAAACAGGACAACCTATTGCATTCATTTGAACTCTTATTTGATGACTACGACCCGTATGAAGTCTTACGTCGGCTAATGATAAGCCGTTCTTTTCTTCTAATACGGCATAGTCAAGTTCTGCATATTTTGCTCCGTCAACCGTAGGTTCACAAACGTAAACCATATTGTTGATAGGATTTTTCTTCATATAGTGTCTCAATACTGCTTTTTCTTCCCTTGGAGAGCCAACTAAAGTTGCGTAATAACGCTTTTCAAAATCTCCGTCTTTCATTTGCTGGGAAAGCCTTGCAGCCGCCTTGCTAGACTTGGCAAAAACCATAATTCCACCGGTAGGTCTATCTAGTCTATGAACGAGTCCTAAATAAACGTTGCCCGTTTTGTTATAGGTTTCCTTGATATACTCTTTAATAATGGTGAGCATATCCTTATCTTTGCTACTATCCTCGCAAGAAGGAACGTTTTGAGGTTTCAAAACGACTATTATATGATTGTCTTCGTGAAGTATCGTTAATTCTTCCATATCTTTTTCCAAAAATTATTCGTTTATCCACATACCACTATTACCACAAGGAAGAATAACCCCTTCCTCTTTGGTATTAAGCCCTACTTCGTATGCGTTTACCTTTCCGCCTCTATTATTGGCGATTGTTTTTATCAATATATTTTTTATTACTTGAGGTTGTAATCCAGTAGTGTAACTATTTATTAAGAAGAACAAAGGATTATCGCTTAAAACCTTTTCGCAAAGTTCTACTAAAGGATAAAGTTCTGCCTCTAATTTCCACATTTCGCCGTTTGGTCCTCTACCGTAACTTGGTGGGTCCATAATTACTGCGTCGTATTTTCTTCCACGGCGAATTTCACGTTCAACGAACTTTTTGCAATCGTCTATAATATATCTAACTCTGCCATCTGGAACTTTAGAAAGCCTAACGTTTTCGCCTGCTCTTTCTACCATTCCTTTCGCCGAGTCAACGTGAGTTACCTTTGCGCCCGATTTAGCACAAGCAACGGTTGCACCACCCGTGTAGGCAAACAAGTTTAGAACGTTGATTTCTCTATTAGCGTTTTCTATTAAATCACGCATAATATCCCAATTAACGGCTTGTTCTGGGAATAAACCCGTATGCTTAAACCCCATTGGCTTGATTTTAAAGGTTAAGTCTTTGTAATCTATGGTCCACTCGGCAGGCATATTGCCTTTAATTAGCCATTTGCCACCACCCGATTCGCTACGGATATACTTTGCCGACAAGCCCTTATAATTGTTCATATCGACAGAACTTTTCCAAATAACTTGTGGGTCGGGACGAAGTAGTGTTACGTTACCCCATTTTTCAAGTTTATATCCGTCGCCGGTAGCGATAACCGAATAAGATTTCCAATCTGCTGATTTCATTATTTGGTTACCTTGTTGATTATTACTTTAACGCTTTCGCCGTTGATATCTAATTCCTTATCAAAGCCTTGAGCATCACCTTCGATAACGCTTTCGGCAAGAACTACGCTCTTTAATGAGTTAGATTTCATTGCAGACTTAATAGCCTCGCTTTCGCAAACGTAGTTAACGTTAATTCTATCGGTAACTTCAAAGCCTGCGTCTTTACGCATAGATTGAATTTTAGAAATTAATTCTCTTTCGTTACCTTCGGCTTTAAGTTCTTCGGTTACTTTAGTATCTAAAACGATGGTTAAACCCTTATCGCTTGAAGATACGAAACCTTCTGCACTTTCGGTAAAGATTTGTAAATCTTCTAGCGCAAATTCAAACACGTCGCCTTGGAATTCGGTTTTATAAATTTCACCGTTTTTAACGGTAGCAACCATTTCGTTGGCGTTGCAGGTTTCAAGTAATGCCTTAACTTTGCCAAGTTTAGCCCCGTATTTTGGTCCTAAAGTCTTTAATTGTGGCTTTAACTTGTAAGAAACGAATCTTGATGCATCTTGTAAATATTCAACGTCTTTAACGTTTAATTCTTCTTTTGCTATGTTCAAAAGTCCCTCGGTAAGAGTGGTGTTTCTTTCAGAACATACGAAGATTTTTGATAAAGGTTGACGATTTTTGATGTTTGAAGAACTTCTGCAAGCACGACCTAATACAACTATGTCTAGAACGTTTTGCATGCCCTCTTCAAGCTCAAGGTCGATAGCGCTTTCGTCTACTTGTGGGAATGCGCATAAGTGAACTGATTTAGGCTCGTTTTCAAAGAAGTTAGGAACTAGGTTTTGGTAAATGCTTTCAGCCATAAAAGGTGTAAATGGAGCTGAAATCTTAGCCATGGTAACTAAAACCGTCCAAAGAGTGGTATATGCGGCGATTTTGTCGTCGGTCATATCGTGTCCCCAATATCTTTCACGGCCACGACGAACATACCAGTTAGATAAATCGTCGGTAAAAGCTGATAATGCTCTTGCTGAATCGAAAATGTTGTAATCAGCAAGTCCCTTATCTACCGTCTTAACAAGCGTGTTAAGTTTTGATAATACCCACTTATCCATAAGGGTAAGTTTACAATCTTTTAAGTTGTATTTTGCAGGGTTATATTTATCAATGTCTGCGTATAGAACGAAGAAAGCGTAGGTATTCCATAAAGTTCCCATAAACTTTCTTTGCGCTTCGCTAACTGCCTCTTCGTAGAAACGAGATGGTAACCATGGTGCAGAACCCGTGTAGAAATACCAACGAACAGCGTCTGCACCTTGCTTATCTAGTATAGACCATGGGTCAACTACGTTACCCTTATGTTTACTCATTTTAATGCCGTTTTTGTCGTTTACGTGACCTAAAACGATACAATTCTTAAATGGCGCTTTGTCGAACAACAATGTTGAAATAGCAAGTAAGGTATAGAACCAACCTCTCGTTTGGTCGATTGCTTCACTAATAAAGTCTGCTGGGAAGTGGCTTTCAAATAATTCTTTGTTTTCAAATGGATAGTGATGTTGAGCAAACGGCATAGAACCAGAGTCAAACCAACAGTCCATAACTTCAGGCTCACGAACGAACGTGCCACCACATTCGCAATCAAACTTGCAATCGTCAATATATGGTCTATGAAGTTCAATATCCCCTTCTATATGGCATAGGTCTTTAAGTTCTTGCTTGCTACCAATAACGTGAACTTTACCACACTTATTACATACCCAAACAGGAAGTGGCGTTCCCCAATAACGCTCACGAGAGATACCCCAGTCGATAACGTTTTCTAGGAAGTTGCCCATTCTACCATTTTTGATAGTTTCTGGAATCCAATTTACAGATTGGTTTGCAGCGATAAGTCTATCCTTAACAGCCGTCATTTTAATAAACCAACTTTGACGAGCGTAGTAAATAAGTGGAGTATCACAACGCCAACAGAATGGATAACTATGCTCGAAAGGAATTTCGGCAAACAACATTCCGTTTTCTTTTAGGTCGTTAATGATAACTTTATCTGCATCTTTAACGAATAAGCCGTGATATTTATCGGCTTGTTCGGTCATCTTACCTGCCGTGTCTACTAGGTTAACGAATGCAATGTCGTATTTTTGACAAACCCTTGCGTCGTCTTCACCAAAAGCAGGTGCGTTGTGAACAATACCCGTTCCGTCTTGCATAGTAACGTAATCGTCGGTAACAACTACGAATGCCTTTTTATTCTTTTCGATAGCGTTTGCAGTAAAGCCGAATAATGGTTCGTATTCAGCCCATTCGTATTCGCTACCCTTTTTAACGGATAAAGTTTCGTAACCTTCAAAATATTTGTCTGCAAGCGCTTTAGCGAGAATGTAAATCTTGCCGTCTTGTGCTTTTAGTTCAATATAGTCTTCGTTTGCGTTCATACATAGGCAAACGTTAGATGGTAAGGTCCAAGGCGTAGTCGTCCATGCAAGGAAGTATGCGTTATCTCTTCCCTTAATCTTGAAGCGAACTGAAACTGAAACTTCCTTAACGTCTTTATAGCCTTGCGCTACTTCGTGAGAAGAAAGTGCAGTTCCACAACGAGGACAATATGGAACGATTTTATAGCCCTTGTATAATAAGCCTTTTTCGGCAATAGTCTTAACTGCCCACCAAACCGATTCAATGTAATTGTCGTCGTAAGTAACGTATGGGTTTTCCATGTCTGCCCAATAGCCAACACGGTCGCTCATTTTTTCCCATTCGCCTTTATACTTCCAAACGCTTTCCTTACACTTTTTAATAAAAGGCTCGATACCGTATTTTTCTATTTCTTGCTTTCCGTCTATTCCTAGAAGTTTTTCTACTTCTAGTTCAACGGGAAGTCCGTGCGTATCCCACCCTGCTTTACGTAAACAATGGTCGCCCTTCATTACGTGGTAACGAGGGATAATGTCTTTAATAACACGAGTTAGAATATGACCAATGTGTGGCTTGCCGTTAGCAGTTGGTGGACCGTCGTAAAAAGTGAATTCACGATTGCCTTTATTTAAGTCTTCGTTTTGTTTGAAAATTTTGTTTTCTTTCCAAAATTCAAGAACTTCTTTTTCCCTATCCAAAAAATTTAACGAGGTATCTACTTTCTTATACATTTGTTGCTCCTAAAAAAGTGCATTATATCGCATAATAATATTTAGTCTATTATAGTATAAATAAATTTTGTCTTTTTGTAAAGTTAATTTAAGGTAAATTTAGGTTTTTCTATAAAAATACTTGCAAAAAAGTGATTTTTAATATATTATAAATACACCGTGCTATGTGGGGAGTTAGCGATGCCCTGTCGTCCGCAATTCGCTTAGCGGAGCAGAATGCTTTTTTAGGCTTGCGTTGTGGAAGGCCGCACCTAATAAGGGATGTTGATATCAAGGTCTTATGCAACGGACTCCCGTGAACCGTGTCAGAGTAGGAATACAGCAGCACTAAGCGGACCTGTGCGTGTGCCATAAGGTAGCTTTGGAGGAGTTACCTGTTGGGTTACCGCTTCGGCAACGTCTGTCGAGATTAGATGCACGGTTTTTTGAAAACAACCCCACAAAACGTTAAGGTTTTGTGGGGTTAACTATTTTTAGGAGATATTTATGCAAGCGAAAAATTGGAAACTTGGCGTAAGCACTTGTTCGTGGGACCATAGCCCTGAAACGCTTTTAGATAGAGAAATGTTTAAGGCGTATAAGGAAGGTGGAATAGACTGCTTAGAAATCTCTATGAGATGGTGTTATTACGACCAAATTGATTACAAAAAGGCTGGTAAACTATCTAAAGAATACGGAGTAGATATTTGGTCTTTCCATCTACCTTTCCAACCTTTTGCAAAAACAAACCCTTGCAGTATAGATAAAGAGATACGTGATATTACCTTTAATAGGTTTAGCGATTTTATAAGAATTGGTGCTGACGTAGGCGCGAAAGTTTTTGTTGTTCACCCTAGTGGAGAAGATACCCCACCCGAACAAAGAGAAGAGCACTTAAAATGTGGTCAAGAATTTTTTGCTAACCTTGCAGAATTTGCTAGTAAGTTAGGATGCGTGATTGCTGTGGAAGATTTACCAAGAAATTGTTTAGGCAATTGCACCGAAGAAATAAAGAAACTTATAAGCGCAGATGACAGATTAAGAGTTTGTTTTGACACAAATCACCTACTTTTAGAAGATAACGCAAAATTCATAAAAGAATTGGGCGATAAAATAGTAACACTTCACGTTTCGGACTACGACTTTTTAGACGAACAACATTGGCTACCTTACGAAGGGTTAAATAATTGGAAACAAATTATATCGCTTTTAGAAGAGGCTAATTACAACGGACCTTGGCTTTACGAACTAGGTAGAACTGCCCCACCAACCATAAAAAGACGCAATTTAGAATATAAAGATTTTAGAGAAAATTATCTTGCGTTGATAAATGGCAAAAAACCTGAAATTCTAGGCAAATTCGACGACGAATGCAAAAAAATAAAATACTTTGAAACAAAACAGTTTTAAAAAATAAAAAACGGCTTACTCATTTACGAGTAAGCCGTTTATTTAGTTTAATTTTTTAGCCTTTTAGGTCCTCTAGAGCGCCTTCTGTTCCAAAGTAAACAGCCTTTCCACTTCGCCCATGAGATCTCTCATCATTCACACCGGTTAATGAGTCTCTATAGTTTAATAAACTAACTTCTTCCAGAAAATCTTCCCAATCTTCATAGAAATCCTTAGCACTCTCTTTGTCTTCAAAATAAACTATAATAATAAATTCTCCAGCAGAAGCAGCACATATCGCTTTTTCGAAATCACGCTCATATTCATCCAACACGCCTTCACTTAGAGATTTATACTTCTCTTCTAAAAGGTCTAAGTCGTCATAACTAAATAATGAATCCATTAGGTCTTCCGTCATATCTTTCGTATCACCCAAACTACTTATAACTGAAACACTATAATTAGCCTCAATTAAGTTTTTTCTTGCATCTTTGTAGTCTTTTGGTATTTTTGCACAGCCTACCATAAATAAGCATGCGATAAGCAAAATGCTTGCAACTAACGTTTTTAAAATTTTTCTCATTAGTAAAAATCTCCTTTAATAAAATTTGAGTTTATTATAGTATAGAATTTTCTATATGTCAAGTAAAATAATAGAATTTTCTATATAATAAAAATATGGATAAGGAATTTAGGGAAATTTTAAAAGATTTTTTGTTAGAAAAAAACTTAACTCAAGTAAGTTTTGCTAGGGCTATCGGCGTTAAACAAAGTCAAGTAAGCGAATGGCTAAAAGGCAAGGCAAAACCTGGATACGACACGTTAAAACAAATGTCTAAAAACTTTAACGTTAGTAGCGATTACTTTTTAGGAATTAGTGAAGATTATAATTAAAAAAAGGGACGAATTTTCGTCCCTTTTTTGCGTTTATTTTTTAATATTTAGAAAGTCTTCTCTACATTTTACCTTAAAGTGATTTGCTATATCTAAAAGTTGCTTATCGCTTATGGTGTAAAGACGTTTTTTGCCACTGCTTACTACCTTAAAGTATAGTTCAGCCGCCTTTTCAACCGTTTCAATCAAGCCAAACGCCTCGTCGAAACTTTCGCCACAGCCATATATTCCGTGAAGTCCCCATACTACTATTCTAAAGTCTTCAAACTTTTTAGCAGTAGCCTCGCCTATCTCGTTGTTTCCACACATCATCCATGGCAATACGCCTACGCCTTCTGGGAATACTACCATGCATTCGGTGCACATTTGCCATAATTCTCTTGACATTTCTCTATCTTCTGCCTTTACAACGAACGTCATTGCAAGCAAATTGGTTGGGTGAGTATGCATTATAATTCTGTTGTTAGAATTATGCTTTAACCTTACGATATGGCTCATTAAATGGGCTGGAAGTTCGCTAGTTGGTCTGCCACCGTCGGCATATCCCCAAATAACGTCGGCATTTTCGCCGTCTTCAGTAATTCTAATAATTCCTAAATTATTCGCTGGGTCGTTTATAACGTTTTTGAAATATTTGCCCGTTCCCGTAACCAAGAAATACTTGCCTACAAGTTCTTTTGCATTGAAATATAAAGGAATTGTTCTTTGAACTTTGGTTACGTCTAAATATTTGCTAACCTCTTCTTCCTTTAATAGGTAACTTATATTGCCTCCGTTTCTTTCGTCCCAACCAAGCCTATACATATTTGCCGTGGTTTCACACATTTCCTTTATAAATGGTGCTTTTTCAATACCCATAATCCTATTTATCGCTTTTTCTAACATGTTTTAACCTCTTTTATCTTTTTAGTGATACTTCGTTTTCGTATTTAGTTATCTCGTCAAACCAATCGTTTGATTTAATATTTTGTCTGCTTAAATATTCTTCCCATACTGCACCGAAAGGCAAGGTCTTTATCTCTTCTTGTAGATACATAAGTTTTGTAAACTCCCCTTTGTCTTGAAGGGCTTTAAGAGTGCTGGTTGGTTCTAACAATGCATATAGTAACGCCTTTTGCATGTTTCTTGCGCCTATTACCCAAGCACCTACTCTGTTGATACTTGCGTCAAAGTAATCTAGGGCTATATACACTCTATTAAGAGCGTCGTTACGAACTATTTCCTTTGCGATTTCTCTAGTTTCGTCGTCGAATAACACAACGTGGTCGGAGTCCCATCTAACAGGTCTAGTAACGTGCAATGCAATTTCTGGATAGAAACAAAGTAGCGCTGAAATCTTATCCGAAACCATTTCGGTTGGGTGGTAAGGTCCGTTATCCATAAGTGGTAGTATTCCACGAGTTGCCGCATACGAAAGAGTAAACTCTGCAGAGCCTACGGTGTAACTTTCTACGCCAATACCGAATACTTTTGATTCCACACATGGCTTTACAAGGTTTTTATCATAACCAACGGAAAGTATTTCATCTAATGATTTAGCGTATTTTTGTCTTGGCGCTAATCTGTCGCCAGGGATATCCTTTAAGCCGTCCCCCGTCCAAATATTCATTACGCAAGGAACACCCGTTTCCTTTGCAAAATACTCGCTTATTTTAACGCACGCTTGACCATGCTTTACCCAAAACTTTCTTATCTCTTCGTTAGGAGAAGAAAGGGTTAAACCACTTGCTTTTGGGTGAGAGAAAAAGGTTGGGTTAAAGTCTAAACCTACCTTATGCTTTTTAGCAAAATCTACCCATTTACTAAAATGGCATGGTTTTAACTCATCTCTGTCGGCGAATTCGCCATCTTCAAAAATAGCGTAACTTGCGTGAACGTTTATCTTTTTAGCACCTGGGATTAGGCTAAACGCCTTTTCCATATCAGCCATAAGTTGTTCTGGACTGGTGGCTTTGCCTGGGTAATTACCCGTGGTTTGAATTCCACCCGTAAGTGGACCTACGCTATCAAAACCGTTAACGTCGTCCCCTTGCCAACAATGAATTGACACGGGTAGATTTTTTAGGGTTTCCATAGCCTTTTCTACATCTACGCCTAGTTTTGCATATACTTCTTTTGCTTTATTATACATTTTCTATCTCCGTAATATCAAATGATTTTTTTATAATTTCCTTACCCTTGCATAGCGAAGGTATACTACCTAAACTTAAAAATTGAACGAGTAGGTTGCCTATTGCCGTTGCCTCGGTTGGCCCTGCTATAACTTTAAGGCCCGTAGCCTTTGCCGTTAGGTCGTTAAGAAGTTGGTTTTGACTTCCACCACCGATAATATGTAAAACGTCAAAGGTCTTATTTGTAATGGTCGATATGGCTTTTATGGTTTTAGCATAACTTTTTGCAAGGCTAGTAAACACAGCCCTACAAATATCCCCTATCTCTATTGGTGGGGTTTTGCCATTATTTACGTAATAGTCTTTTATAGCGCTTACCATTGACTTTGGAGCAAAAAACGACTTGTCGTTTACGTTAAAAGTTTGGTTAAAATCACTTTGCTTTGCTAGAGAAGTTAGTTCAGCAAAACTCTTACCCTCGCCAATTTCCTTTTTAACGTTTTGGAATATCCACATTCCCATTATGTTGGTTTGAAATCTAAAATTAAAGTCTACGCTACCCTCGTTAGAAAATTCCTTTCCTTCAAACTTTTCGTTAGTTATGGCTTTTGGAACTTCTACACCCATCAACGACCACGTTCCACTTGAAATATACGGAGCATTTTTGCTCTCGCTTGGAACTGACAGCACGGCACTTGCCGTATCGTGAGTTGCAGGCATAACTACTTTTGCGTTATATCCTACAGCCTTTCTTATATCTTCTTTTAAATCGCCAACTATCGTGGTTGGTTGATTAAGAGTGTTGAAAAGGCTTGTATTTATTCCTAGTTTTTTAATTAGTTCATAATCCCAATCGTGGGTATTAACGTTAACTAACGCAGTTGTCGTTGCGTTTGTGTATTCTTGCTTTTTTACACCTGTAAGTAAAAAGTGAAAATAGTCAGGTAGTTGCAAAAAGGTTTGGGCGTTGTCAAGTTTACCCGTCAAAAAATCGTCGTATAATTGATATATAGTATTAAACTGCGCAAACTCTATGCCCGTTCTTTTATAAACTTCTTCAAACGCAACTATATCGTGAACTTTTTTATAAGACTTTTCATTTCTAGCATCACGATAACAATAAACATCGCCAATAAGATTATCGTTACTATCTAATAACGCATAATCCACACCCCAAGTGTCTATACCTATGGTGGTAGGGATTTTGTCAATTTCTTTAGCCTTTTTAAGTCCGTTTACAATTTCACTAAAAAGCCTTTCGGAATCCCAAATTAATTTTCCGTCTTTCTCTACGGGAGCGTTTGGAAATCTATAAATCTCTTGGGTAATCATTTTTCCGTCTTTAATATAGCCTATAACATGTCTACCACTTGATGCCCCAATATCAATTGCTAACGAATATTCCATAATCTCCCTCCTTTGTTTTTATTAATTATATAACATTTACCTTTTTTTGTCCACAATTGATTGATATATTGACATATTTTTTTATATATGGCATAATTAAATCAAAAATGAACAAAAAGTGAGCAAAACATGATAACTCTAGAAAGACAAAACCAAATAATTGAACTTTTAAAAGAAAAAAGCCCATCTTCAGTAAGGGAACTTTCTAAAAAATTATTCGTTTCGCAAGCGACAATTAGACGCGACCTATCCAATATGGAAGAACAACTATTAATTAAACGCACTCATGGAGGTGCTTTTCTTTCGGTAATTGAGCAAGAAGAAACGGGTTTCTCTTTTAGAATGAATGAAAAACTTAAGGAAAAAGAAAAAATTGCATCGCTTGCTTTACCCGTTATAAAAAACTACAAAAATATTTTCATGGACGCAAGTTCAACTACTGCAATTTTAGCAAAAAATGCCGACTTAAACTATTCTACAATAGTAACCACAGGCATGGAAACTGCATTAAGCCTTTCTAAAAAAGAAAATAATAACGTCTTACTTATCGGGGGTTGCGTTACTTATGGCACTAATTCTGTTAGTGGCCCAATAACACTTAAGCAGATAGAGGGTTTTAATTTTGATGTTTCTGTTCTCTCTTGCGCTGGAATCGATAAGGATTTTTTCGCCACCGATAAGACAATAGAGCAATCAGCGATAAAACAAAAGGTTTTAAGAAATTCGGCACAAAAAATACTATTAATCGATAGTAGCAAATTCACGACCACTAATCTTTCAAGGATATGTAGTTTAAATGAATTCAATTATATCGTTACAGACAAAATTCCAGATGAATCAATTGTAGAGTTCTTAAAGCAACATAGCGTTACTTTGCTATATTAATATTAATTTTTACTCATTTTCACTAAAATAATCTTTATTAATATAATGAATTTTAAAAAATAAAAAGTCATGTAACATGACTTTTTAACATCTAATAGGCATATTTGGTCGGAGCGACAAGATTTGAACTTGCGACTTCTTGGTCCCGAACCAAGTGCGCTACCAATTGCGCTACGCCCCGATTAATAGTTAAAGCCTTCTAAAGCAATGGGGGGGCGTAAGAAACGCCCCCATCAATATGGAGCGAATGTAGGGAGAGTTCTCCACTTTCGTTACGAACGCCTCGCCCATCAAGATTGCCAGTCATAAGACGGCCGAACGACGGGCCCCGCTCTACAATCAATACTTTCCAAACACAGTGGCAAAAAACTTGTTTTGCCACAGTGTTTGGAGCGAATGAAGGGAGTCGAACCCTCGACCGAAGCTTGGGAAGCTTCTATTTTGCCGTTAAACTACATTCGCATTTTCTTTATATTAGCATAAATACATTATATTTGCAATCAATTTTATTTTTATTTTATTTTTTATGTTGTATTATACTAATATTTGTGATAAAATGTTTTTATAATAAGAAAAGAGGTTAAATTATGGCTTTATTCCTTAAAATTTTAGAATGGACCGACGATTCTAAAGACACTCTAGTTTATAAACTTCCCCTCGAAAAAGGTGGAAGAGAAATCAACCAAAAAAGTAAATTAATCGTTCGCGAATCACAACAAGCGATTTTTGTTCACAAGGGTAAGATTTGCGATATTTTCCCTGCAGGAACGTATAATCTTAACACCGAAATATTCCCTATACTTTCTAAATTAGCAGGTTGGAAATATGGTTTTCAAACGCCTATTAGCGTTGACGTTTACTTTATAAACACAAAACAATTCACCGGTTATAAATGGGGCACTTCTAACCCTATCGCAATACGTGACCCTGAGTTTGGTATGGTTAGAGTTAGAGGTTACGGCTCGTATTCTTTTAAGGTTGACCAAGCAGACGTTTTCCTAAAAGAACTATTTGGAACTAATTCTTCTTACTCTACCTACGATATTTGTAATTGGCTTAAATCACTTTTAGTTTCATATTTAACCGACGCTATTGGCGAAAGCAAGGTTTCAGTTCTAGACCTTGCAGGAAACACTTTGGAATTTAATCAAATTATAAGTGCTAGCGTTCAAAACAAGTTTAAGGAAATAGGCTTAAAACTTACTAATCTAGTAATCGAAAACATGTCCGTTCCTGAAGAAGTTGAAAAGGCTATTGACGAACGTAGTAAACTTGGTATTCTAGGCGATAAGACCGACGTTCTTATGAAGGTTGCTGCAGCAGAGGCTTTGAAAGACGCTGCTAAAAACCAAGGAACTGGTGGTGCTTTCGTAGGTGCAGGAATGGGAATTGGCGCAGGAGCAGGTATTGGCGCAATATTTGCCGACGCTATGAAAACCCCTACCCCTCAACCACAACAAACAAACGCAGGTGGAACGACTTGCCCTTCTTGTGGTGCAGGTGTTAGCAAGAGCGCAAAGTTCTGCCCAGAGTGTGGAAATAAACTTGCAGTTAAAAAGTTCTGTCCTGAATGTGGAAAAGAAATTTCAGCAACTGCTAAATTCTGCCCTGAATGTGGAACTAAACTTTAACAATCGCAACAAATAAACATAATTAAATTCGCCCGTTTGCGAAACGCAAACGGGCGATTATTTTTTAATATATTAAGTTATTAGTCCGTAAAAAATTATACCTAGCACGGCAGATATTAATATTAACGCTATAGGCGACAATGCCTTTTTCTTGAATTTTTTATATACAAAGTTAGTAACTGCTATAATACCAAAAATTACTAACGATTTCCAATCGAATACTACTTTTTGACCTATATGATTAAAGCCTAATATTACCGTTATAAACATAGTGATACCAGTTGCAAGTATTAAACCTATTACAACTGGGCGAACTCCAGATAAAAAGCCCTTTACTCCACCGTATTTCATAAGCCCTGTAACGACTGATGCTATGAGTAATATTATTATAAACGACGGCAAAACTACGCCGAGAGTTGCTAAAAGTGCACCTAAAAAACCACCCTGCGACGCACCAATAAACGTTGCCATATTTATTGCTATAGGACCTGGAGTTGATTCGGCAACGGCAATAAAATTCATTATTTCTTCTTGCGCTAGCCAGCCGTGTGTCAACACTTCGTCAGTTAATAGTGGTATCATTGCATATCCACCACCAAAAGTAAATAAACCTAGCTTAAAAAAGGTTATAAACAAATCGAGAAGAATTGGCATTATTTATCCTCCTCTTTTGACTTTTGGTTTTTCGCTCTAAAATCAGTTGCTAGATAAACTGAAAGCCCTATAATTCCACCAATTAATATATAAAATATAGTAGAGAAATCTACTGCAAATATGTCTAGAATAACTAATAAAACAGCCGTTACACCAAACAAAACGCTATTAAAGATTGATAATTTAAGGTGCTTTAGCATTTTAATTCCTGCATTTAGAATTAAGAATGCAACGCACGCTTGAATACCCCTAAACGCGTATCTTACGTATTGTAAGGATAAGAATGCGTCGAAGAAAAATGAAATTGCAAAAATAATTATAAAAGACGGCAACACTACCCCCAACGTTGCAAACGTAGAGCCTAGCACCCCACACTTTTTATAACCTACGTAGGTTGCACTATTTATAGCAAGTGGACCTGGCGTAGATTCAGCAATGGCTATTATATCTAAAAAATCTTCTTGCGCTATCCATTTTTTCCTTTCAACGATTTCCCTTTGAATAACGGCAATCATAGCGTAGCCACCACCAAAAGTGAATAAACCTATTTTGAAGAAAGTCCAAAATAATTGCAATGCGTTTTTAAATTTTTGCATATTTTCTCCTTACCTTATCATTATATATATAATTGAATTTTTTTGCAAGCAATTAAAGTGGTTTACTATTTTTCAAATAAAAAAGCCCGAAGACGATAACCTTCGGGCTTTGAATTTTATCAATATATTTACTTGAAATACTTAACGGCAGATTTAAACATCTTAATATCATAGTCGCCGTAAACGTTCTTATATAAGCCGTTTCCAATACGTTCAGAGTGTCCCATTTTACCGAATACTCTTCCGTCTGGAGAGGTAATACCTTCGATAGCAAACATAGAATCGTTAGGATTAAAGCGAATATTAGAAGTTGCATTACCATCCAAATCAACGTATTGAGTTGCAATTTGTCCGTTTTTAGCAAGTTCTAAAATAAGTTTTTCATCTGCTAAAAATCTTCCTTCGCCGTGAGAAATTGGAACGTTATAAATATCGCCAACGTTGGTATCTGCAAGCCAAGGAGATTTGTTAGATGCTATTCTAGTTCTAACAATTCTAGATTGGTGACGAGAAATAGTGTTAAACGTTAAGGTTGGGCAAGATGCGTCGGTATCGATAATTTTACCATAAGGAACTAAACCTAATTTGATTAGCGCTTGGAATCCGTTACAAATACCACACATTAAGCCGTCTCTTTTCTCTAGAAGTTCGGTTACGCTTTCTTTTACTGCTTGATTACGGAAGAACGCCGTGATAAACTTACCACTTCCATCAGGCTCGTCGCCACCAGAGAAACCACCCGGAACGAAAATCATTTGCGCTGATTTAACCTTTTGGGCAAATTCTTCTACACTTCTAGAAATACCTTCTGCTGAAAGGTTGTTGATAACGAAGATTTCAGCCTCTGCACCTGCATCACTCATTGCTTTTGCAGAATCATATTCGCAGTTAGTTCCTGGGAATGCAGGAATTAATACCTTTGGTTTTGCGACCTTTATGCTAGAGGTATATCTTTCAGTTGCTTGATAGTTAAAGTTATAAATTGGTTTATCGCTACCTTTTACGTTACAACTAAACACACTTTCTAGTTTGTTTTCGTAATCGTTTAATAAAGAGTTTAAGCATACTTTTTGGTCTTTATAAGATAGTTCTTGTTCGTTGGTGATTTCACCAATTACCTTTTCGCCGTTTGCCTCTTCAACTTCAACGATAAAGGCACCGTATTTGTAGCCGAATAAATCTTGTAAAGTTAATTCGCTATTAAACTTAAAGCCGAGCATGTTACCTAAACACATTTTTAGAACGCCTTCTGCAACGCCGCCGTAAACAGGTGTCCAGCAAGCAAAGGCTTTTTTGCTTTCTACAAGAGAGCGAACCTTATTAAAGTTAGCGATTAAACTTTGTGCTTTTGGTAAGCCGTTTTCGTCGTATTCAGGGGTAATTAAGATTACCTTATTTCCTGCACTCTTAAATTCGTTTGATAAAACGTTTTGAACTTTATCGGTAGTAACTGCAAAAGAAACTAACGTTGGAGGAACGTCGATTTTTTCAAAAGTTCCACTCATTGAGTCTTTTCCTCCAATAGAGCCGATACCTAAATCCATTTGCGCCTTAAATGCACCGAGTAATGCAGAAAGTGGTTTACCCCAACGCTTTCCGTCCTTACCAGGTCTTTCAAAATATTCTTGGAAGGTTAGATAAACGTCTTCAAACTTTGCACCTGTAGCAATTAGTTTACTTACGCTTTCAACTACTGCTAGATATGCGCTGTGATATGGGCTTTGTTCTGCGCAGAATGGGTTGTAGCCCCAAGACATTAACGAGCAATCGTCGGTATGTTTTTTCTCAACAGAAATCTTTTGAACCATTGCTTGAATTGGCGTTAATTGATGTTTACCACCAAAAGGCATAAGGACGGTTCCTGCGCCAATAGTAGAGTCGAATCTTTCGCCAAGTCCACGCTTTGAACATACGTTTAGGTCGGTTGCAAGCGCTTTATATCCATCAACGAAATCACTAGGGATTTCCTTGGTGATTTGCTTACTCTTTTCAGGGGTTATGCTAATGTGTTTGTCTGCGCCGTTTGAATTTAAGAACTCTCTAGAAACGTCAACGATTTTCTTGCCGTTCCATATCATAGTAAGTCTTGGTTCTGCTTTAACCTCGGCAACAGGACAGGCTTGTAAGTTTTCTTTATAAGCAAGTTCAATGAACTTTTCAACGTTTTCTTTTTCAACAACGACAGCCATTCTTTCTTGAGATTCGCTGATTGCAAGTTCCGTTCCATCAAGTCCTTCATACTTTTTAGGAACTGCGTTTAGGTTGATTTCAAGTCCGTCAGCAAGTTCGCCGATAGCAACTGAAACGCCACCTGCACCAAAGTCGTTACAACGTTTAATCATTCTACAAACTTCTTTACTTCTAAATAGTCTTTGAAGTTTTCTTTCTTCAGGAGCGTTACCCTTTTGAACTTCTGCACCACAATTTTCAACAGAATGAGAATCGTGAGATTTAGATGAACCGGTTGCACCACCGATACCGTCTCTACCAGTGCTGCCACCGAGTAGAATAACTACGTCGCCTGCTTCTGGGCGTTCTCTTCTAACGTTTTCTTCTGGAGCGGCAGCGATAACTGCACCGATTTCCATACGTTTTGCAGCATATCCGTCGTGATAAAGTTCGTCTACGATACCCGTTGCAAGACCTATTTGGTTGCCGTAAGAAGAATAACCTGCAGCAGCAGTAGTTACGATTTTTCTTTGTGGTAGTTTACCCTTGATTGTTTCGTTAACAGGTTTAAGTGGGTCAGCAGCACCCGTTACACGCATAGCGCCGTAAACGTAAGACCTGCCTGAAAGTGGGTCTCTAATAGCGCCACCAATGCAAGTTGCCGCACCACCAAAAGGCTCTATTTCAGTTGGGTGGTTGTGTGTTTCGTTTTTAAATAGCAACAACCATTTTTCAGGCTTGCCGTCTACTTCTATGTCGATTTTAACCGTGCAAGCGTTGATTTCTTCAGATTCGTCTAATTTTGGTAACTTTCCTTGCTTTTTAAGGCTACGAACTGCTATTGTCGCTAGGTCCATTAAACAAATTGGCTTTGTTCTATTTAACTCTTTGCGAAGATTTACGTAGTCGTTATATGCATTTTGTAATAATTCGTCTTCAAACTTAACTTCGTCGATTACAGTTAAGAAAGTTGTATGACGGCAGTGGTCTGACCAATAGGTGTCAATCATACGAATTTCGGTTATAGTTGGGTTACGTTTTTCGCTAATAAAATATCTTTGGCAGAATGCTATATCATCTGCGTCCATTGCTAGACTATATTTTTTTACGAATTGTTCTAGCCCTTCTCTATCTAGGTCGATAAAACCATCTAAAATTTCAACTTCAGTTGGGATTTCAAACTTTGATATTAAAGTTTCAGGAAGAATTAAAGATGCTTCCCTTGCTTCAACAGGGTTAATAACGTGAGTTTTTATTCTTGCGATTTCTTCGCTTGATAATTCGCCTTGTAAAACGTATACCTTTGCCGTTTTGATGGTAGGTCTTTCACTGCAAGAAATTATTTGAATACATTGAGCGGCAGAATCGGCACGTTGGTCGAATTGTCCTGGTAAGTATTCAACAGCGAAAACGTAGCCACCATTGTCTTCTACTTTGTCGGTTACGATATCTAGTTGAGGTTCACTAAATACAGTATTTTTTGCATAGTTGAATAGGCTTTCTTCTATATTTTCAGCGTCGTAACGGTTAAGTATTCTAACGTCTTTTAAGGAAGTTATTCCTAAAAACTCTCTAATTTCGCCAAGTAGTGCCTTTGCCTCGTGAGCAAGTTCTTTTTTCTTTTCTACGTAGACTCTATAAACCATTAGTTGTTCTCCTTTGCTTTTAACGCTCTAGCGCCAATGTCATGCCTGTAAAAAGCCTTTTCAAAAGTGATTTTGTTTATTTCTTTATAACCTTTATTGATAGCGTCCTTTAAGGTGTCGCCTATAGTCGTAACACCTAAAACTCTACCACCATTGGTTAAAAGTTTGTCGTTTTCAAGTTTAGCGCCTGCAACGAACACGTCGCCGTCGATTTTTTCTTTTTGAATGATTTCAAAACCCTTCTCGTATTCTTCTGGGTAGCCGTTAGATGCCATTATGATACAACAAGCGCTCTTGTTAGAAAATTTAACGTCTTTCTCGGTTAGCGTTCCCCTTGCAGTTTTTTGCATTACGGTAAATAAATCGCTTTCCATAAGAGGCAATACTACTTGAGTTTCAGGGTCGCCAAATCTACAATTATATTCAATAACCTTTGGGCCGTTTTGGGTTAACATTAAGCCAAAATACAAACAACCCTTAAAGGTTCTACCCTCTTTATTCATGGCGTCGATAGTAGGTTTGAAGATTGTTTCCATACAAATAGCGTCGATATCTTTTGTATAGTAAGGGTTAGGTGCAATAGTGCCCATTCCACCCGTATTTAGACCTTCGTCGTTATCCTTTGCTCTTTTGTGGTCCATGCTAGATACCATTGGAACTACCACGTTGCCGTCGGTAAATGCAAGAACTGAAACTTCTGGTCCTGTAAGGAATTCTTCTATTACAACGGTGTTTCCACTTGCACCGAACTTGCCGTTTTCCATCATTTCGATAACGGCTTGTTTAGCCTCTTCAATAGTTTGAGCGATTATAACGCCCTTTCCTAATGCTAAGCCGTCTGCTTTAATAACGATTGGCGCAGTTTTGCTATCTAAATATGCTAGCGCCTTTTTAACGTCGGTAAAGTTTTCGTATTCAGCAGTTGGAATGCCGTATTTTTTCATAAGATTTTTAGAAAACGCCTTACTACCTTCTATAATCGCTGCGTTTTTAGTAGGTCCAAAACATTCTATACCAACTTCGTTAAGTCTATCAACAAGACCTAAAACTAGTGGGTCGTCTGGAGCAACTACTGCAAAGTCGATAGCGTTTTTAACGGCAAAATCGCAAATTGCATCTAAATCTTTTGCGCCGATAGGAACTAAAACTGCATCGTCTTTCATTCCCCCGTTACCTGGAACGGCGTAAAGAGTATCTATATTTTTGTTTTCTTTAAGTTTTTTAATGATAGCGTGTTCTCTTCCACCGCCACCAACAACCATTACTTTCATTATTAACTCCTAAAGGAAATATTAGTGGTGGAATAATCTCATTCCAGTAAAGCACATAACCATATCGAAATTATCTGCAACTTCGATAACTAAATCGTCTCTTACAGAGCCACCTGGTTGAACGATATATTTTACACCACTCTTTTTAGCGCGTTCGATATTGTCGCTAAATGGGAAGAAAGCGTCGCTCGCAAGAGTAATTCCTGAAATTTTAGATAAATACTCTTTCTTTTCTTCTCTTGTGAATGGAGCAGGTCTTTCAGCGAAGTATTTTTGCCATACGTCGTCGCCTAAAACGTCTTCATAATCGTCTGAAAGATAAATATCTATAACATTGTTTCTATCAGGTCTACCAAGTTTTTCGTTAAACTTTAAGCCTTGAACTCTATCCGATTGACGGAGCATAAATAGGTCTGCCTTTTGACCTGCAAGTCTTGTGCAGTGAATACGGCTTTGTTGACCTGCGCCTACACCAATCGTTTGACCGTTATATGCAAAGCATACAGAGTTAGATTGGGTATATTTTAAGGTAATAAGCGCAATTATCATATCAATTGCAGCGTCTTCGGTAAGGTTTTTATTAGCCGTAACGATATTGGTTAAAAGGTCTTTACTAATTTTATAGTTGTTTCTACCTTGTGCAAAGGTGATAGCAAAAAGGTCTTTGGTTTCCTTTTCTTCAGGAATATAGTTAGGGTCGATTTTAACTACGTTATAAGTTCCCTTTCTCTTTGCACTTAAGATTTCTAACGCCTTTGGAGAATATGATGGAGCGATAACGCCGTCTGAAACTTCACGAGAGATAATTCTTGCACAAGTTTCGTCGCATTCGTCTGAAAGAGCAACCCAATCGCCAAACGAACTCATTCTATCAGTTCCTCTTGCTCTAGCGTATGCACAAGCGATTGGAGAATCGTTAATACCTGGGATATCGTCTACAAAACAAGACTTTAATAAAACGTCAGTTAAAGGAGTGCCAACTGCAGCGCCTGCAGGGCTAACGTGCTTAAATGATGCTGCGGCTGGTTTACCGGTAGCCTCTTTTAATTCTTTAACTAGTTGCCAACTGTTAAAGGCATCTAGAAAGTTTATGTAGCCTGGCTTTCCGTTAAGAATTTCAACAGGAAGTTCCTTGCCGTTTTTCATAAAGATTTTTGCAGGTTTTTGGTTTGGGTTACAACCATATTTTAATTCGAATTCTTTCATACTTGCTCCTTACTTGTTCTTGTTGATTAAACGACTTTCAGCCGTTTTGGTATTTAAGTCTACGTATCTAACGTAAAGTGAAATTTTATTGTCGCTATCTAGCGCATTCCAAAGTTTATCGGTAAACACGTCGATATCGTTATCAATCGCAACTCTTTCAGGTTCGCCTTGGAATGTTGGAATTGGGTTTCCGTCACAAACGTAAGTGTGAATAAAGTGTCCTAACCCAGCAAGCGCAGTATAGTGGAATCCATATCTATTGCAAGCACTACCCTCTGCGTCGGCACTTTTTAATATGCTCATATTGTAAGAAAAATCGTTACCCTTAAAGTTAAGAATACCACTAATTCTTGGAGTAAGATTTGGATGGTCAGGCTCGAATTCACGGCTTTCTAACGCTACGTCGAAAGACTTGCCCTCTTTTAAGCCTTGATAAATGGTATCCGTTTGGTCGCCATTAGTAACGATTATGCTATTTTCGTAATTTCTAATAGCAGCGTAAATAATTAAACTTGGGTCTTCTACCTTACTTGCGTCGAATGGTTCGGTAAAGATTGCACCATCTTTTTCAGTGAATACTCTATTACGACTATTTGCACTTCTACCCATAATGAAGTAAGCAAACATTGCCTTGCTTGCATCTGGGGTTTTGCCGATAACGATTCCACGTCCAACGTAAGAATTGCCTTTAATTAATTGGTCTATTTCATTTATTTTGTAGATATCCATAGTTTCTCCTTTATTTACTCTCTTTCAAAATCTTTTTACAAACTAATTCGGTGGAACGTGGTAAAATTTTCCATTCTACCCTTTCCATAACCAATCTTTGCAAGGTTTCTGCCGTGTCGTTTTTGCGAATATTAACGGCCTTTTGCATTATAATTTTGCCCCCGTCTGGAATTTCGTTAACGAAATGCACGGTTGCGCCCGTAACCTTAACGCCCTTTTTAAGAGCCTCTTCGTGAACCTTAAGCCCATAAAAGCCCTTTCCACAAAAAGACGGAATTAATGATGGGTGAACGTTTATAATTGTTTCTGGGTAGCGCTTGGTAAAATCTTCGCTTAAAATACTCATAAAGCCTGCTAGAACGATAAGGTCGATATTATTTTGGGTTAATAATTTAACGATACGTTCTTCAAATGCTTGTTGCGAGCCAAGTTCTTTTTTCAATACGACTTCTGTTTTAACGCCAAAGTTTTTAGCGCGCTCTAATGCGTAAGCGTTTGCGTTGTTAGATATAACTAACGAAATTTCGCCGTTTTTAATAACGCCACTTTTTTGGCTATCTAGCAGTGCTTGAAGATTAGTTCCACCACCAGAAACCAAAACGGCAATTTTAACCTTTTTCAAGTTAGTTCTCCTAGTTAGATAATTTCTATTTTGTCTTCGCCTTTAGTAATTGAACCGATAATATAAGCATCTTCGCCGTTAGCCTTTAAGATTTCTAAAGCCTTTTCAGCGTCGTCTTTACCAACAACGATACTCATACCAACGCCCATGTTGAAAGTATTGAACATATCTCTTTCGGTAACGTTGCCTTTCTTAGCAAGGTAATTAAATATTGGCAATACCTTAACGTTATCTTTTATAACCTTTGCAGTAAATCCATCTGGAATACTACGTGGAATATTTTCGTAGAAACCACCACCCGTAATGTGAGAAATTGCTTTAATTTCAACTTCTTTCATAAGAGCAAGAACTGATTTAACGTAAATCTTGGTAGGTGCAAGTAGGGTTTCGCCTAAAGACTTGCCGTTTAACTCTTCGACAGGTGCTTTTAGGTCAACGTTTTCTACGTCGAACACCTTTCTAACTAAAGAAAATCCGTTAGAGTGAACACCACTTGATGCTAGAGCTATAATAACGTCGCCCTCTTTCATCTTGCTGTTGTCGATAACTTTGCATTTATCAACGATACCCGTGCAGTAACCTGCTAGGTCATATTCGTCTACAGGATAGAAACCTGGCATTTCAGCCGTTTCGCCACCGATAAGTGCGCAACCTGCTTGAACACAGCCTTCACAAACGCCCTTAACGATATCTGCAATACGTTCTGGAACGTTTTTACCACATGCGATATAGTCTAAAAAGAATAATGGTTTTGCACCACAGCAAATAACGTCGTTAACGCACATTGCAACACAGTCGATACCAACCGTATCGTGCTTGTCCATTAAGAATGCTATTTTAAGTTTAGTTCCAACGCCGTCCGTTCCACTAACTAAAATAGGATTGGTCATTCCTGCAAGGTCAAGTTCGAATAAGCCACCGAATCCACCTACACCCGAACAAACGCCTTGCGTTTTGGTTTTTGCGATATGTTCTTTCATTAATTCTACCGATTTGTAACCTGCAGTAATATCTACGCCTGCTGCTGCATAAGCATCTGATTTAGATTTGTTTATCATATTTTTACTCCTTTCCTGTGTAGCAATAAGTGCAAAGTTTGCAAGGGTCTATTCCTATTGCTTTTATAACCCCTTCTAACGATTGGAAGTCCAATGAAGAAAGAGAAAGTTTTTCACTCATATATTTCCTTAATTTTTTTCCTCTTTCGGTAGTTCCATCGCTATACTCTTCTAAATGCTTAAAGCCTTCTTCTCCCTCAAGTTCCATAACCGAGCGACGTGCAATTAAATCCATTTCGCTGTTTTGTCTTGAGAAGTTTAGGAATTTACAAGCATACATTATTGGTGGACATGCCGACCTCATGTGAACGGACTTTGCTCCGTTGCTGTATAACAAATCAACCGTTTTGCCAATTTGCGTTCCCCTAACGATAGAATCGTCTACAAATAATAGGTTTTGTCCTTTTATTAGTTCGGGAACAGGAATTTGTTTCATTTTAGCAACTTTATTTCTGTCTGCTTGTTCAGAAGGTATAAAACTTCTTGCCCAAGTAGGCGTGTATTTAATAAAGGCACGAGTGAAAGGCTTTTTAGATTGGTTAGCGTAGCCGATTGCATGTGAAGTTCCCGAGTCTGGAACGCCTCCAACGTGGTCTACTTCTTGACCAAGTCCCCTTTCCTTATCGTTTTCAGCCATAATCTCGCCGTTTCTATAACGCATTAGCTCTACGTTAGAACCTTCGTAAGTAGAAGTTGGGAAACCATAGTAACTCCAAAGGAATGAACAGATTCTCATCTTTTCGCCAGGTGCTTTAAGTTGTTTTATTCCGTTTAATGAAATTTCAATAATTTCGCCTGGCCCTAATTCTCTCTCCTTTTCGTAACCGAGTTTTTGATATGCAAACGGCTCGAACGAAACGGCGTATCCATCTTCGCTTTTACCAATAGACATTGGGGTTCTGCCAACGCTATCTCTCGCTGCTATTATAGAACCGTCGTCTTTGAGAATTAAGATTGATGCGCTACCTTGTATTTTGCTTTGAGCGTATGCAATTCCCTCTTCAAAAGAGCCTTTTTTGTCTATATACACGGATAAAAGTTCAACAGCGTTAACCTTTCCACCCGTTTTAGCATCAAAATGCCCCGTTCCCGTTGAAAGATATTCTTCTACGAGTTGGTCGTGATTTACTATGTTGCCGATAAAACAAATAGCGTATGTTCCAACGTGAGATTTAATCAAGAGTGGTTGTGGGTCTTGGTCGCTTATACAACCTATCCCAGAAACTCCTTGCATTTTGTGATAGATGTTTTCAAACTTAGTTCTAAACGGAGAGTTCTCTATGTTATGAATTTCACGTTGTAAACCTATTTGTTTATCATAAACGGCAATACCACCTCTATGGTTGCCTAAATGGGAATGATAGTCTGTTCCATAAAAAACTTGTGGAACGGCATCACTACGGCTTACACAACCAAAATATCCTCCCATCTCTTACCTCCTATGCTAGTAAAAATTATTTTGCGAAAAATAGTTTAGATAAAGTCATTGGGTCAACGTATTTACCATCTTTGTAAACACGCATGTTTCCTGATGCGATTTCGTCGATTAGAATAACGTTGCCGTCCTTATCGTAACCGAATTCAAATTTAATATCGTATAAAACTAAACCCTTATCAAGAAGGTCGTCTGCAACGATTTTGGTAATTTTTTGAGTCATTTCCTTAACGTCGTCGTATTGAGAAGCCGTCATAACGCCAAGGTCTACTAAACCGTCCTTAGTAACTAGTGGGTCGCCCTTTGCGTCGTTTTTGAAAGTGGTTTCTACGTATGCAGGAAGGTCTGCGCCTTCTTCGATATAGTCGCTATAACGACGGAAGAAACTACCAACTGCTTTGTAACGGCAGATAACTTCTAATCCCTTGCCGAATGGTTTAGCAGGAACAACTTCCATAGTGGTATCTTCTAGATTAGCATTGATGTAATGAGTTTTAATGCCTGCCTCGTTGATTTTTTCAAAGAAGTATATACTCATTCTTAGGTTGACGTCGCCAACGCCGTCAATGGTTAAACCAACTGAATTTTCACCTGGGTCAAACACACCGTCTTTTCCAGTGCAATCGTCTTTGAACTTCAAAAGATAGTTGCCGTTTTCTAGTGCGAACACGTCCTTAGTCTTTCCAGTGTAAACAAGTTTTTTCATAGATTAATTCTCCTTTTTGGATAAAATATTTTTTGTTTTTATAAAAAATAAGGACGCAGTATCCTTATTTAGGGTGCATTATACCCTATCTTGTAACTCTGCGTCTTTTTTTAATACTTTTTGAGCGTCTTGATAACGCTTATTCTTTAATTTTTCGTAAACCATTTGGTCTTCAATACCAATCATTTGAGCGGCAAGTAGACCTGCGTTTGCGCCACCGTTTATCGCAACGGTTGCAACCGGAATACCACTTGGCATTTGAACGGTTGATAAAAGAGCATCTAATCCGTCGAGATTAGAGGACTTACAAGGCACACCGATAACAGGTAGAACCGTTCTTGCAGCAACTGCGCCGGCAAGATGGGCTGCCATTCCTGCAAAGGCGATTAAAACGCCAAAGCCGTTATCTTTTGCATTAGAGGTAAACTCTTCTACTTGTTCAGGAGTGCGATGAGCTGAATAGATATGAGCCTCATATGGAATTTCTAACTCTTTTAGAACGTCTATTGTTTTTTGAACTATTGGAAGGTCGCTATCGCTACCCATTATTAAACCAACTTTTTTCATAATAACTCTCCTAAAAAAAACAACAAAAGCACACCGAAAACTACCGTAAGTTAAGTGTGCTTTAAGCGTTACGCCAGCGAAACCTCGCATAAAAAACATAACACCTATTCTACACCGAGAATTTTAACAAATTTTTCGACAAAAGTCAATTATATTTAAGCACTAATATATATTTAAATAATACTATTTTATATGTTGGTAACGAAAAAGGCTCGCTTTTTGCGAGCCTTTGATTTTTATTAGCCTTTGTAGTTTACGATACCAGCAAAGTCTTCAGCCTTAAGCGCTGCACCACCGATTAAACCACCATCGATATTACGCATTGCCATAAGTTCTTTAGCATTAGATGGTTTCATACTTCCACCATATTGGATACGAAGTGCTTTTGCAACTTCTGCGCCCCAAGTCTTTTTAACAAGACTTCTAATGTAAGCGATAGTTTTGTTAGCATCTTCAGCAGTTGCAGTCTTGCCTGTGCCGATAGCCCATACAGGTTCGTAAGCGATAACGATATTAGCAAAATCTTCTGCTACGATATCCTTAAATCCTTCAAGAACTTGTTTCTTTAATACTTTCTTAGTCTTGTTCTTTTCCCTTTCGGTAAGAGTTTCACCAACGCAAACGATTGGCTTTAATTCGTTCTTAAGAGCTTGCTTTAATCTAGCGTTTACGCTTTGGTCGGTTTCACCGAAGTATTGTCTTCTTTCGCTGTGGCCAATAATAACGTATTCAACGCCGATTTCTTTAAGCATTTCTGCAGAGATTTCACCGGTGAACGCACCGTTGTCTGCCCATGCTACGTTTTCTGCACCTAATTTAATTTTACTACCCTTAATTGCTTCTGCAACAGCCCATAAATCGGTGTATGGAACGCATACAACAACTTCTGGCTTTGATTTAGCAACTAGTGGCTTTAAATCGTTAATAAGTTCAACGGCTTGTTTTGCCGTTTTGTTCATTTTCCAGTTTCCTGCAATAATTGGTTTTCTCATAATAGTCTCCTTCTGTATGTTAGTCTATTGTAAAGAGTATAACACTAAATAAAAAAATTAACAAGTAAAAACTAATAATTTGTCTACATTTTTTACAAACAACTTTATTTAAGAAGTAATTCAAACAACTATTCTAGCCCAACCAAATAATCAATGCTTACAGAAAAATATTTGGATAGTAAGATTAGGCTGTTCATGGTGGGTTCTCGAAGTCCATTTTCCCACAAACTAATTACGCCCTTACTTACGCCTATCTCTTTCGATAGTTCAACCTGCCCTACGCCTTTTTCCATGCGTAGTTCCTTTAATCTAACCTTAAATAAATTATCCATACAAAAATAATCTCACATTTGTAAGAAAAATACTTGACTTCTTACAATTGTAAGATATATAATGTGTTATAATAACCACAAAGGAGAAAAAATATGAGTTATTACGTAGAAAACAACCTAACCAAAAACGAAAAAGTAGTTAACAAGGCTAAAATTAATTTTTTAGCGATTTTGCCATGGATAATACTTATTGTAATTCTTATTTCGTGTTTTATAACGTTTAGAAATTTTTGCAATGATTTTATCTATGATTTACCAGACGGCGAAATTGCTTCCGAAGTTATATTTTATTTTGGTCTAATTTTCTTTATAATCTTTATGATTATTCCAATAATCTACATTCTTGAAATTCTATCCATAGAAGTTGCCATTACTAATAAAAGAATAATTGGCAAAAAGGGACTATTTAGCACAACTGCATTAGATATACCAATATCACAAATATCAAACGCAGGTATTTCATTAAGTTTCTTTGGTAAAATATTTAAATATGCTACGATTGAAGTTAGTTCCACCGGTATGAAAATAAAAAATGGTAATACCGAATCATTAAAATTAAAAGCCATTTCTAACTCTCGTGAATTTTTAAATTCTATAAACGAAGCAATAGAAGAAAACGCTGAACAACAAAGAAAACTTCAAGCAGAAGAACTCGCTAAAGCAATGCAAAATAAAAATCAATAATTTATTTTACAAGCAAAAACCCGTTTGTCGTTTGACAAACGGGTTTAATTTTTTCTCTAAATTACTTATCGTTTAAGCATTCGATACCAGGTAATTTTTTGCCTTCGAATAACTCTAGTGATGCACCACCACCGGTTGAAATATGAGTCATCTTATCAGCAAAGCCTAAAGTGGTTACTGCTGCTGCAGAGTCGCCCCCACCGATAATGGTAGTTCCTTCTGCTTCTGCAAGTGCTTTAGCAACAGCGATAGTTCCTTTTGCTAAAATTGGGTTTTCAAATACGCCCATTGGTCCGTTCCAAATAACGGTTTTAGCAGACTTAACTTCTTCTGCAAAGTATTCTGCAGTCTTTGGACCAATATCAAGCCCCATCATGTCTGCAGGAATTTTACTAGAATCGCAAGTGCTTACTGAAATTTCAGCGTCGATTGGATTTGGGAATGATTGGGTAATGGTAGAATCTACTGGTAAAAGAAGTTTTTTGCCAAGTTCTTCTGCCTTTGCCATCATTTGTTTACAATAGTCGATTTGTTCGTCGTCAACGAGAGAAGTTCCTACCTCATAGCCCTTTGCCTTTAAGAAGGTGTAAGCCATACCACCACCGATAATTAAAGTATCGCATTTTTCTAACAAGTTAGAAATAACCTTTAATTTATCAGCAACCTTTGCACCACCTAATACTGCAACAAATGGACGAACAGGGTTTTCTAATGCATTTGCCATAACTGCAAGTTCTTTTTCAATTAAGAAACCACATACTGCAGTATCAACAAAGCCGTATTCAGCAATTGCTGCTGTGGTTGCGTGTGAACGGTGAGCCGTTCCAAATGCGTCGTTAACGTAAATATCACAATAGCTAGCAAGTTTCTTGCAAAGTGATTCGTCTCTCTTTTCTTCGCCAGCCATAAATCTGGTGTTTTCTAATAGACAAACGTCGCCGTCTTTTAATGAAGCAACAACTGCATCTGCACTTTCGCCAACTACGTCGGTAGCGAAAGCAACGGTTTTGCCAAGAAGTTCACTAAGTCTTTCTGCAACGGGACGAAGAGAATATTTTTCTTTATCTTTGATTGCCTTTTTAAGATATTCTGCTTTAGCATCTGCTTGTTGTTCTGCTGGAAGAGCCTCAACAGCCTTCTTTTCCTTTTTGGTTAAACCAAAACCTTCGGTTAAAACGTTGTGTGGCTTACCCATGTGTGAACAAAGAATTACCTTTGCACCATTATCCATTAAATACTTAATGGTTGGTAATGCGCCGTTGATACGAGTTTCGTCGGTAATCTTTCCGTCTTTCATAGGAACGTTAAAGTCTACTCTAACTAAACATCTCTTTCCTGCAACTGCTACGTCTTTAATAGATTTTTTATTCATAAAATATAACCTCCGAGAAATCTTGACAACCAAAACCCCTCTTTTTCTTTTTTACTATGATTAATTATATAAACAAATCCACCGTTTGTCAATCGATAACGGTGGATATATTTTTATAAAAATTAAAGTTTTTATTATATTTTATTGAATTTTTGAAGTTATAGTCTTTTTACTCTTTCTATATTGAGTAATACTCATTGCAACGTTGTTGATATGGTCGCCCACCCTTTCTAGATTAGATACGGTTTGTAAGTATACCGAGCCAATTTGAGCCGTGCATCTGCCTGCCTTAACTCTTTCGATATGCTTACCTTCAAGTTCAGCAGTAATGTCGTCGATTTTTTCTTCTAGTTCGGCAACACCGTCTAATTTAGTAAGGTCTCTCTTGTCAAATGCTAACATAGCTTGGTCGAACAACTCGTTTAAGGTGTTCAACACGTCGGTAAGTTCGTTAACTGCGTCTTTTGAAAAAGACATCTCTTCTTGTCTTAAACGAAGTGAATATTCCATAATATTCTCAGAGTAATCACCTACCCTTTCTAGGTCGGAAACAACGTGGAAATACGAACCGATTTTCTTATCATCTTCAACCGATAAAGGCTTTGCCATAACCTTGGTCATGTAACCTGTAATTCTCTTGTTTAAGAAGTTAAGCATTTGCTCGTTTTCGTTAATCGTTTGAACGTTATCTACTTGAGCATCTAAGAGCATTTGCATAGATAAATTGAGATTTTCTTTTGCAAATTCACTCATTCTAACGACTTCTCTTCTAATATTACCTACTGCAATGGCAGGGGTGTCTACCAAAAGGTCGTCTATGTAAGCAAGCTTAAACTTATCGTCTTCCTGTTTCTTTTCAGGAACTATTATTATTGAAAGTTTAACGATATATTTGGTAAAAGGCAACAACAAAATGGTTGTAATTACGTTAAACAAAGTGTGGAATATTGCTATTTGTTGACCTACGTCGTTAGACATATCGGCAAATAGGTTGGTTATAGCCGTGCTCCATATCCAAATAGGCCAAATGAATATTAAACAACCGATTAGATTAAATAATAGGTGAACGACTGCCGTTCTTTTAGCATTAGTGCAAGTTCCCATAGAGGACATAATTGACGTAACGCAAGTTCCTATGTTAGAGCCGAGTGCAAGAAATAGTGCATTCTTAAACGACAACACGCCGATACTTGCTAAAACAACCATTAAACTGGTTATAGTTGAAGAACTGTGAACGAGCGCAGTTATTGCTATACCAATTAAAACTAATAGTAGTGGAAAATGGTCTGCTTGGAAAACGCTTTGGACGAATGGGCGTGGATTTCCTTCCACGAACATAACTTCTTTAGCATAGGTCGAAATAAACTCTAAACCAACGAAAATTAAGCCTAAACCTGCAAGAATATTGCCTATATTTATAGCTTTTTCGTTCTTTATTAGCATTGACATCATTATGCCAACAAAGCCAATGAGCGCAGCAATAGCACCGATATCAACGCCACCACCTACACCGGAAAGAGAAACTATGTGAGCCGTTACCGTAGTTCCTATGTTAGCACCCATTATTACGTTGGTTGCTTGAGCCAAGGTCATTAATCCAATATTAACGAAACCAACGAGCATAACCGTCGTTGCCGTTGAACTTTGAATAATAGAAGTTACAGCAACACCTACGCCAACGCCGGCGAAACGATTAGTGGTTACCTTTCCTAAAAGGCTTTTCATTCTTCCCCCGGCGAACTTTTCAAGTCCACCTCCCATAATCTTCATTCCAAACATCATGGCAACTACGCCACCAAACATGAAGAAAAGGCTGTAAATCATACGTTTCCTCCAAAAGTAATTTTCACTCTTCGCTGTTTACGCTATAATTTTATAAAAAATCTTTTAACCTTGTCAAATTAATATTACGTATTAAACGATTGTTGGATATATAAATTTTTTATAACAAAGGATAATATTCTCTATTTTTGTGGGATTTCTCCTTCCGTTTTAAGCCCTGGATAACCTAATTGTCTTAACCCTTCGTAAACGCCTACGCACACCGAATTTGAAAGGTTTAACGAACGAGTTTCGCTATACATTGGAAGCCTTACACATTCGTCGTAATGCTTTTTAAGTAGGTCTTCTGGAAGCCCTTTGGTTTCCTTTCCAAACACTAAAAAGTCGCCGTCTTTATACTTTACGTCGCTATGTATGTTTTTTGCTTTTGTTGAGAAAAACCAAAAGTTATTTCCGTTGTAGAACTTGTCCATAACCTCTTCAATACTGTCGTAATAAGAAATGTCTAAAAAATGCCAATAATCTAGACCTGCTCTCTTGAGCATCTTGTCTGAAACGTCAAAGCCTAATGGTCTTACTAAATGCAGTTTGGTGTTAGTAACTGCGCAAGTTCTTGCTATATTTCCTGCGTTTTGTGGAATTTCCGGCTCTACTAAAACTACGTTGAATGCCATAATCTTTTGAGTTATATCGAGGTTAAATCTCGATATCTACCCCTCCTTTTTATCGTTACGTTATGATAATCTCTTTCTATTGAAAGGTCTACTTTTATTAGGTCTGCACTTCCTGCAGATATTACGTTTCCCTTAAAATCGCACACCGAAACGTATTCTTTCGAGCATAGCGCCATTGGAAGACCGTTTACAAAAGAATACGCCCTTAGCATTATTTGGGGCATCGTGTTCGTTTGCTTTTTGAATATGCAAATTATTAGGTCTGCATCACACATTGCAAGTATCGAGGCAGATTCGGGAAAAAATAAATCTTCACCAACAATGATACCTATTTTTCCTACGCTAGTTTCAAAAACCCTGTAGTTTCCACTAGCAACGAATTCACTTTCGTCTATAATGTGAGTGGTATCGGTTACGCCGAGTATTTTTCCTTTTTCTGCGATTGCAACCGAATGTCGAAAAACTCCGTAAGTATCGGTGTCGCACCCAGAAATCACTACTGACGATAACTGTTTAGATAACTTTGCTAGGTCCTGAAAATATTCTGTTTCTCCATTAAGTTCCTTTTTATAACTTACTAATCCTAGTCCGTTAAATCCAAACACGACCACGTCGTGATTAGAAACGTCGGCAAGTCTTTCTTGCCATACGGCGTTAAGGGAAGATTGAGAAACGAAACACAACTTCATACTAAACTCCAAAAAGCATTTATATCATTGTATTTCTCTTTAGCCTTATTTGTTAAAGCATTTGCTCGATAATTTCTCTTATTTTATCAAAATCTTCGGCTGAATAAAGAGCAAGTTTTGCCTCTTTTATTCCGTTTATTCCTTTTAAGTAGTAAGAAACGAATTTTCTAAACTCTAAAACGGCACGCCTTGGCACGTAATACCCTTCGATTGATTTTGTATGCTCAATTATAAAATCTTTTAGTGAACAGGGTGGGTTTATACCTAAAAGTTCACTTACTAAGAATGGATTTGCTATTCCACCCCTTGCAAGCATTACTCCGTCTGCTCCCGTTCTCTCTATCATTAAATCAGCGTCTTGCTTAGTGAATATTCCACCGTTTGCAATAACTGGGATAGTAACGGCTTTTTTCGCCTTATATATAGCATCATAATCAACTTCGCCAGAATAATACGCCTCCCTAACTCTTCCGTGAATGGTTATTAGTTTTGCGCCACTATCCTCTGCCATTTTAGCGTATTCGGTTGCTATATCGTCCCCTTGCGTTAAGCCCGTGCGTATTTTTACGGTGATTACTTTGCCACTTTTAACACATTCCTTGATTATGCTAGACGCTTTATTTATATCTTTTAATAAGGCACTGCCATCTCCATTCTTAAACACTTTTGGAACGGGACAACCCATGTTAATATCTACGATATTAAACTTTTCTAAAAGAGGGGTTTCGCACGCCTGCCTCATACTTAAAGGCTCGCTACCGAAAATTTGAACTGCCGTTTTTTCTTGGTCGTTTCCACAATAAACTAGTTCGTCGTTTGCCCTTCCACCGTAAATTATCCCCTTTGCGCTAACTAACTCGGTAAAGGATAAGCCGTATCCACAAGTAAGCGCAACCTTTCTAAAGGGGTAATCGGTATACCCTGCCATAGGCGCTAGAAAAATATTGTTATTAAGTTTTAAGTTGCCTAACTGCAAGGATTTTATATTCATCTTTAACCTTTAAACTAAATATCATAATTAAGTTTATCAAACACGCAACAAAATAGCAAGCGATTAAACCAAATGCCGAGCCATAAATATTGAAGGTAGGATTATTTAATAGATTTACGTTGATAAAAGTCTTAACTATTATGCCGAGCAAAAGAGTTAAAGATGGAAAATATAGTTTATTTTTTCCTATGAGTATTGCGTTTTCAGTTTGCAGAAAGGATAAAAGCACTATACACGGGGATAAAATTTTTAGTAGGTTTACTGTAACTTGTCTCTCCTCTCCGTTTAGCGAACCAAAAAGAATTTTAACTATTAACGGCGCGAAAAAATAGCAACCGATAGCACAAGGAATTGCCACGACAAGCGTTAATATTAATAGTTTTTGAACTCTTTTTTCTCTTTCTTCCACCTCGCCGTCTTTTGCCACCGACGGTATGGCGACGGTTGAAATTCCATAGCAAACTGATACGGGTAGGTTTATAACGGTTAGTGCAGCGCCAGATAAAAGACCGTAATAAGAGGTGGCTTTATCTGTGTATTTTGAAAGCATTTTTACAATAATAAAACTATCTATAACTTGCGAAAAAGGAATTATTATTCCTACCACAATGATTGGAAATGAATATTTTATAAGTTGCTTTATCCTATATCTAATATTGTTTTTTTCAAATGTGAAGTATAGGTTGTTTTGCTTTTTTCTTTTGCGATAGGTTAAATATAAGCCAAAAAAGGCAATCAATTCGGAGATAGTTATGGAAAAAATAGCGCCTGCCACGGCTAAAACTACCTTGTTTCTAAAAATATAGGCTAACGTTAGACCTAAAACCAGTTTGATGCTTTGCTCGACTATTTGCGAGGTAGCAACCGGTTTCATGTCCATCAGCCCTTGGAAATAACCCCTTAAACAAGAAATTAAACCAACGAAAAATATTGCCGGGGCTAAAAGCATATAGCCTAAATATGCGTTTTCATTACCCTGTAGCCTTGCTATTGGTTTAGCAAATATAAAAATTATTATGCCAAAAATTATGCCCAATACAGAAAAAAGCCTATAACCCGTTTTCAAATAGTCATAAGCTCGTTTTTCCTTTTCTGCAGTAGAGGACGAGGAAATTAATTTTGACAATACTGTCGGCGCTCCACCACTTGAAAAATCTAAAAGTAATGCATAAATCGGGAACACCATTTGATATAACCCCAAGCCTACGCTTCCTATCAACGAAGTTAGGGGAATGCGATATATTGCCCCTAATATTTTTGCTACGCACGCACCTAAACCTAACACGAAAGCATTCTTAACTATGCCGTCTTTTTTTACGTTTTGCATATGTAGTTTTGATTATAAATTATTAGAAAGAATTTTGAGCGTTAAATCTATTAAGGAATATTCTTCCTTTGTAATGCTTTCGTTTAACGAAGAAACTACCATTAAGCCGTGGCAATCCCCCTCCTTTACTATAGGCGCAATAATCCTTTCTTTTATCATATTCGTTTGTTCGGCAAGATAAATATTGGGGATTTTTTTCTCGTTACTTTTATAAATACAAATTTTTCTATCTAACATTACTTGATAGCAAAAAGAAGTTAATAAATTTCCCCTTTCAACTAGGTCTTTTTTTGAAGAATAAATTACTCTATCGGTATCTGTGATTAAGCATTCTTTTTTTATAGTCGAACTTAGCGTTTGCGCTATTTGTTCAGCCATTTTTCCAAACTCTTTAAATGGAGAGTGTTTTTTTAATATTAGACTTTCGCCATCCTTATTAATTTCTATTGCATCGCCACTTCTAATACGAAGCGTCCTTCTTATTTCTTTTGGAATAACTATTCTCCCTAATTCGTCTATCCTTCTTACTAAACCTGAGTTTTGCATATGCTCTCCTTTAGATTTAGTATTTATTTTTTGACGTTTTTTATACAAAAAAACGGACACAGAGGTGTCCGTCCTTTTAATAATATTTAACTAAGCCATGCTTGTGGGCAGGTTCTATCTGTTTTAAACCATTCGGTATCTTTAAGCAAGGTCGAATTGTTAGAACAAAATACTTCTACTAATTCTGTCGTCGAAGAAATAATAATATTTCCGTTCATATCGATAAATTCTTTCCCACCCGTAAAGTCATCGTCGCCTAGGGTGGTTACGTATACTTTATCGGTGTGTTTACTTATTCTATCTATAAAGGCTTGCGTTGGAAATTGGTTTGCGACGATATCAGTGTATTCGCTCGTTCCGGCAGAACAAGTAACTACGCAAATTTTAGGCTTGATAACGTTTAATAATACGTCGTTAGAAGAGGTTTTAGAGCCGTGATGTCCTGCCTTGTATAATTCCACTTGGCTTAAAGAGTTATACTGAACTAAATATTCCTCGCCGTCCTCCTCAAGGTCTCCCGTGAAGATAAACTTTCTTGTGTCGTGTGTGAATTGAACGCATACTGAATAATTGTTTTCGTCGCTAGAATTATTCTCGTAGTAGTAGTTATAAAGTATTTCCATACTTATGCCATCGGCTAATTGATATGCTTTTTGAGCGCCTTCTTTTGACTCCTTATAACATTCTAAAGCCGTGAAATGCTTTGCGCCATTTTCAACTTCGTCTGCCCTTTCGCTTTGATATCTCTCGTAAACTTTGGTCGTTTTATCGCTTAATGGGAAATCTATAATAACTTCACACTCGTAATAATCAAACAAACTGCCGTCAGTTATTCCAAAACACGCTATATGGTCTTGGTCGGCATGAGTTACGATAACGTATTCTAAAGTTCCATCCGTAACGTATTGGTCAACGTAAGAGGTTATATCGTCTACGCTATTTGCTCTACTTCCACCGTCTATAAGGATATCGTTATCCCCTGCTTTTATATAAATACAATCGCCTGCGTTGTCGTTGCCAAGTGTTAGGAAGTGAACGGCAAACTCGCCAGTCAATGGCAAAAGTTTCGCTAATTGTTGGGTTTTCGTTGCTCCACAATTACACGTAAAAGTCTTTTCGCCAAAAGTTTGAAGAGTTGGCTCTAAAGTAATTTCTCCACTATCCCATTCGTGCTCTTTCTCGTCTTGAACGTCTCCACAAGAACATTCTAACCAATGTTTTTCTTGGTCAAACTTTGTGCTATATTCGTGAAAATGAGTTAACTCTTCAATAAAAGCGCAGGCAGAAAGAGTTACTAGCATTGAAAATATCGTTATTAATGAGGTTATTTTTATAAACAGTTTTTTCATCTTATAATAAATTTTTCCTTAATTCCTCGTTAGATAATGGTGAAAGATACTTTAGTGGAATATCATACACCGTTAAACAACCCGTTTTGCCCTCGCCCTTTAGTCTTGCAACGGCACGGGCGTATGATACTAAAACGCTTGCAGTAAATTCAGGGTTGGAATCTAGTTTAAGAGATAATTCTAAAATGTCTCCGTTGTTGTTTGAAGTGTTGCCAGACCTAATTACAAAGCCACCGTGAGATAACTTTTTTTGCATATCTCTTACTTCTTGGTCAGTTACAAAATGAACGATAGTTTTATAATCGGCAAAGTAGTTAGGCATTGAAACTATTTCTCTTTCTACTTGACTAGCGTCTGCGCCCTCTTCTAGAGCAACGAAACATTCTCTCAAATGCTTTTCGCCTGCCGAAAGAGTTGGGTTTTCGCCAGAACGAACTCTCTTTAGGGCATCTTCTAGTGGAATAGTATATTGTATGCCGTTTTTAACGCCTTTTACCCTACGAATAGCGTCGCTATGTCCTTGCGACACCCCCTTACCCCAAAAAGTGTAGTCGTTCCCATCTGGCAAAACTGCGCCGAAAAGACATCTTGCAATAGAAAATAGACCTGGGTCCCAACCAATGCTTATGGCTGACAAAGTGCCGTTTTCTTTTGCAACTTTTTCTAGTTTTTCAAAATATTCTGGAATTTTTGCGTGAGTATCGAACGAGTCTACCGTATTAAAATCTTTTAAGATATTAGCCGTGTTGTTTGGCAAATCGGTTGCAGACCCACCACATAAAAGCAATACGTCTATTTTACCCTTAAAAGATGCTAGTTCTTCCATAGAATAAACGGGCGTGTCTATAACTGGATTAACGGTCTTAGGGTCTCTTCTTGTGAAAATACCTAATAAATTCATATCTTTTGCTTTAGATAGGGCAATATTAACGCCTTTTCCTAGATTTCCGTAGCCAACTATTCCAACGTTTATCATAAAAAACCACCTCGTTTTACTTTTATTATATTTTACTATGATTTATCCTAAATTGCAAAGGTATTTTTAAAACTTTTATTTATATTTACTATTAGTTTTGATTATTCGCAGTAAAAGACAGCGTTAACGGCTAGTTTTCGGCATTTTTTTGTGTTTTAATACAGTTTTTTCTCACTTAGTTAAACTAAAATTACACAATATATAACCTTTTGTGAGGAACTAAATTGAAATATAAACGAAAAAATCTAAGTTATTTATCCGTTATAATCTACTTATCGTTGCTTTTTACATTCCTATGTTTTTCCCATCTAGAAAAGACTGTTGCCCCCTATTCAATATCGGTACTTTCGTTCGCAATAGCAAACGGTCTCTCCCCATTAATAAGTTCTGGAATATATCTTTTATCTTTTTTAGTATGTGGGGAATTCAACCTTTTGGCAACAGGCTGTATTTCTTGCTTGTTGTTAATCGTTTTCAGTTTTATCCACCAAAAAAGTCATAGGAAAAGCACCTTTCCTTTCGTTGCCTATACGCTCCTTTCTTTACTAGGATACCTTTTTATAGAAAGTCTTTCACCTACCGTTGCCTTTGAAAAAAGGTTGATAACATGCCTATTTTGTTTACTTTTATCCTACTTATTCCACGTAGGCGGCAACGCCTTGCTTAAAAAGGGCTTTAAGTATAAGTTCGGTTATGACGAATACGTTTGTCTAGTTACAATTCTAGTAGTGTTTGGGATAGGTGCTTGCAACTTCGTTTCTCCCCTCTTTTGGAAGGGAATTTGCGCATTTATTATACCTGCCGTTTGCTACATATTTACCTTTGGCGTAGGCGTTTTATTTTCAGGCATTCTAGGAATGAGTTTAGCAGTTTACTATGGAAACCTCTCTTTTATTTCAATATTAGTGGTTTGGGGAATATTCTCTTGCTGTTTAATGCAAACAAATAGATTTGCCGGAGCGCTCGTTATACCTTTGGTGGATATTGTAATCCAGCTTATATTTTCCTCTCATCCAACCTATTTATTGTGGGATATGCTCTCTCCTTTATTAGGTTGTTTGCTATTCTGCTTAACCCCTACTAAACTATGGAAAGAACTAAAAAAACGCATACACTTGTTCAAGGAAAAACAACTGGTTAGACAAACGATAAACCGAAATAAAATTATGCTATCAAATAGACTTTACGAACTTTCCTGCGTATTTAGGGAAATAAAATCAACTTTTGAATCCTTTAACAAGGTGGAATGCGATAATCAAAAAATCAAGAGAATAATCGCAAGTCAAACACTAGCCGAGATTTGCGATAAGTGCAACAAAAAAGATAAATGCTTAAAAAATAACGATAAGGAACAAGCTTTTAGTAACATGATTGAAATAGGTTTTGCAAAAGGTAAATTATCGCTTATAGACCTACCAAAAGAAATAGGAGAAGTGTGCGTTAAACCATCTGAAATCTTGTATGTTATCAACAAACTTTTAGCAAATTATAGAAATTATCTTTTGGAACGCAAAAACGCCAATATAGGGAGAGACTTACTTTCACAAGAAGCAGGTGGCGTGGCTGAAATATTGAGCAAATTAGCCTTAGAATCAGGCACAACTTTATCTTTTCAATCTAAACTTGAAAAAGAAGTAAGCGAAAGTTTATTTAAGTCGGGATACGCCGTTAGCGAACTATTGGTTTACGGGGAAAAAGACGACCTCTCGATAAGTATGATTCTAACTATGAACGCCTTTTCTATTGCAGGGATAGAATACACCCTTTCAAAAACGATAGGCGCACAAATGGTTTTATGCGATAAAAACAACCTTAGCGACGATAAAGTATATTTAATATTTAAGCATCAAGCACCTTACGACGCAGTGTTTGGAGTGGCTAAAACCACGAAAAACAGTTCTGCCAAAAGTGGCGACACTTATAGCGTTACAAAAATAAGTGAAGATAAGTTTTTAGTTGCCCTATCCGACGGA
Source organism: Christensenellaceae bacterium (assembly GCA_045651365.1). GTDB lineage: Bacteria > Bacillota > Clostridia > Christensenellales > Borkfalkiaceae > UBA1259. The sequence goes on from JAZRSF010000026.1 coordinate 73,327, forward strand.
ATGGGAAGTGGCGAAAATGCCGAAAAGATTAGTTCTAACGCACTTTCTTTAATAGAAAGTTTTTATAAAGCCGGTTTATCTAGCAACCTAATATTAAATACGGTAAATAAATTGCTTACGCTTAATCAAGAAGAAAATTTTACAGCGCTAGATATTTCGATAATCGACCTTAAAACCTGCGAGGCAGATTTTATTAAATACGGCTCTCCTTACGGCTTTATCATAGGCGAAAACGGAATTAAAATAGTGGAAGGCAACAACCTTCCACTAGGCATACTAAACGAGTTAAAACCTTGCGTTTGCCATACCGACCTTAAAGAGGAAAACACCCTGCTCTTTTTAAGCGACGGAATAACCGACGCATTCGGCTCTTCTAGTGAGATTATAGACTATTTAAGAAGCGTGCCTTGTTTAAATCCTCAAAGTCTAGCCGAAGGTTTGTTAAATAAAGCCGTTGAAAAAAACGACGGCTCCCCTAACGACGACATGACTGCCCTAGCCGTTAGAATTTACAAAAAGAACGCCGTGTAAACAAAAAAGCGAAGAAAATTCTTCGCTTTTTTTATTTAGAATTTTTTATACCCTTTTGGTTTTATCTTCTTCTACAAGTTTTGCGCAAATATCTTCGAAAGTTAACGAACCTAAATCGCCTTGCTTACGGCTACGAACAGAAACGGTGCCTTCCTCTTGTTCTTTGTCGCCAACGATAAACATATAAGGAACTTTTTCTAGTTGCGCCTCTCTTATCTTGTAGCCAAGTTTTTCGTTTCTAATATCAGCCTCGGCACGAAGTCCGTTTGCAACCAATTTTTCAGCAATTTGCTTTGCGTAGTCTGCCGTTCTTTCGGTTAGAGCTAAAACCTTCACTTGAACAGGGCAAATCCAGAATGGGAATGCGCCTGCATATTTTTCAATTAACATTGCAAGCGTTCTTTCGTAACAACCGATAGAACTTCTATGAATAACGAATGGATATGCTTTGTTTCCGTTTTCGTCGATATAAGTCATATCGAAACTATGTGCTGCGGCAAAGTCTAGTTGTAAGGTAATAATAGTATCTTCCTTGCCGTATACGTTTTTACTTTGAACGTCTAGTTTCGGTCCGTAGAATGCAGCCTCGTCGTCTGCTTCAACGTAATCGATTCCCAAGCCGTCTAAAATCTTTTTCATAAGTGCTTCGGTTTCGTTCCAAGCCTTATCGTTATCAATATACTTGCTCTTGTTAGCCTTGCCACGCTTACTGAAACGGAACGTTACGTCCTCTTTCATACCTAAACATTCTAGAATATAATATGAAAGGTCTAAACAACGCTTAAATTCTTCCTCAACTTGGTCAGGACGGCAAATTAAGTGTCCGTCTGAAAGGGTGAATTGTCTAACACGGATAAGTCCGTGCATCTCGCCACTCGCTTCCTTTCTAAACAAGGTTGCAGTTTCGCTATATCTAACTGGTAAATCTCTATAACTCTTTAAGCCGTTTTTGTAAATTTGATATTGGAATGGACAAGTCATTGGACGAAGAGCCATTGCTTCTGGAGAATTTTCGTCGCCTAACACGAACATTTTATCTCTATAGTGGTCCCAGTGCCCTGAAATACGATATAAATCGTTCTTTGCCATATAAGGTGTTTTGGTTATCATAAAACCACGCTTTTCTTCTTCGTCTTCAACGAAACGCTCTAGAATTTGAAGAATTTTTGCGCCCTTTGGCATTAGAAGTGGTAAGCCTTGACCAACTACTTCTTCAGTCATAAATATACCAAGGTCTCTACCTAGTTTATTGTGGTCTCTCTTTTTAGCCTCTTCTAAAGCAGTTAGATATTCTTCTAACTCGCTCTTCTTTTCAAAAGCCGTGCCGTAAATACGGGTAAGCATCTTGTTCTTTTCGTCGCCTTTCCAATATGCACCCGTAATGCTAGTTAACTTAAACGCCTTAATCTTACCTGTTGATGGAAGGTGTGGTCCACGACATAAATCCATAAATGCGCCTTGCTTATAGAAGGATATGGTGCTACCTGCTGGCAAATCGTTTACTAATTCCACCTTGTATGGCTCTGAGAAATCCCTTAGAATTTTAAGGGCTTCCCTCTTAGTATAAACGAATCTCTCGATAGGTAAATCGCTCTTGATAATCTCCTTCATTTCCTTTTCGATTTTATCAAGGTCTTCCTTAGATATTGGCGTTTTGAATTCTATATCGTAGTAAAATCCGTTCTCAATCGTTGGGCCGATTGCTAATTTACTAGTTGGAAATATACTCTTAACTGCTTGCGCAAGCACGTGCGAACAAGTATGACGATAAACTTCTAAACCCTCTTTATCTCTTAGCGTTATTATTTGAAGTTCACAGTCCTTTTCTATAATAGTTGATAAGTCTACCAACTCTCCGTTTACTTTAGCACATACGGCGTTTCTAAATAAACCTTCGGATATGCTTTTTGCCACTTCACTTGCAGTAACAGAATTTTCAAATTCCAATACCGAACCGTCTTTCAAAGTGATTTTCATATCTTATTCCTCCTATAAAAAAATCCCTAAGGCAATGCCTTAAGGACGAAATAAATTCCGTGTTTCCACCTTAATTGCCGAAAAAACTTCGGCCACTCTTTCCGTTTAACAGTAAACGGCTAACTTGCCAAGCACGGTGGTTTCACAATCCTTTCCGTTTATGGGTATTTCACCATCACCCACTCTCTAAAAAACTTTCAAGTTGCTACTTGTCCATACCTTATCGGCTCTTTGGTTACTTATATATTAAACCCATTTTAAGCCTTTGTCAACCATTTTAGTTGTAATATCCCGTAGAAAAGATTATTTTTTCACCATAATACTCTTTTAAATACCTTTCGTCCTCCTTTGGAATAGGTCCACTTATTTCTAGTTCTCCACAATTACTAAGTATGACTTCCCTTACTAGATTGAGTTTGTCATATGGCGTTAATGCGTTACGGTTTAACCTTCTATAATGACCGTCGTAGACTTTTCCATTGTCTATATAAACCCTCTTTTTACGGTGTTCTAGTAAATATCTTATAAAGTCTTTTAATTGTTCGCCAAAAAAACAGTTGGGCATGTAATCTACTACCCCCTCCCATTTTTTTCTCAACTGTTTTAGCCTAAAATTATACATTCCGTCTATGGCTATTTCGTCGTATGTCTTAAGTCTAGTGTAAACGTATTTTTTATCGTCTTCAAGGTCTGCAGCGATAAGGCTTACGAAAAGAATTTCCTTCTCTTCTTCGTTTAAGCCAGTTAATTTTATAGTCTTTTTAAAATATTCGTATTTATACTTTACGACGATTACTTCGGCAATCTTATCGCAGACCTCCATTTTAATTACCTCTGAGTAATATTCAGGACACGTGATGTTAAGCTTTGCTCTGTCTTCAATCACGTCGTTTTTTACACTGTATTCCGAACTGTTTAATATTTCTACGAGCGCCGTTTGTAGATAATAAAGATTATCAACGTTCTTGCTTTTCTCGGTTATACACAAATTAGCCATATAGTTATATTCTACGCACCCCCAAACTTTTTATTTACCTCATTTTTTCATTTCACTTTAATACTTCAAAAACGTTGACTATATTTGACGATTTTTTGCTATTCTTCTATATATAAACTTATATCCCTCGACAAAAAATACTATTGAAGATGCTACCACCACACACCTAACCCATAAGACTAGCCTCATTGGACTTACGTTAAATATAGGATAGAAAAAACTAACTATTATTACGTGCATTAAAAATACTCCTGCAAACACCCATAGCATCACCTTGTTTTTTGCAAAATTCTTAAAAATACTTTTTGAGCCTATCTCCTTACAGTTAAAAGCGTTAAAGAGTTGCAAGAATATAAATAAGGTAAATATGCAAGATGATTTTTCCATCACGTTTGCACCGAGAAAATTAGTTAAGGTTTGAACAACCATGAATGCACAGATAAATATTCCACTTATTAGAATTTTTGCAGTTACTTTTTTAGTTAAAATGCTACTATCCTTTTTCACAGGGGGTTGGTTCATTAATTGTTCGCCGTTATAGTCTAACCCCAAGGTAAGTGCTGGTGGTCCGTCCATTATAACGTTTATCCATAACAGTTGAAGGGTGTTAAACGGAGAAGGTAAATTTAGCAGTGCGCATACCGTTATAAACAAAAGTGCCGAAAGATTTACCGACAACTGAAAACTTATAAATTTTTGTAGGTTTTTGTATACGTTTCTTCCAAATGAAATGGTTTTAACTACCGTTGCAAAACTGTCGTCTAACAAAACCACGTCTGCCGTTTCCTTGGTTATTTCGCTACCTGAAATACCCATTGCAATGCCGACGTCTGCGTGTTTTATTGCAGGTGCGTCGTTTATCCCGTCCCCCGTTACGGCAACGACTTCGCCCATACTCTTTAAAAGTTTTATTACCCTTAGTTTAATAGAGGGTGTGCTTCTTGCAATAACGTTGATTTTGGGCAGAATTTTAATAAGCTCTTCGTCCGTTAAACTTTCTATATGCTCTGCCGAAACGACGGAGTTTATGTCTTTTGCGACTTCTAATTCTTTAGCAATAGCTAGGGCAGTAATTAGATTATCACCCGTTAGTATCTTTATCTTGATGCCTGCCGTTTTGCAATCTTTTACGGCTTGTTTAACTTCCTTTCTAATCGGGTCTTTTAGCGCAACGAAACCGTCGTAAACGTATTCTCCTTGTCTCTCGCTGTTAGTAGTTGGATAATCTTTTCCGTCGAGGTGAGCAAAGCAAAGTATTCTTTCTGCCTTTTGCTGACGAGTAGATATCTCGCCCAAAATTTTATTTTTTTGTTTTTCAGTTAATCGACTCATTGCTATAACTTTTTCTGGCGAACCTTTAAGTAACGTTCTTATAGTTCCTTTATCGTTAATTACCGTAAACATACATTTATTATCGCTAGAAAAAGGTATGGAATAAACCACGGGATATTTTTCTCGATACACTTTGTAACTTTTGCAATCTTCACTCTCTTCACAAGCTTTTAAAAGGGCACATTCCGTTCCACTGCCTTTATATACTTCTTTTTTGTTTTCCCTAACGATTTCAGCCGTATTATTACATACGAAGTTTTGTATCAAGAAGGGATTATTTAGCCGTTTAGGAACGACGCAATATTCACTAGAACATATTAGAGAAACGCTCATTTTGTTTTGAGTTAGCGTGCCAGTTTTATCCGAACAAATTACGCTTACTGCTCCTGCCGTTTCGGTTGCCGTCATCTTTTTTATTAAGGCGTTCTCTTTTGCTAGTTTTATCATGTTTAATGCAAGCGATACGGCAACGATTGTAGGCAATCCCTCGGGAACTGCCGCCACGATTAATACTATACAGGAAATGAACAAATCTTGCACGCCTGTAAAGGTAACGTTTCCACTTTTAACTAACCTTATTGATGAAATTATCAATATCAAAACAGCACATACTGCGCCCATTATGGTTACCCATTTTCCAAGTTTAGAAAGTTTGTGTTGTAAAGGCGACTGTGTTTGCGAATTAAAAGATATGCCCTCGGCTATTTTTCCCATTTCAGTGTTATCGCCAACCGACGTTACTACCATCTTGCCGTTACCGTTCGTTACGAACGTTCCAGAATAAAGCATATTAACCCTTTCGGCAAGTGGTGTCCCTATCGAGAGTATGGCGTTTTCATCTTTTTTAACGGCTACGCTTTCACCTGTGAGAGAGGATTCGTCAATAAGAAGAGAATTGCTTTCTAATATTCTACCGTCGGCAACGATTTTATCCCCAGTCTCCACCAAAATAACGTCGCCAACAGTTATAAACTTTTTATTTATAACTATTACTTCTCCCTGCCTCAAAACCTTTACGGTAACATTTTCGTATACTCTGCTTAGCGTTTGAAAGGCTTTTTGAGAACTTCCCTCCATTACCACGGTTATAAAGACGGATAAAATGACGGCAAACAGTATGCCGAAGCATTCTACGAAATCACCATCTCCAGTTTTTATAAACTTACCAAGATTTGCACCAAACGCAACTATAAAACCGAATAACAAAATTAAGAGCATAGGTTCCTTTATTGCGTCGCCTATCCTCTTTATAACGCCTCGTTTCTTTTTTTCGGTTAAAGCATTGTATCCATATCGCTCAACGTTGCTTTTTAAACTCGACTGAGACAACCCTTTACTATCGCTAGAATTTACCTCTTTTAAAACTTCTTGCTGGGTTTTATCGTAAAAATACATAACCTTCTCCTTGTCCTTCATAATAAATTATGCTTTTAACGAAAATTATATGATTTGGCTATGGACAAACCCAAATAAAAGTGATAAAATTTAATTACCATATTTTTGGAGGCATTTTTATGCAGAAATTTTACACGGTAGATATCAAAGGCTATAAAGCAGATTTACCCACACTAACACTTCCTAACGGAATAAACATTGCTTTTTTTAATCTTCACGGCGCTCAAGAGATGACCGAGCATTGTGGAAAGGAACTCGCAAAACTTGCTGAGGGTTGCGACGTTTTAATTACTGCTGAATCAAAAGGATTACAGCTTTGCCACGTGGTTGCTAGAGAATTAAATATGCCATATTACGCCGTTGCTAGAAAGTCTAAAAAACTCTATATGCAAGACGGCATTGAGGTTAGATACGGTTCTTCTATAACTACTGGGGTTAATCAAGCCTTCTACCTTTCTCAACACGACGTTTCGTTAATCAAAGGCAAAAAAGTTGCCATCGTTGACGACGTGGTTTCTACAGGAGAAAGTTTAAGTGGCTTAGAAGCATTGGTTAAACTTGCCGGTGGTATTATTACTAAAAAGTTATTCGTTTTAGCCGAGGGAGATGCTAAAGATAGACCTGACGTTGAATATTTAGCAACTATTCCTCTACTATAAAAATAAGTTGATTTTTAATAAAAAAATAATAGTCCGTTTGCGATAATGCAAACGGGCTATTTTATCTTTTATTAAGCTTGTTTTATAAATTCGTCTATTTCTATTTGATAGGTTTGTCTTCTCTTTACAACGTCGTAAGGGAAAGGTTTCCATTGTTGTTGAATGGCTAAATTCGTTTCTAGCATTGGATTAGATTCTATTCTTTCAACGCCGTCCTCAATTATGTTAGCCATAATCCTATTTATCATAATTGCGTTTAAGCCTGCGTTTTTATATTCGGGTTTTACGGCAATTAGCGCCATTTCTAATTCTTTTGGTTTTTTTATTATTTTTAACAACTCGAATATTCCAGGAAGCAATCTACCCTTATGCTTTATCAATGGTTTACATATTGAAGGTAAACATATTCCAAAGGCTGCAACTTTTTCGTTTTTATCTATTAGAATACTAACGTATCTTGTGTTAGCAATAATCGCAAATTGGTCTAAAACGCTTTGTTTCATTCCCTTATCTACGAAAGGAACGAAACCGTCTAGATGAGAATAGCCTTGATTAAAGGTTTCAAAAAACTCTTCGCCATATTTATTAAGAATTTCCTTAACACTCATATGGTCGGCGATTTCCCTAACACCATATTTTTCTTTTACTTTTTCGCAAATTCTTGCAATTCTTTGGTCCTTTTCTTTAGGAATCTTAAAACGCATTTCCATCCATTTCGATTCGTCTAAAAACCCGAGTTCTGCTATGTTTTTACAAAAATATGGATAACTGTAGTTGGTTGCGTAGGTGCTTCTTTCCTCAAAGCCGTAAGTAAGCATACCTTCCCTATCGGTATCGTTAAAACCCCATGGTCCGTGAAGTATAGTCATTCCCATTTGTTTGCCGTGATTTGCAACGGCTAGTAACAACGCTTTAAACACTTCTAAATCGTCGATACTTTCAAACCTAGTAAATCTTACGCAGTTTTTCCCCGTTAACTTGTTATCTTCAAAATTAATAATCGCTGCAATTCTTCCAACTAACTCGCCGTCTTTATACGCTAAAAAGCCTTTGTAACTACAGTTTTTGAAATTAGGGTTTTTCTTTAGATTAAAATTATTATACTCGTCGCTAGAAACTGAAGGAACGTAATAAGGGCAATCCTTATATAACTTTAAAGGATATTTAATAAACGCCTTTTTATCCCTTCTAGTTACTACTTCTTTTATCTCTATCATAAGGTCTCCTATAATCTCTAAAATTATAAAGAACTTTTTTATTATACAATATTTTTCTTTTGTTGGCAAGAAATTTTATCAATTATGTTTTTTAACCGAAAAGACAAATTAAAAGCACGATTTCTCTTACCAAAGAGAAATCGTGCTTTTTATAATTATTGCTCTTTTTTTATAATTGCAGGTGGCTCTTCATCTTTTAACGCCATTATATATTTGCCGTATTCTTCGTCGGTCAATTTTTTTACCTTGTTCTTTTTCTTTTTAGACATAAAAACCTCCGTTTTAGATATTATTGGCTAAAAAGAAGAAATTTATACAGAACTATTTTTTTGGCGCTTGATTTTTTGCCGACTGAATTTTCTTATAAATTTTATCGCTTGAAAAGTCTCTCTTTTTATTGTATTCTCCTCCCAAAGCCTCTATCGCAAAGCGAAGTTCTTCAAAATCAAAATAGTTTATTTTATCACTTTCTATGCTTTGCATTAAGAATGGCAAGGCCCTTTCGTCGCCATATCTGGCTAGATATCCAGCATAAATTGGAATGTCTTTTTGATTTTTAGCAAACTCTGCTATTAATAGGTCGAAAATTCTATCGTCCTTAGATGAGTTTGAAAGTATTTGTGTAAGATATGATTTTATTTCAGTCGAACTGTCCTTAAAGTGAAATAATATTTCTTCCTTTACCTCGTCAGCAAAGTTACATAAAAGTTCTGTTGCAAGTTCCTTGATTGGCAAAGAATAATCCCATAAAACAAATTCTAGATAGCGTTTTGCGCCCTTTTTACTGCCCATTGCATCTAACATGTTCATAAGATAAAGGGTTAATTCTTCGCTAGAATCTTGGTTTAATTCTTTAAGCAAAACATCTTCGTTAGCCTTGTTGTTTTGAATTGCTTCGCACAAAAAATCGCTAACGGGAACTTGTTTTTCTAGATGACCTTTCAAACATTCTAAAAGTTCTTCTGCGCTATATTCTACGTAGTATTGGTTAGGAGTTTTTTCGTCTAATTCCTTAAGTTTTTCATTGCCGAATTTTTCGTATAAAACGGGAATTTGGTCTTCAATTTCTTCAGGCTTTATTTTGCCTATATTCTTGTAAACGAAGTCGGAAATATACTTATCGAAAAGTTCGTCCATATCAAATATTTTTATCATTTTTTCCCTCCTTTTAATAAGGCTAATTGTTTTTTTACAACGTCTACCCTTGCATCAAAAAACTTACAAACGTATTCTGGTGAAGATAGATGTTTTAACTTGCTTATACATACGCATAATGCAGCGATTTCTTCAGGGGTTACACCTTGAATTATCAACGTTTCCCCTAATTTTTTGTAGATTTTATTCATTGAAAAGGCAATTTTGTCAAACTCGTCTATGTTCCAAAACGCCAACCTTGAAAGACAAATAGCGTATGACGCCATAAACAAATCTCCGTCTATTTTCTTTTCAAAAATTACCTTTCTTGGCTTAACTTTTATAAAGAATTCGTTTGCTACGACAGGGAAAGGGTCTTTAAAACCGTTCATAACTAATAAGGTTATTATAGCACGTTTAGTTTCGCTAAAAACGTCTATGTCTATGAGTGCGTTAAGCAAGGTTTCTTCTGCCCATTTCGTGTTTGAGTTAATTAATATTAAAGCAGATTTTTTTGCGCATTCAAAATCGTCTTGAGTTAACGCCCATTTTATTATTCTTTGAACGTCTTCCTTTTTTATTTGCGAAAGCCCTTTTTTAGGGTCTTGGAATAACTCGTTTATTTTTCTTTTATAGTTCTTTGAAATAGAATTAGGGATTTCTCTTACGTATTTTAACGGCAATAGATTTTTCGTGTCCTTACCACTATCGTTTAACTCGGTAAAATACTCGGCAAAAAAACCTACGACGTAGTCCTGTGGATAAATTTTATAAATCTCGCAAAACAATTCGGTTGCCCCTTCTATATCCCCTACGTTCGCCATTGATACAGCGTAGAAAAAAGAAGTCGATACGTCAAAAGGTCTATCATCTACGATTTTTTTAAGCCATTTGTTTGCCGTGTAATGGTCGCCTTGCTCCATTGCACAAGTCCCTAGTTTATATCCGTCTTCGTCGCTTTTAAGGGGCATTTCTAGTGCTTTTGAATAATAATATGCGCTCTTTTCCTTATCCCCTTTAGCGTGATAAAGAGATGCCAAATTACAATATGCCGTAACGTTTTCGCCGTGAAGTTGCAAAGAATCTTTGCATACTTGTATCATTTGCTTGTCCTTTTTGTTAAGGAAATAAGAAATAGCAAGTTCGCCACTAGTTTCTTCAGTTAGACATTCCTTAGGAATGCTTGAAAGGTATTTTTCAGCACCCTCGTAATCTTGAGAGGCTAACGCTTGCTTACCCATCTTTTCATAGTGCGACCAATCAGCCTTATCGAACGGATATGCTATATGATACGCCGTCTTTTTAGGAACGTTTTGGTTAAAAAAGTTTATAACGTCCTGTTCTAAGTTTTCGCTTGAAATAAAGCCGTCTTTTGATAATTTTTGATGGAAATAATAGGTTGCAGGGAAAAAACTATCCATATAAAAATAATTTACTGCTAGTTTTTCATAAGCAAGCGAGACTTTGTTATCTGGGCAACTGGAAAGATATTTAAACCAAAATGCGTTTGAAAGGGATAAAAGCCCCATTTCTTCGTAATTCTCGGCTATTTGTTGCAAGGTATCAAAATTAAAATCTCTTTCTAGCGAGGAAAATAAAAAGCTAAGCGAGGAAACGTAATCTCCTTGCTCTGCTTTTTTCTCGGCTATTTTATTATATGTTTTTGCCCCTTGAGGAAAGTTTAAAATCTTACTATCGTGTTCCATTTTTACTCAAAAAATTTTTCTACGTCCTTGCAGTCGAAAAGATATTCCTTTCTACAAAACTCGCACTCTACTTTTATCACTCCGTCTTTTTGAATAATATCTTCAAGTTCAGCCTTGCCTAGCGAAATTAATACTTTTTCTAAGTATTCTCTACTGCAAAGGCACTCATATTTTGGAAAATATTCGGTGTATTTTGCGCCGTCAAAATATTCCTTAAGAATATATTCTGCGCTATTTTCTTCTATGATGGTAGATAATGCGCCCAGTTTGTTAATTATCTCTTCGCCTTTTATAAGAGCCGCTTCGCTAGCGCCAGGTAATGCTTGAACGATAACGCCACCTGCTCCCACGCAAGTTCCGTCTTTGCCAATTTTAACACCTAAAGCAATGGCTGTTGGTTGTTGTTCGCTAAAAACGTAATATGCAGTAAAGTCCTCTGCTATTTCACCTGAAACTAACTCGCAACTTCCCGTATATGGCTCTTTTAAGCCCATACTTCTAATAACGGTTATTCTACCCTCTTTTCCCACACATGCGCCAACGTCTAGTTTACCATTTGGTTTTAACGGTAGGTCTACGTTAGGATTGTCAATATATCCCCTCATTTGAAGTTCGCCGTTTCCACAAACGGTTATTTTGCCACCCTCTCCGTTGCCCTTTACGGTAACTGAAAGTTTGTCGTTTTTATGCTTTAAGCCTTGCGACATAAAGGTGCATACGGTAAGAGTTCTACCTAATGCTGCAGCGCATACTGGGGTTAGGTTATGAACTTTTATCGCTTGATTAACCATATCGGTAGTATCTAATACGCAAACCGAAAGTTGATTATCAAAATACATTGCTTTTAGCAGTTTATCCATTATATACCTTAAATTTCAAAGACGCTCGTTATAAGCGTCTTTTTTATTATTTTTTCTTATTTCTCTTTTCGAGTTCTCTTTTAGCCTTTTCGATACGCTTTTGTCTTTCTTCGTGATAGACGTCTGCGTTCTTTTTAGCCTCTTGCATTTGCCTATACTTTTCGTCGCCAAGATGCTCTCTTATATAATTTTCGTTGTCTTCGTAAAGAATTCTTCTACTTTCGTTAAGTTTTTCAATATCACTTCTGCTAAACGATTGAGGAAGTTCGTGCAAGGTCAACTCATCGTCGGTAATAGGCTTGATTGGTCTTGAAGAAAGCATACTGTTAGCAATAGCGTAATCAATTTCTTCTTTGTGCTTTTTAATAGCAGAAGACTGGTCTTTTTTAACCTTAGCATAAATACCTCTATTCTTAACTGCCCCCTTAACCTTATCGTTAAGATACTTGTCGTATAAGTATTGACAGAACACCGTCCACACCAACATAAATAACGATAAGCCAAATACTGCTAAAATTATCAAAGATAGGTAAAATACGAAACCATCAAATAATAATAGCAATACGAATATACCTCCAAGCACTATAAAAGCAACGCTAGTTAAAAAATTACCTATAGTGAAGAAGAATGCGTTTCTAACCAATTCCATAAATTTGTATTCGTAGGTAACGCAAAGGGCTAGCATGTGCATCGCCATAATCGTGAGAAAAGAAATCACGAGAATGGTAAATATCAAAATAGTGTAATAAAGTAATTTACTGTTTTGTCCTATTACGACGTTATAATTGGCTAAATCTATGGTCGCTATGGTTATATAGACGAATATAGAATAAATAAAACACGTCAACGCAACTTGTTTAAAATTTTGTTTAACGCCCTTCCAAAAATCGTTTGCTACGAATATACCCTCAGTCCATACGAGATTTCTAATAATATAAAGCCCACCAGATAAACCTACTGAGGCAATTAAGGATAGAATGGGTAAAATTAAAAATAATTTAACGTCGGTATTAAACACAATTTGTTCGCTTAGACCGATTAGCGTAACGGGCGCAGCGTATCCCACTCCAAACCCTGTATTAAAAGGATAGGTCATTCCGTATCCAACTATGGATACGTAACGAAAGAATATCAACAGTGCAATAGGTAGAAGAAAAATCAACGTCAAAAAATTTATTATAATGAGTTTTCCAAATCTTCCTTTAAAAATATCCCAAAATAACTCCCATCTATTCGACGGTAGTTTATTTCTTGCATACTCTTCCGATTTTTCCGAGCCTGCAACTAATCTATTTATAAATCCACGGTATCCCTTTGAAGCCATATTCGTCTCCACTATTTTCTTATTATATATATTATACTATTTTAAATTTATTTTCAAATAAAATGAGGTATATACTTAAAAAAACTTTACTTTTAGACAAACCTTTGTTAAACTATAGGGGTAAAAAATAGATAGGAGTATTACTTTATGAGAAAATACAACGTTGCCGTAGTTGGCGCAACCGGTATGGTTGGAAACAAAATGATGGAAGTTTTAAGCGAAAAACAACTCCCTGTTGAAAATTATTACCTTTTTGCATCTGCAAAATCTGCAGGTAAGAAAATTGATTTTATGGGCAAAGAACACACCGTTCTAGAACTTAAAGAAGAAAATATTATCGGTAAAAATATCGATATTGCCTTATTCTCTGCAGGTGGTTCAACCAGCCAAGAATTTGCACCAATTTTCGCTAAACATGGTATTCTAGTTATAGATAACTCTAGTGCTTGGAGAAGAGACGAAAACGTTCCTCTAGTTGTTCCAGAATGTAACGCAAACGACATTCTTAATCATAAAAATATAATTGCTAACCCTAACTGCTCTACTATTCAAGCAGTTGTAGCATTAAAGCCACTTCACGAAGCTTTCGGCATCAAGAGAATCATCTATTCTACATATCAAGCAGTTTCTGGTGCTGGCGTTAAGGGTTTCAACGACCTAAAAGGTGGTATTTGTGGCGAAGCACCTCAAAAATTCCCTTATCCTATCTTTGGTAACTGTTTACCTCATATCGACGTATTTATGGATAACGGCTACACCAAAGAAGAAGACAAGATGATTTTTGAAACCAAAAAAATCTTGAACGACCAATCAATTAAAGTTACCGCTACTTGCGTTCGTGTCCCCGTTTACTACGGACACAGCGAATCAATCAATATCGAATTTGAAAAGCCTTGCACGGTTGAAGACGTTAAAAACAATATTTATCCTATGGCTCTCACCGCTGAAAATAAAAACGAAGTTTTCGTTGGTAGAATTAGAATGGACGATACGGTTGCTAGTGGTATTAACCTTTGGTGCGTTGCCGACAATATTAGAAAGGGCGCTGCAACCAACGCTGTTCAAATTGCAGAAAAGGCAATTGAAATCGGCGCAGTTAAAGACCAACATTAATCTATATTATCAATTTTTTTCTAAGGGTTTATTATGAATAAAACTATTTTTAAGGGAACTTGTACCGCAGCTATCACACCGTTCACTAAGGACGGTGTTGACTATGATGCTTTGAGCAGACAAATTGAATACCAAATTAAAAACGGTATAGATGCGCTTTGTATTCTTGGCACTACGGGCGAAGCTCCGTGCGTTACTGACAGTGAATATGAAAGCATTGCTAAATTTGCTTACGATAAGATTGAAGGTAGAGTTAAATTTATCTTAGGCTCTGGCAGTAACTGTACCAAAAAGGCAATTGAAAAGAGTCAGCTTGCACAAAAAATTGGTGCAGACGGTCTTTTAGTGGTTACCCCCTACTACAATAAATGCACTCAAAAAGGTTTGGTAAAATATTACAACGACGTTTGCGACAACGTTGATATCCCCGTTCTTTGCTACAACGTACCCGCGCGTACTGGTGTAAACATTCTTCCGCGCACTATGGAAGAAATTGCTGAACATAAGAACATAGGCGGTATTAAAGAGGCTTGCGGTAATATGGAACAAATCTGTGAAACCGCGCGTCTTATCCGTGGTAAAACTGCCCTTTACTCTGGCGACGATAACCTTAACCTTGC